>JACQFX010000031.1 GCA_016199835.1 Nitrosomonadales bacterium | reverse complement strand
GGTGCGCTGTGTCGCAACCAGATTTCGAGAACCAAGTACGCTTGGCATTGCGGGCAAGGGATTGCAGCAAAAGAAAAGGCGGGGGCGACCGCAGAAATTTACTCGCCCCTATTGACGGGGGAGGCTAATGGGTGACCCCGTGACGATCCCACCCATTCACCACCGCGCTGCTTGATTTCCTCATGCATCGCATCCGGCGCAAGGTCGAGTTCGCCCGGCCAGGTTACCGCTCCGCCAACTACGGTAACTTGTCGAAATTTTACCGGGTCGCTCAGGTGCGAAAACACACCACGAAAGAATCCCGGCATGAAGCGGACAAAAACGGCGTTGTCGCCGACCACACGAACTTCATTCACTCTCCAATAAGCAGACATACTACTTACCGTGCATTTGCAACGCTGCATTTAACCGTCGTCCCGCTTGCATGCCGTTTCTTTGTCACCGCCGAGCGCGCAATACCTACCAGTGATTCAAGTGCCGAGTTCACAGCTTCGTTGGTCGGAAATATTTTTGCCAACTCGGGAGTGAGCAGCACCAGATTGCTGCCTTTCTTGAAGGCTGCATGGTGTTTTCCCCGGACGCCTTTCCCGAGGTCTTCGCGGCGATATTCGGCGCGCATTTCTTCAGTCTTCTTCATAAATTTTCCTTTCATGTTTCGTGGCTACTCGCGCGCTGACCAGACGAATCTTGCTCCGGCGCTCCGTGTAAATCACTGCAAGAACTCGCCCTCTGCTGGACATCCCAAACGACAGCCAGCGCATCTCGCCAATGGAAATGGAATTGGTCTGGATCGGGAAAAGTGAGTTCCATTGAATCTCCGAATATGGAAGCTGCTTCTTCGAAGCTGACTTTATGCTTCTTGAAGTTTTGAGCAGCTTTAACCGGATCGGCTTCAAATTCCATGAGTCATTATTCCATGTGCTCAAACTATTGTCTGCTTCGCAGGCATTTCATCCTGCTGGATTCCTGCCTTCGCCGGAATGACGGGATCACCGGCTAATCGGCTTATACCGAATCCTCTTAGGCTTAGCGCCCTCTTCGCCCAGCCGCTTCCGCTTGTCCGCCTCATACTCCTGATAGTTGCCATCAAAGAACGTCCACTTGGATTCGCCTTCCGCCGCGAGGATGTGGGTCGCGATACGGTCCAAGAACCAGCGATCATGGGAGATCACCATCACACAGCCCGCAAATTCAAGCAGCGCGTCTTCCAGCGCGCGCAAGGTTTCCACGTCGAGGTCGTTGGAGGGTTCGTCGAGCAGCAGCACATTTCCGCCGGAGATCAGCGTCTGCGCCAGATGCAAGCGTCCGCGCTCACCGCCCGACAATTGCCCGACGATCTTGGCCTGATCCCCACCCTTGAAGTTGAAGCGTCCAATGTAAGCCCGCGCCGGAGTCTCGTATTTGCCCACGGTCAAAATGTCGTTGCCGCCGGAGATAGCGTCGAACACGGTCTTTTCGCTATCCAGCGAATCGCGCGACTGATCCACATGCGCGATCTTCACGGTCTGGCCAATTTTCACTTCGCCGGAATCCGGTTGCTCCTTGCCGGTGATCATGCGGAACATGGTGGATTTACCCGCGCCGTTGGGGCCGATGATGCCGACGATGGCGCCGGGCGGCACTTTGAAGCTGAAGTTATCGATCAGCAGGCGGTCGCCATAGGCTTTGCTCACGTTGTTGAACTCGATGACTTCGTTGCCCAGACGCTCGCCGACGGGGATGAAGATTTCCTGTGTTTCGTTGCGCGCCTGGTGTTCCTGCGAATTGAGTTCTTCAAAGCGGGCGATACGTGCCTTGGATTTGGCCTGGCGCGCCTTGGGGTTCTGACGCACCCATTCCAGCTCCTGCTTCATCGCTTTTGAATGGGCGTCTAGTTGCTTCTGCTCTTGTGCCAGTCGCTCGCCCTTCTGCTCCAGCCAGCTTGAGTAGTTGCCCTTCCAGGGGATGCCGTGGCCGCGGTCGAGTTCGAGGATCCATTCGGCGGCGTTGTCGAGGAAGTAACGATCGTGGGTGACGGCGACCACGGTGCCGGGGAAGCGCACGAGGAATTGTTCCAGCCATTCCACCGATTCGGCATCCAGGTGGTTGGTGGGTTCGTCCAGCAGCAGCATGTCGGGCTTTTCCAGCAGCAGCTTGCACAGCGCCACGCGGCGCTTTTCACCACCGGAAAGGTTCTTGACCACCGCATCCCATTCCGGCAGGCGCAGCGCGTCGGCGGCGATTTCCATCTGGTGCGAGGCGTCGCTACCGCTTGCGGCGATGATGTTTTCCAGGCGGGCCTGCTCGGCGGCGAGCGCGTCGAAGTCGGCATCCGGCTCGGCATAGGCGGCATACACCGCATCCAGCTTGGCTTGCGCCTCCATGACCTCACCTAAAGCCGATTCCACTTCCTCGCGCACGGTCTTGGCCGGATCGAGCACCGGTTCCTGCGGCAGGTAGCCGATCTTGATATTGGGCAAGTGCTGCACCTCGCCGTCGTATTCCTTGTCCACGTTCGCCATGATGCGCAGCACGGTGGACTTGCCCGAGCCGTTGAGGCCGAGCAGGCCGATCTTCGCGCCGGGGAAAAAACTGAGGGAAATATCCTTGATGATTTGACGCTTGGGAGGAACGATCTTGCTCACGCGGAGCATGGACATTACGTATTGGGCCATGATGTTTGTCAGGTGCGATTGGAAAGGCGCAAGCTTAACCGATGGTGGGGGCTTTTTGGAAGGTAATGCGGTAACATCGCGAACGCCTTGATCTGCTCCGGGGAGCGCAAGAAATGAGTTTCATTCACGACGTCTGGAAAGATACGCTGGAGATAGCCAGAGATCCGCTGTTCAGCATCGGCAAGACCGACATCACGCTGCTGCGCCTGCTGATCCTGATGTTCATGTTGCTGGCGATCTGGAAAATAGCCCAGCTCACCAAGCGCTCGATCAACAAACTCCAGGCCGACTCAAGCGATCCGGCGGTCTATCTGCTGAGCCGCCTGGCAAATTATTTCGTGTGGATACTCGGCGTGATCTTTGCGCTGGGCTTCATGGGATTTGAGCTTTCCAGTTTTGCCTTCCTCGGCGGCGCGGTCGGTCTGGGGCTGGGCTTCGGTTTGCAGAACATCCTGTCCAACTTCGTCGCGGGCGTCATCATCCTGTTCGAGAAATCGCTCAAGGTCGGCGACATCGTGGAGCTGCAATCCGGCCTCGTGGGCAAGGTCACCGAGATCAATCTGCGCTTCACGCGCATCACCACTTCCGACGCCATAGACATCCTCGTGCCGAATTCGGAATTCATCAGCGGGCGCGTGGTGAACTGGACCTTCAATAGCTCGATACGGCGCATCCATGTGCCATTCAGCGTCGCCTACGGCACGGATAAGGAACTCGTGCGCGAAGCCGGCATCGCAGCCGCATTGAATGTGCCGACCACCGTCAAAGATGACGCGCAGCGCCAGCCCGATGTGCTGCTGGTGCGCATGGGCGACAGCGCGCTGGAATTCGAACTCGTGGTGTGGATAGATCAGGAACTCGTCAAGATTCCCGGCACGATACAGGCCGGTTACGTGTGGGCGCTGGAAACCGAACTCGGCAAACACAACATCGAGATACCTTACCCCGGCCGCGACCTGTATCTGAAGAATGAGAAGGTCACGGTTGTATTGGAGAGCGCACAAAATAATTCCTGATGTGATGATATGATTTTCCCGGAACAATAATCCATACAACGAGGACGCACCATGAGCATCCGCACCATTTCCACCCAGCCATTTCAAGATCAGAAACCCGGCACCTCCGGCCTGCGCAAGAAAGTTCCGGTATTCCAGCAAGCGCACTATCTGGAGAATTTCGTGCAGTCTATTTTCGACAGCATCGCCGCGCCGAAAAATGCGACGCTGGTACTCGGCGGCGACGGGCGTTATTACAACCGTGAGGCGATCCAGATCATCCTAAAAATGGCGGCGGCCAATGGTTACGGCAAAGTGCTGGTAGGACGCGGCGGCATCCTGTCCACACCGGCGGCTTCGTGCGTGATCCGCAAATACAAAACCTTCGGCGGCATCATCCTGTCCGCCAGCCACAACCCCGGCGGCCCGAAAGAAGACTTCGGCATCAAGTACAATAGCGCCAACGGCGGCCCCGCCACCGAGACTGTCACCGAAGCGATCTTCGCCAGAAGCAGGACGATCACCCAATACAGCATCCTCGACGCCGCCGATGTGGCGCTGGATGCGCTGGGCGCCAGCACGCTGGGCGACATGCGGGTCGAAGTGATAGACCCGGTGAGCGACTACGCCGAACTCATGGAATCCATTTTCGATTTCGCGGCGATACGCAATTTGTTAAACGGCGGATTCAGGATCCGGTTCGACGCCATGCACGCGGTGAACGGGCCTTACGCGCAAGAGATACTGGAGCGCCGTCTCGGTGCGCCCGCAGGCAGCGTGATGAACGCCGTGCCGCTCGAGGATTTCGGCGGCGGCCATCCCGACCCCAACCTGACTTATGCGCACGAACTCGTGGACATCGTGTACGGCGACCACGCACCAGATTTCGGCGCGGCCTCGGACGGCGACGGCGACCGCAACATGATTCTGGGCCACCATTTCTTCGTGACGCCGTCCGACAGCCTCGCGCTGCTGGCCGCCAATGCCACGCTGGTGCCGGGCTACAAGCAAGGTTTGGCAGGCATCGCGCGCTCAATGCCGACGAGTGCGGCGGCGGATCGCGTGGCGCAGGCGCTGAACATCCCCTGCTACGAAACGCCGACCGGCTGGAAATTCTTCGGCAACCTGATGGACGCGGGCAAGGTCACGCTATGCGGCGAAGAAAGCTTTGGCACGGGATCGAATCACGTGCGCGAAAAAGACGGCCTGTGGGCGGTGCTGTTCTGGCTCAACATCCTCGCCGTGCGCAAGCAGCCGGTGGAGAGCATAGTGCGCGAGCACTGGGCGAAATATGGCCGCAACGTGTATTCGCGCTACGACTACGAAGGCCTGCCGACCGATGCGGCGAACGGCGTGATGCAACATCTCAAGGACAGCTTCGCCACACTGGTCGGCAAGATGTTCGGCAAATACAGCGTGAAATTCTGCGACGACTTCAGCTACACCGATCCGGTCGACGGCAGCGTGAGCAAAGGTCAGGGCGTGCGCATCATCTTCACCGACGGTTCGCGCATCATCTTCCGTTTGTCCGGCACCGGCACCGAGGGCGCGACCTTGCGCGTGTACCTCGAAGCGTTCGAGGCCGACGTGGCGCGCCACCATCTCGATGCGCAAGTGGCACTGGCCGAACTAATCCAGATCGCTTTGCAGATTTCCGAACTGGGATCGCGCACAGGGCGCGAACAGCCGACCGTCATCACTTGAGCGTAGAATGCTCCCACGTTTTTTCTCAACCACAGGAGGCGCGACATGAAGATCACCATGAAGAAACTGCTGGCGGAACTCAACAAGGATCTGGAGTGGGAATATGCGGCCGCCGTGCAATACACGCAACACGCGGCGGCGATCAACGGCGCGCAATTCGATTCCATCCAGAAAGAGCTGCTGATTCATGCGCAGGAAGAGATGCAACATGCCGTCATGCTGTCCGAGCAGATAGATTTTCTCGGCGGCGTGCCTACTGTGGATGTGGAGAAGCGCGAGATTTCGCCGGACAGCCTGGAAATGCTGCGGCAGGATCTATGGGGCGAAAACAATGCCATCAAGCGCTATAAGGAACGCATAGCCCAGGCCGAAGCGCTCAGGGAATATGGCTTGCGCCGCGTGCTCGAAGACATCCTGATCCAGGAAGAAGAACACAAACGCGACATCGCCAACGCACTCCTGAAATAGCGCGTCCCGCTGAAAGGCAAGCATGAGCCAGATCGAGAACCATTGGACTGAAGTCTCGCAAATCGAGATCGAGCTGACCCGGAAGATGGTGGCGCTCGGTCTCGATTGGCATGATGCGACCGCGATGCAGCAACTGGCTGCCGAGTGCAAGGCTTTCGGCCCGGCGGATGCCCAGGCGGCATATACGTCGAAAGATATGCAGCGTATAACCAGAGCCCAACTTTTCGCGCTGGCTTCGCTCATGCTGCAAACCATGGGGAACGCCGCAGAGGAAGACCGGGAAGTGCACGGCGGAGAAGTCTGGAAAGCGTTCGGGAAATATCTGTATACCTGATTCCGGTTGCCCGCCAGCGTCCCTTCCTCCCTGTCAGGAAATCCGCTCACCCACGCCCGCGACCGCATACCGGCCATTCAACGTCGCCGCACTCAAGCCATTGCTCCACGGTGCGACATCTGCCGCGCTGATCGGCGTATACGGCCCATGCTTCACCTCGAATATCACGCCGCCCATATCCAGCGACAGCACGGCATGCCAGGTGTTGGCCGGGAACTCCAGCACGTTGCAACCTTCGCCCAACACGGTACGTTCCACGACCTTGCCCGCATCGTCGAATATCAGCACGATGAAACGCCCGCGCAGCGGCAACAGCATCTCCCAGGTCTGCGGATGGCGGTGCGGCAGGATCAAAGTACCGGGTTCCATGGCAATGGCCAGGCGCTGGATGGGATCGCCTAGCTCTTCGTGCAGATTGTGATTAGCGCGCAGGCGCGGCGCTTGCTGCGCTTGTGAAGTCAGTGTAACCAGCATGCTATCGCTCAGTTGTTTCACGTCTCTCTCCTTAAGTCAGGCGCTATTTTCCCGCACTTTTACTATTTATGCTGACGATAAGCACGCCCGCCAGCACCAGTGCCGAGCCGGCGATCTGCAATAGCGACAGGCTTTCACCCAGAACCACGTAAGCCATGTAGATGGTGCTGACCGGGCCTATGGTGCCGATCAGCGAGGCGCTGCCCGAGCCTATGTGGCGTATGGCCCAGGACAACAGGAATACCGGCAACACGGTGGAGAACAGCGCCATGGCGATGGAAAGCTCATACACGCGTAGTGGCAAGTCGAGCGCACCCGGCTGATGCGTCACCGCGAACTGCAACAGGCTGGCCGCACTCGCCACGATCATGGCATAAGCGGTGAAGCGCGAGGCACCGATGCGCGCAATGGCATGGCCCGCGCCGACCAGATAGACCGAGTAGGACAAGGTGCTGGCAAACACCAGCGACGCGCCCAGCACGACACTGCCGCCCTGCTTCATGCCCGCATCATGCAAAAACACCAGGGCTATCCCGGCATAGCACAAGGCCATCGCCCCGGCGACCCGGCGGCCTATGGCGCGCTTGTAGATAAGCGCCGTGAGGATCACCGTCATGGTCGGATACAGGAACAGGATCAAGCGCTCCAGCCCGGCGGAGATGTATTGCAGGCCGAGGAAATCCAGAAAGCTGGAAAGGTAATAGCCGATGAGTCCCAAACCCAGTACCAGCATCCAGTCATGCCGGCGCAAAGGCTCGGCATGCTGGTAGCGCGCCCACAGCGCGACACCGATGAAGAATGGCGCGGAGAACGCCATGCGCAACGCCAGCAGCGTTACGGCATCCACATGCTCGATATAAGCCAGTTTAACCAGTATGGCCTTGGCCGAGAAACCCACAGCGGCGAGCAGCGCGAAAGCCACGCCAAACAAGGTGCCGCGATCAATTGGATATTTTGCAGAAGAAGTTGCCATGGTTCAGACCCTGAGGTTAGCGGCACGGGTCAGCGGCAACGGCAGCGCGGGCAGACCCGCGTTGCCAGTTCAAATACTTTACGTTAAAACGGAAAAGAGGCGCAGCGGCGTGGAGATAGATAGCAGCCACAGTCGCCGGTGGGAGATTGGTGCAGAGGAAATTGTCTGGTGCGTATTCATGGTTGGCGAATATACGGACTTGAACTGAAGTGGTCAATCCATCCGCGCGACAAGCCGGCCAGCTTGCAATAATATTAGCGCATGCTAATATTTAAATATTACCCATTCAGGAGCCACCCAGATGTACGCCAACACCATCAAGGAAATCGACGCAACCGAGCTTGCGCTATGGCTGAATGACGCCAGCCATGATTTTCGCGTGCTCGATGTGCGCCAGATGCAGGAGATCGCGGCGGGCACTGTGCCCAAGGCTGAAGCCCTGCCGCTGCACTTGCTGCCCATGAAGCTGCACGAACTGCCGCCAGAGAAAAAGCTGGTCATCGTGTGCCGCAGCGGTGCGCGTTCAGCGCAGGCGTGCCAGTTCCTCCAGCAGCGGGGCTTCCACCATGTCTACAACCTGCGTGGCGGCATGATGGGCTGGATGCAGAGCGGATTCCCGGCATATCGCCTGAGCTGATTACCCAACGTTTACTAGCCGCCCATCCGCATATCGTATTTTCAAAAAGCAGGGGCTGTATTTTTCTTCCTGCTAAACGTCGTCAATGAAGCGAGGCTGGCGGCCCGTCATGGCGGGCAAGACTAAGCCTGTGTACCGCCATTGGCCCCATCCTCCACCACCTGCAAAAATGCATCGCCATAGCGCGCCAGCTTGGCCTGCCCCACGCCGCTGATCTGCGCCATCTCGTCCAGCGTCTGCGGTTTGCGGTTGAGGATTTCCAGCAAAGTGCTGTCGTGGAAGATCACATAGGGCGGCACGCCTTGTTCGCGCGCGAGTTCGAGGCGTTTGGCTTTTAGCGCAAGCCATAGCGGGTCTTCGTTGGCACCAGCATAAGCCTCGCGCAGACTCGATCCACGTTCGGTCTTGCTGGTTTTGCGCTTGGCCGGTTCGGCATCGCGCCGCAGCCACACCTCCTGCTGGCCTTTGAGCACGGCACGCGCAGCTTCAGTAAGCTTCAACCCGCCGTAGGCTTCCATGTCCACAGTGATCAATCCGGCGGCGACGAGTTGGCGATAGACGCTGCTCCATTGCGTTTGCGCCAGGTCCTTGCCGATGCCGAAGGTGCTGAGTTGCTGATGCTGGAACTGCCCGATCTTCGCGGTCTCCTTGCCCAGCAACACGTCGATCAGGTGCGCGACGCCAAAGCGCTGGCCGGTGCGATAGACGCAGGATAGCGCCATCTGCGCGGCTTGCGTCGCATCCCAGGTATCCACGGGTGCCAAGCAGTTGTCGCACTGGCCGCAGCCGCCCGGATGTTCTTCGCCGAAATAGCGCAGGATGGTTTGGTGGCGGCACTCGGTGGATTCGCAGAAACCCAGCAGCGCATCGAGCTTCTGCAACTCCACACGCTTGCGCTCTTCGGGCGCATCGCCTGACAGCAGCATCTGGCGCATCGACACCACATCGCCCAAACCATAAGCCATCCACGCATTCGCGGGCAAGCCGTCGCGCCCGGCACGACCCGTTTCCTGATAATAACCTTCCATGCTCTTGGGCAGGTCGAGGTGGGCAACAAAGCGCACGTTGGGCTTGTCTATGCCCATACCGAAAGCGACGGTGGCAATCATGATCACGCCTTCTTCGCGCAGGAATCTTTGCTGGTTCTTGCTGCGCGTGGCGGCATCTAGCCCGGCGTGATAGGGCAAGGCATCCCAGCCATGTTCCTTCAGCCACGCCGCCGTCTCTTCGACTTTCCTGCGCGACAAACAGTACACGATGCCCGCGTCGTCGGGATGTTCGGTTTCGAGAAAAGCCTGTAATTGCTGGCGCGCATTGTTCTTCTGCGTAACGCGGTAGCGGATGTTGGGGCGGTCGAAGCTGGAGACGAACTGCTGTGCCTGCTCCAGCGCCAAACGCTCGACGATCTCGCGCCGCGTAGGCGCATCCGCCGTGGCCGTAAGCGCGATGCGCGGCACGCCGGGAAAGCGTTCATGCAGCACCGTCAGCGCGCGGTATTCGGGGCGGAAGTCGTGCCCCCATTGCGAGACGCAGTGAGCTTCATCGATGGCGAACAGGGCGATGCCATCGTCTTGCGCCAAACCTTCCAGCAACTCAAGGAAGCCCTCCGTCATCAACCGCTCCGGCGCCACATACAACAATTTCAACTCACCGCGATGTACCGAGCGCCACACCTCGCGCGCCGCATCGGCATCCAGGCTGGAATTCAGGAAGGCGGCCCGCACGCCAAGCTGTTTGAGCGCATCCACCTGATCCTGCATCAGCGCGATCAGCGGCGACACGACGATACCGACACCATGCCGCAGCAAGGATGGTATCTGATAGCACAGCGACTTGCCGCCGCCGGTCGGCATCAGCACCAGCGCATCGCCGCCTGCGGCTACATGCTCGATGATGCCTTGTTGCGCGCCGCGAAATTCGGTATAGCCGAAAATTTCGCGCAGGAGCTGCCTGGCTGGAGAAGCAGTCATGGACAAATCAACTGGCTCGGTCTTTTTCTTTTACCTCAGCACGCGCCCAGCCGCGTGCAAAAGTGATATCGAGCCGCGCACCGGACGCCAGTACCGCACTGTCCGCGACGATGGCGCCATGTTCGTCGCGCACCATGCTGTAACCGCGCGCCAGCACTTGCTGCGGATCGAGATGCTGCAAATGCTGCTGCATGTTGCGCAAGCGCATGTCGTAGCGCTCCAACGTGCGTTGCATGGCGGCGCGCAAACGGCGCAGGCCTTCTGCCTGCTGCGCACCGAGCCGCGCGAGATCGGGGCGCGCCATGCGCAAACGCTGCTGCAGTTGATCGAGGTGCTGCTCCTGCTGCCGTATGCGTTGCGCGGGATGCACCAGACGCCGCTGCAAAAAATCGAGATTCTGCATCGCGCGTTCTGCATGGCGCTGGTAGCCGCGCGCCATGCGCTGCACGACATGGCGCAGGCGTTGCCGCAATTCCTGCCGGTCTGGCGCCACCAGTTGCGCTGCCGCAGTCGGCGTAGCGGCACGCGCATCGGCCACAAAATCGGTGATGGTGAAATCGGTCTCATGCCCTACCCCGCTCACCACCGGGATATGGCTTGCGGCGATGGCGCGCGCCACCATCTCTTCGTTGAACGCCCACAAGTCTTCGATGCTGCCGCCGCCCCGACACACCAGCAGCACGTCGCACTCTGCGCGTTCGCTCGCTGTCCTGATGGCTTGTGCGATCTTCTGCGCCGCACCTTCGCCCTGCACTGGCACGGGATACAGCACGACGGCCATGCCCGGCATACGTTTCTTCAGCGTGGTCAGCACATCGCGCAATGCGGCAGCCTGCAATGAGGTGACGATGCCGATCTGTTGCGGAAACGAGGGCAAAGCACGTTTGCGTGCGCCATCGAACAGACCTTCATTTTCCAGTTTTTTCTTGAGCCGCTCGAACGCTTCATACAGCGCGCCCAATCCGGCGGGGCGCATCTGTTCCAGCGTCAACTGGAAATCGCCGCGCGCTTCATACAGGGTCGCCAGCGCCAGCACTTCCACCTGCATGCCGTTCTTCGGCTGCCAGTCGAGATACTGGCTTTTATGCCGAAACATCACGCAACGCACTTGCGCCTGTTCATCCTTCAACGAGAAATACCAGTGCCCGGAAGCCGCGCAAACGAAATTGGAAATTTCGCCGCGCACCCACAGCAAAGGCAGACCGTTTTCAAGTAACTGCCTGGCGGCAAAGTTAAGTTCGCGCACGCTTAACACGCGATTTTCTTCAAGTGTATTCTCATTAAAAAACATATTGACAACCCGCAATAATTCACAATTCCAGTAAACACGGCACTTTGCCGCGAGATACCCTACCCGCATCCCGGCAACTTACAGCATCAGTTTGTTTTTATTGGTTATTTTATAAGTTCAAAAAATAAGCAGCGCAACAAAAACAGTTATTTGATAAGGGGTTAGGTACTTCTCCCTACCTGTTGTACACAAAGTTATACACAGCTTCTGTGAGCAAGTCTGTAAGTCCGGAATAAACAAGCAGAATGCTTACAACTGCAACTTCTGTAGCGCGCCACCAAGATTGGCAGACAATCGATTGTCCTTGATCAGAACGTCGTCGATATGTGTATGCTCAGGGATATTGTCGCTATTGCTGGTCACAAAAACAACCGGCATATTTTTATTCTGGCACTGCGAATTACGCAGCGCGGAAATAACCGCGATACCGTTCAGATCCGGCAACTCGCGCCCGATGATGGCGAGATCGAATGGCTCATGCAGCAAGCGCGACAATGCCTCCAGGCCATTGCTGACCATGGTGATCCGGATCGCCCTCTCCGTCAGGACCGAGCGATAGACGCGCGACATCATGGCTGAAGACTCCGCGACCAGACACGACTTGCGGCTCTGCAACGCAGACAGGCGCAATCTCTCCAGTTCCGCCTCGACCTCGGAATAATCCGGCTTCTCCATGCGGCCCGGCGCCTCGACCCGGCGCAACAGATCCACATACTTCAGCGCCCGTTCCAACGCACGGGAGAATTCGCTTTTTGCCACCATGTCCGCCAGGCAATTCTCCAACTGGTGACAGATACTGGTGATGATATGCACATCATGGGTACCGCCGGAACCTTTCAGGTTATGCACCCCACGGAACAACTCATCAAACAGGGCGCGGTCGTCCGGTTTCTTCTCCAGGGCAAGCAGCAGGTTATCGAACTGGTCGCAGTGCTCCTGCAGATCGTCGAGAAAAGAGGAACGCATGCCTTGCAACAGATACTGGAATTCCTCCATGCTGGTACTCATTTATCGCCTCTCTATAATTTCAGCCAACCTGTTGGCTCGCACGCTTGAACGCGTTCGCCATCGGATTGAATAGTCCTGA
This sequence comes from Nitrosomonadales bacterium, assembly GCA_016199835.1. Taxonomy (GTDB): domain Bacteria; phylum Pseudomonadota; class Gammaproteobacteria; order Burkholderiales; family Gallionellaceae; genus JACQFX01. Next base: position 26,274 of record JACQFX010000031.1, on the reverse strand, counting down.
GCACAGGTCTGCGTCCAATGCTTTGCGGTATGCCCGGCCACGAACTACTCATTTCCGGATGTATGGCTCGCGCATTCTAGCAGCGTATCATCCACCGTCTTCAGGAAGCCCTCAACGTCGAGCGGCTTGGTCAGGTAGGCCGCAAATCCGGCCGGCCTGCCACGCTCGATATCGTTGGGCATGGCATTCGCGGTCAACGCTATCACCGGTATGCCTTTTGAGCGCGCATCCATTTTCAGAATCTCCAGCACCTGATACCCATCCATGCCGGGCATATTGATGTCGAGCAGGATCAGGTCGGGCTGATGCGCCAGGATGAACTCCATGCCCGACTCGGGCGTGTGCGCTGTGACCAGCCGGATATGTCTGCGCCTTTCGAGTATCTGGCTGACCAGCTTCAGGTTGGTCGGATTGTCCTCGATATACAGCACGCGTTGCATCCGGGCACCGTGTGCCGACATGGCGCTATCCCCGTGCGCCTCCGTATGAGCGTGTTCGACTTCAAAAGGGGCTTGTGGCAACTCGACCCAGAAGGTCGAGCCCACACCCGGCATACTTTCGACACCGACACTGCCTCCCATCATCTCGATCAATTTGCGCGTGATGGCCAGGCCGATACCGGTACCCTCTATCGCGCTGTGTTCCGCCCCCAGTCTGCTGAACGGCTGGAACAACTCGCCAATGCGCTCCGCCGTGATACCCGGGCCGGTATCACTTACCGTGATACGCACATGATCCGGGCTGGGACGCTGCCAATCCAGCCGAATACTGCCTCGCTCATGGTTGTATTTCACCGCATTGGAGAGCAGATTGATCAGCACCTGTTTGATCCTGATTCGATCTGCGTACACCCAAAGATCGCCCCAGTCACCGCATTGCATTGATATTTGGCGCGCATGGGCCAATGGCTCGATCAGGTTGCAGCATTCGCCCATCAAGACACTCGCGTCAATCGGCTCCGGCGAAATATCTATCTTGCCAGACTCGATCCTGGCCAGGTCCAGCACCTCGTTGACCAGGCCGAGCAGATGTTCCCCGGCCTTGAGTATCTCTTGCGCATTATCCTTTTGATCTGGGGCGAGGCGCTCATCCAGCTCCAGCAATTGTCCGAAACCCAGCACCGCATTCAGCGGCGTGCGCAATTCATGGCTCATGCTGGACAGGAAGTCGGACTTCGCCCGGCTGGCCGATTCAGCCTTGTCACGTGCTGTGCGCAATTCTTCCCGGCCAAGCTGCAATGCCGTAATGTCGGTGCGTATGGAAACATACTGGTAAGGCTTGCCATGCGCATCGAGGAACGGAACGATGGTGGACTCCACCCAATACAGCGAGCCGTCCTTGCGTTGATTGCAAACCAGGCCATGCCAGATGTTCCCGGTCGAGATGGTGCGCCACATTTCCCTATAGAGCTCCGGCGGGTGTTCTGCGGATTTGACGATGCGGTGGTTTTTCCCGAGCAGTTCCTCGCGCGCATAGCCGCTGATTTCGCAAAATTTATCGTTGACGTAAATAATGCGCCCAGCCGCATCCGCAATACTGACGATGGCATGTTTGTCCAGTGCCAGATGTTCGCGTTCGCGTTCGTAGAGTATGCGCTTGAGATTAACTGTCATTTCGTCACGTTGGCGAACCCGCCGTGCGCGCGCAGCGATTGCCGTCACCAGATGCTCCGGATTGACCGGCTTCACCAGAAAATCATCTCCGCCCAGATTGAGCGCGAGCAACTGCTTGTCCATATCGGCTTCAGCGGAAAGAAACAGGATGGGCAGGTGAAGGAAGGCATCCTGCTCCCGCAACACCGCAGCCAGCTCCGGGCCTGAGGCATCAGGCATGTAAACATCAAGCACCACCACGTCAGGCTTCAATTCGCGCACGACATCCAGTATCTTCAGTGGTTCGGAAAGTGTGCTCACTTCCATCCCGGCCTGCCCAAGAATCGTCGCATGTATCTTGTTGAGCAATGGATCGTCATCAACCAGCAGTATGCGATACGGCGGCATGGGAGTTTGCGCGATAAGCTCGCGCAGCATTCGCGCCAGCCTGACATCGTCTATCGGTTTGCTCAGATAACGGGTGGCTCCCGCACGGTAAGCCGCAAGATATGCCGCCATATCGTCGCGTGCATCAACAAAGACCACGGGAATGTGAACACCATAGGCCGCCTTAAATTCAGTAACGATCTGCCCCCCCGCAGATTCATCGGGAAAGGCCATCTCCATCACTACCGCTTCCGGGCATTCCCCGCCGACCCGGCTCAACCGGAATGATTCAAGGCTGGTAAACGTATGCACCCGGTAATTCTGCATCGCCAGCATCCGCTCCAGATGTTGCGCCTGCTCTTGGTCGCCCTCAATCAGACAAATGAGCGGACGTTGCTCCCGATTCTGCATTTCATCACACGGCTGCACCAGGCTGTGTGCACTGCTGCTCTGCAAGACAAGCAACAGTTGCGCGAAATCAGCCCGCACCTCGGCCCAGACAGCGTGCTCCGGAACACTACCATGCTTGAGTACCGTATATAGCCGATGCTCCAGCCGCCTGGCTGCATCGCCGACCGCAAGCATGCCGAAGGTATCGGCAGCGCCCGTCAGACTATGCATCAAACGGTAGAACTCCACCGCCTTATCCTCTTGCCATGCGTCAGGAGAAAGCTGATCGAGCTTGCGGCGAAAGTCCAGCATCCGCTCGGGAAGCTGCTGTGCGAAACGCTGTGCCAATTCGGCTAGCGCATTGTGAAAGCCTGGTGTCGTTGTCATAGCAGCCTGGTATGGCGGATCGAAACCGGAATAATGCCTGATTTAACCCGCAAACAGCCGATCCTCATACACGAAATCGTGTTCGCCATGGCCGTCCCAAAAAAACACCGGGAGGAAACCGGGAGGAAAATCTTGCTCAATCAGGTGCGACAAGATACAGTTCCGCCTCGTTAATATCTGGCTTGCAAGTTTATGTCGCTCGCCCAAGTCAACAACCATTCGTCAAGTATATCTGGAGAGATCGCGTGTTCGCCATTGTAGAAGCTGCCGGTTGGCCCATCTGGTTATTGATCATCGCATCGGTGATCGCAGTCGCATTGATCGTGGAACGCCTGATGTTCCTGCGCAACAGGAACGTCGCGCCGGACGGCCTGCTGGATGAAGTGGTACAGGAACTGAAACTGCGCGGTGTCAGCGAAAGCCTGCTGTCTCGCCTCTCGGAAAATTCCCCCCTGGGAGGCATCTTCGCCGCAGGCTTGAGAAACATCAAAAGTTCACCCGAAATAATGAAGGACGCCATCGAGGAAGCCGGACGCAGCGCCGCCCACGACCTGGAACGTTTCCTCACCACACTGGGCACCATCGCCTCGATCAGCCCGCTGCTCGGCCTGTTCGGTACCGTGGTCGGCATGATAGAGATCTTCGGCGCACAGACCGCCGTCGGCAACACCCCGACCGTGCTCGCGCATGGCATCTCGGTGGCGCTGTACAACACCGCTTTCGGCCTGATCGTCGCCGTGCCCAGCATGATCTTCTACCGCCACTTCCGCGCCAAGGTAGACAGTCTGCTCATCGAGATGGAACAGCAGGCAGTCAAGCTGGTCGAGATCGTACACGGCGCGCGCAAGGGCTAACGGACATGACAAATTCAGTCATGCCCACCCCCTCCCCAGCCCTCTCCCGCAAACGGGCGAGGGGGGCAAAGGCTCGCTACGCGAGGCTCGCGATAATATGAACTTCCAGAGAGGGCGCTCGCGCGAAGAGCCGGAGATCAACCTGATCCCGATGATAGACGTGTTGCTGGTGATCCTGATTTTCATGATGGTTACCACCACGTATGCCAGGTTCTCCGAATTGCAGATCAATCTGCCGCAAGCCAGCGGCGATAAATCGTCGCCGCAAGCCAATCAGATCAGCGTATCGGTGGATGCCACCGAACACTACGCGGTCAACAATGCGGTGACGGTATTCACCGACGTGGATGCGCTGGCCCAAGTATTGCAAAAGGCAGGAGGCTCCCGGAAAGATCCCGTCATCATCATCAATGCCGATGCCAAGGCGCCGCACCAGGCCGTGATCAACATCATGGAAGCCGCGCGCATCGCGGGTTACGCCCGCATCACCTTCACCACCAGCCGCAAGTAAGGGCGTCAAACACGATGCACTGGCTGGAGCAACACTGGTACCGTATCACCCCGTTGCATCTCATCCTGCTGCCCGTCAGCATTATCTTTCAACTGTTGGCGGGCCTGCGCCGCACGCTCTATCGCAGCGGCATATTCTCCAGCCAGAAGTTGCCGGTTCCCGTCATCGTCGTGGGCAATATCACCGTCGGCGGCAGCGGCAAGACGCCGCTTACGCTATGGCTGGCACAGCGACTCCTGGACAACGGCTGGCATCCCGGCATCATCACGCGGGGCTATGGCGGCACCTCCACCGCGCCGCAAGCTGCGCTTCCTTCCAGCGATTCTGCTGTGATCGGCGATGAAGCGCTGCTCATGGCGCAACGCGGGTTGTGTCCGGTATGGGCCGGACGCGACCGTGCCGCAGCCGGGCGTGCGCTGTTGTATGCCCATCCGGAATGCGATGTGCTGCTCAGCGACGATGGCCTGCAGCATTACCGCTTGCAGCGCGATATCGAGATCGCGGTGGTGGATGGCGCGCGCCGCTTCGGCAATGGCAGGTTGCTTCCCGCCGGCCCGTTACGTGAGGCACCGTCTCGCCTCGAGAAAGTGGATGCTGTCGTCATCAATGGGGGAGAGGCTGCGGATGACGAATACCGCATGCAACTTGATGGCAGCATTTTCCACAACCTGCTCAACCCGGACATTACCAGGCGCACGCCCGACTTTCGCGGACAGAATATTCATGCCATCGCCGGGATCGGCTATCCATCCCGTTTCTTCGCGTACCTGGATGCTCTTGGGCTGTCGGGTTGTGCACATCCCTTCCCCGACCATTACCGCTACACGCCGGACGATCTTGCTTATGCCGATGCCGATGCGATACTCATGACGGAAAAAGATGCGGTAAAATGCGCGGCATTCGCCACAGAAAAATGCTGGGTGTTGCGCGTGGACGCGCAACTGGACCCGGCACTCATTCACCACATCCTGGAAAGGCTCACCGCGCATGGACCCCAAGCTGCTTGAAATCCTCGTTTGCCCGCTGTGCAAATCTCCGCTGATCTATCGCAAGTCCGAGCAGGAACTGATCTGCAAGGCCGACCGCCTCGCTTACGCCATCAAGGACGACATCCCGGTGATGCTGGCGGACGAAGCACGCGCCATGACGCCGGAAGAAGTCGAACAACTCAGGTGATGATGTCCCTGAAAATTCAAATTTCCAAGCGAGACAAGGCGCGAACAAAAAATTCGCCGCCACATATAGCTAATATGTAAGGGGAAAATTTTTGTGAGCAACGCAGTATCGCGACGAAAGTTGGGTTTTTGATGGATTTCCACGTCGTCATCCCGGCGCGTTTCGCCTCGACCCGTTTGCCCGGCAAGCCGCTATTACCCATCGCCGGAAAGCCCATGGTGGTACGGGTCGCCGAGCAGGCCGCACAAAGCGGCGCGCAGCAGATATGGATCGCCACCGACCATCAGCCCATCATTGCCGCCGCGCATGAGCATGGTTTCAAAGCCTGCCTCACCCATGCCCATCACCAGAGCGGCACCGACCGCATCGCCGAGGTGGCGGAACAACAGCGCTGGGCCGATGACGTCATCGTGGTCAACGTGCAAGGCGACGAGCCGCTGATCCCGCCCGCATTGATCCGCGCCGTGGCGCAACACCTGCACGATCACCCGCAATGCGCAATCGCCACTGCCTGCCATCCCATCCACGACGAAGCTGCAATGCGCAATCCCAACATCGTCAAAGCCGTGCTGGATAAAGACGGCAACGCGCTGTACTTCAGCCGCGCGCCGATTCCCTGGCCGCGCGATGTATTTGCAAAAGATGAAGCGTTGCCGGAAAACATTACCGTGTTGCGCCATATAGGCATTTACGCCTACCGCGCCAGCTTCCTGCGCGCCTTCCGGCGACTCGCTCCTGCCGCCATCGAACAGATCGAAGCGCTGGAGCAATTGCGCGCGCTCTGGCACGGCTACAAGATCGGTGTTACTGTTACTGCCGACGCGCCACCCGCAGGGGTGGATACGGAAGCGGATTTACTCGCAGCAAGAAAAACTTTCGCAGCGCTAATCAATCAGGGAACATAAAACCATGAGACTCATACTGCTGGGCGCACCTGGTGCCGGTAAAGGCACACAGGCCAATTACATCAAGCAAAAATACGACATCCCGCAGATCTCCACCGGCGACATGCTGCGCGCTGCGGTCAAGGCCGGCACGCCGCTGGGCGTCGCAGCCAAGAAGATCATGGACGCGGGCCAACTGGTGTCCGACGACATCATCATCAATCTGGTGAAAGAGCGCATCAAGGAAGCGGACTGTGCCAACGGTTTCCTGTTCGACGGTTTTCCGCGCACCATCCCGCAGGCCGATGCGATGAAGCAGGCCGGAGTCAATCTGGATTACGTGGTAGAGATCGACGTGGAAGACAGCGAAATCATCCAGCGCATGAGCGGACGCCGCGTGCATCTCGCCTCGGGTCGCTCCTACCATATCGTATTCAACCCACCCAAGGCTGCAGGCAAGGACGACGTAACTGGCGAAGACCTGGTGCAGCGCCCGGATGATGCCGAAGAGACGGTCAGGAAACGTCTGGAGGTGTATCACGACCAGACCAAGCCGCTGGTGGATTATTACGCATCCTGGGCACAGCGCGGCAATGCGCACGCGCCCAAGTACATCAGGGTAGCCGGGGTGGGCAGCGTGGAAGCAATACGCGACAAGGTATTCACGGCGCTGGACGAACGCTGATATGGCCAGTACCAATCCTCCCGGCATCAGCAAACCCGTCCTCACACTCGATGATGCCAGACGCGTCGCCACAGCCGCAGAAAGCGAAGCGCTGGACAATGATTGGAAAGTGGCGATTGCAGTGGTGGACGACGGCGGGCATCTGCTCTATCTGCAACGCAGCCATGACACACAATTCGGCAGCGTGGAAACGGCCATTGCCAAAGCCCATGCCGCCGCAGCCTTTCAGCGCCCAACCAAGGTTTCGGAAGATGCCGTACTGAGCGGACGCCTGATCCATCTTTCCCTGCCTGGCGTCATCCCTGCCGAAGGCGGCGTGCCGCTGGTGCGCGACGGGATCGTCATTGGCGGACTCGGCATCAGCGGCGTGCGCTCGTTTCAGGACGGGCAGATCGCGCAAGCCGGGGCGGACGCTATCAGTCAGGCCTGATTGCCATACATGCTGCAAGACAGCGCACCCGGACTGCACGGCTTGTAACCACGTCCGCTCAAACGTTCCGTGGCTGCAAGCCGGCCTGTCCTGCACAACCGGCGAGTAGTTACTTGACCACTTTCACAGAGCCATCGGCGCTCGCCGCACTGATATAGCCCACTGCGGCCTTGTTGGACGCCACCGCCTTTTTTACTTCATCATCAGATTCCGCCTTCTTGGGAGGAACAGCCTTGCCCGAAAACACCAGTTGCCCCCAAAGCGCCTTCATTTGGGAAATGCTTTTCCCGGCGACATCCTGATCGAAGGCCACCCTGGCCGGATTATCTTCAGGCAGGTCATATGCGACCACGCTGTCGCCATTGGCCCAGCTCTTCGCTTCGCCCTTATAAATCCTGGCAACCACACTCTTGTCCACCTCATTGGCGTTGGCCTTGTTGGTGATGATCACGTAATCACCCGCCATTGCGGGAACGGCGACGACAAAACCTGCAAGCAATGCAACATAACAAATCAACTTACGCATTTCACATCCTTTCGCAATAATCCATTGAGTTCTGAGCATTCAATAAATCACACATCCGGTCAGAACATGAAGTTCGCGGAGAACATGGTGGTATTCCAGTTCACTTTTGGAGTGAGGCTAATGGCAGCCATTTCAGCGGCACCCAGCGCATAACCATGATTGAAATGCTGCTCCACGCGCAGGTTCACATTGTCAGCCAGTTTGTAACCTATGCCGAGCACATATATCTTCTGATAGTTGGCTGGATCACTGCTAAGCGTGGTATCGACATTCACATAGTCATAACGCGCATAAGGCGTGTATTTGCCCATGTCGTACGCCACTTGCACATAATACGCACGCGATTTGACATCAGTCAGTTGCGGCGGCACCTGGGTTAATAGCGCAGGGGTATTGTGGTAGTTGTATTCAGCCTTGACATCCCAGTCGTGCGCCACATAGTCCAAAGACAACATCAACCGGTCTTCCGATGCCTTCTCGCCGGTTGGCACACCGGAGGGCACGACAGAATCGTTCATCGCCTCTACCGTCGTCCTGTTGCCCGACAGCATCAGGCGCAAGCCGTCGACCGGGGTATTGTAAGTAACACGTCCGCCCATCACGCTCACGTCCCTGAGTGCAGTTTCCTTGCGCTCAGGCTCAACATAGATATTGCCGCCAAAAACCTGAACCAGCATATTGCCTGCTGTTCCCATACCCTTGTTCCAATCCAGACCGATGCCGTGATACGCGTCATAAGTCATGTCCGCCGCCTGAGCGTAAACGACCGGTTCTGCAATGGACGGGCGCAAAGCCTGGGTCGAGATCGTCTCGTTGTAGAGACCGAAGGGGAACTTGATGCGCCCCACATGGACATTGACGCTGTCGCTGACCTGATAATCCGCGAACATCCAGGTGAAGCGCGGGCTTAACTTTGTGGTGGCCTGCAATTGTGCCCATACGCGCGACTTTTCATTAAGCTTGCCGCTCATCACCAGACCTAGGAAATTGTTATCCCAGGTTCCGCTCGTATCCGCCCCCAAATAGCTATTGGCAGTAGAACGGCGGTAATCCTGATTGCCGAAACCGTTGAACGTGAATCTATCCTCTTCGGCGCAGGAGTTGGCGGATCCGATCAGACCTGCCGCTAAAAAAACAGCACCGGCAAGGGTGCTTGACTTGATTTGACCCAGCTTCATTTTGTTTGTTCTCCCTGAATGATTTGTTATAGTTTGAACCGGCCCACGATCTCCGCAAGATGCCGAGCAGCAGCATCCACCCCGGCGCTTTGCTTCTCTGCATCTTCCGACTCGCGGGACGCCTCTTGCGATGCACTCACGATCTGTTCGGCCCTTCCCCCGATCTCACCAGAAACAGCGGCCTGTTCACTGATTGACTTGGAGATGGTCATTATAAGACCATTTATTTCATTGACGTGCTGAATAATGTCCATGAGACTGGACTGGGCAATCTCTGCTTCTTCACGCCCGCTCATGGCAGAATCCCGCCCGGAGGAAATACGCTCCACCGTCTGTTCAATCCCCTGACGGATCTTCGTTACGATCTGGTTGATTTCAACCGTGGCCGATGAAGTGCGCTCCGCCAATTTTCTGACCTCGTCCGCCACAACCGCAAAACCGCGCCCCTGCTCCCCCGCGCGCGCCGCTTCGATCGCGGCATTCAGGGCCAGCAAATTGGTTTGTTCGGCGATATCCTTGATGACTTGCGTGACCAATCCGATCTTTGCGGAGTCCTCTCCCAGCGAGGTGACCAGCATCGCAGCCTCACTGACAGCATCGGCAGTCACGCGGATCTTGCGGACAGTGTTCTCCATGATCTCCCCGCTCCTGACCGCAGATTCGGCCGAGGCGTTAGCCGAAGTGACCGCACTTGCGGCTCCCTCCGACATGCGGCCTATCGTTTCCGACAGATTATTGATTGATGCCGAGATGGTGATAGCGCCCTGCGATTGGGACTGAATGCCAACGGCCAGCGCCCTGGACGCATTGCGCATCTGTTCGGCGGATCCCTTGACCTCCCTGGACACGCCCGATACCGTTGACAGCAAGCCATGCAGCTCCCCGATGAACTGGTTTATCCACTGGGCGATCTCCCCGAACTCATCCTTGCTGGATATCTGGATTTTCCTCGTAAGGTCGGCTCCCCCGGACGCCATATCCCTGACGCGCTCAACGATCACTTCAAAACTGTGCGCAATCGAACGTATGATCAGGTACGAAACGGTCCCGAGCACGATCAAACTTAAAGCCAGCGAGAAAATACCGACCACCAGGCCGCGCCGGATGGCATCATAACTACCGTCCAGATTTGACAGGAAGTGCTCTTCCCTTGTTTTGCGGACTTTATTCAATCCCTCCGTAAGCGCTGCGGAATTGCCCTGCATCGCCGGAATTGCATCGTCCACATTGCCCTGCTTTGCCTGCAGCATGATGGCCGACGCCTCCATCGCGGAGGCGTCGTATGCCTCGAATTCCTTCTGTATTGTTTTCGCCTCGCTGGAATCAACAGCGGAAAATTCGGTTAATGCCTTTTTGAACAGATCGGCCTTGGCCTTGGCATTATCCAGCCCGCCCTTATCACCGGCCAGCACGGCATTTTTCAGCGCGTCCTGCTCCCCCTCGAATGCGGCAGTCATTGAACGTATGGCGCCCAATGCCGGGTAGTCCGCATTTTTTGCCTGTTCCAGCATGCCGAACGACTTGTTCGATAATACATAGTTAGCGCTGATGGCCACGCCTGAAATCAGGATGGCTATGGCCGGAATCAACCAGATCTTTTGCTTGGTATTCATGTTGCGCTCCCTCCCCGTGGAGTGATAATTTTCAGAGGCGCCCTTGTAAGTCATGGCAAGTGCGATGCCTGACGCAACGAGCCTCCGGCGGCCATCTCCTGCCCCCACCCGCACTCCATCGAGGGTGCATGCCAGGATGCCTCCCCATTCTTGAATTTTTCTGGTTGTGCGGAAATCCTGTAGTCAGGTCTATTTTTAGAGTAAGCCACACCCCGTCTTGTACCATATCGGTCTAAACAGGAAAAACTTAAACTGCGCTGGAAATTCATGCCTGATCAGCCCTTGGCCGGGCAGGTATCGCTGAAACACCTGTCAAGGCAAGCGGTAATCGTCCTGCGTCAGCAGATCCACACCGCAAGGCAGGTTCTCTATCCAATCCAGAAACTCGGCGACCACTTTGCGGCCCTTGAGTATGCGCCCATGCTGCGGAACTATGGTTTCCACGTCGAGCTGGCGCACCATATTCGCCCAATAGCGGCAGATCTTGCTGGACACCATGTAGCGGCGGTGAAATTCTTCCATCAGCGGAATGTGCGACTGGAAATCCTCGACTGGCGTATCAGCCTCCTTGTGCGGAACGATGGACGCCGCCATGTCGCCCGTGAACAATATCCGGCTGACCGGATCGTAGAACTGGAAGTTGCCCTCGGAGTGCATGAAGTGCGCGGGTACAGCCTTGATCATGCAGTCGCCCAACGGGATATCCATGCCCCGATCCGGGATCCCTTCAATGCGCCCGTCAGCATTGCCCACGCTGCAAAAATGCGGCACGAAACGCACCCACAATCGGGAAATGAGCACCTTGCAATCGGAATGGATCATCCACTTATTAACTGAAGCGATAATGTCCGGATCAGCGTGTGAGGCGAGAATATATTGCAGATGTTTGGGCAGAAAATAATTGCCCATCTCGGCCACCAGCGCGTTGTAGGTCATGTTGCCGCCGGGTTCGAGCAAAGCACCGTGCCCGTGATCCACGATCAGAAACTGGTTGGATTGCACCGCAACGTTGCTGGTGTCATCTACCAGGTCGTCGAACATCAAACACAAATGCTGTCCGTTATTGAATAATTCTATAGTCATTGCGCGACTCTCTCTCCCCGATACCAACCGCCGACTATGCTGTCGGCTGGCTGTGCAGCACACAAGCGCATCTTAATCCAATTCACACCCCCATAAAGATTGTTTTGTGCAAACTTCAGCCACGGCTGCGTCAACACGCAGCGCGCAACCTGCCCGGACGAAAATAATCGGTATTACCGTAATACTCCGCGCATGCATTTTCCGCCGACCAGCCCGGCACACCCAGCAGCGGAACCGGCGTCAGTTCACGCGTGCTGCGGCAATGCAGCGGCGCATTCAGGTAGTCCGCCAGCATGCCATCCAGATACGCGAGCCGTTGCGCCTGCGGCCATGAGAAGTATGCCTGCTCCACCACCAGCACCAAGCCCTGCCCGGTCAACCCGATGTAAGGCTGCAAGGCTTTTTCATACAGGCCGTGGCCGAACAGGTGAAAAGCCATCTTGGCCTGCACTTGTGCGCGTCGCTGCCAGAACAATTCCTGCCACCTGAAATCCCGCAACAGCATGGCCAGTTCGGGGGCGGCGCAAACCACGATCACGCCCGACTCATCGAACAAGGTATTCATATCCCGCACCGCACCGCGCTGGCTTGACACGACATCCTGCTCACCTGTCAGCGCCTGATAGTGCCGCGCGTTGATCGCGGCCTTGGCTCCGGGAAAAGTCAGCCACACCAGCGCATTGAGCAAATCGTGCCAGTTATGTTCGCGTGTCTGCACCTCGCCCCTGAGATAACAGCGCGGCTCGTAGCGCTCTTCGAACGGCAGCTTGCCGCTTTGTTGTTGCACGAAGCGCAGCAGCGCCCCGTTGTGCACGACGACAGGCTGCGCTTCGAGCAGCGCATTGCAATCCTGCAACGCAGGAAAGCCGGAATTTGCCAGGCGAGCAATCACCGGGTGCAATGGCTCGAACAAGCGCGATTGCAGCAGTGTTTCGCGGTTCCATTCGGGTACTCGTTTCATACGTATAAAAAAGGCGTAAGATTAGGCCAAACCAACAATAAGAAAGGAATGAAACTATGGCAAAGAAAAATGCATTTTACGCGCAGTCCGGCGGCGTAACCGCAGTCATCAACGCTTCCGCCTGTGGCGTGATCGAAACCGCGCGCAAACATAAAGACAAGATCGGTAAAGTCTACGCAGGACGCAACGGCATCATCGGCGCGCTGACCGAAGATCTGATCGACACCAGCAAAGATTCCGCAAAATCCATCGCCGCCTTGCGCCACACCCCCTCCGGCGCATTCGGCTCCTGCCGTTTCAAGCTCAAGGGACTCGAAGAAAACAAGGCGCAGTACGAGCGCCTGATCGAAGTGTTCAAAGCGCACAACATCGGCTATTTCTTCTACAACGGCGGCGGCGATTCCGCCGATACCTGCTACAAGGTTTCCCAGCTCTCGGCCAAGATGGGCTATCCGGTGCAGGCCATCCATGTGCCCAAGACCGTGGACAACGATCTGCCCATCACCGACTGCTGCCCCGGCTTCGGCTCGGTGGCGAAATACGTCGCGGTATCGGTGCGCGAAGCCAGCTTCGACGTGGCTTCCATGGCCAAGACTTCGACCAAGGTGTTCGTGGTGGAAGTGATGGGACGCCATGCGGGATGGATCGCCGCTGCGGGCGGGCTCGCATCGGACGGGAAGTGCAATCTGCCCATCGTCATCCTGTTCCCGGAGATTCCTTTCAACCAGAAAAAATTCCTCGCCAAGGTGGATGCCATGGTGAAGAAGCACGGCTATTGCTCGGTAGTGGTGTCGGAAGGCGTGCAAGGTGAAGACGGCAAGTTCCTTTCCGACCAGGGCCTGCGCGATGCCTTTGGCCACGCGCAACTGGGCGGTGCCGCTCCCGTCATTGCCAACATGGTGAAAGAAGCGCTGGGATATAAATTCCACTGGGCGGTCGCCGATTACCTGCAACGCGCCGCGCGCCACATCGCCTCGAAGACCGACGTGGAGCAGGCTTACGCGCTGGGCAAGGCTGCGGTGGATCTGGCGCTCAAGGGCGAGAACGCCGTGATGCCCGCCATCACCCGCCTCTCCGACCAGCCCTACAAATGGAAGATAGGCGTTGCGCCGCTGAGCAAGGTGGCCAACGTCGAAAAGATGATGCCGCGCAACTTCATCACCGCCGACGGTTTCGGCATCACCGAAAAATGCCGCGCTTATCTCGCGCCGCTGATCAAGGGCGAGGACTATCCGCCGTACAAGGATGGCCTGCCGCAATATGTGCAACTGAGAAATGTAGCTGTGCCGAAGAAGCTGGGGGAGTTCAAACTTTGAGTTGCTTAACCTGTATCGCCTGAGGAGAACAGAATGTCAGCAGGAATAATTTTCGCGTTGGGCTGTGCCGTGCTTGCCATCGTATACGGCGTATTATCCATCCGCTGGATCGTCGCGCTGCCTACCGGCAACGACAAGATGCGCAGCATCGCTGCGGCGATCCAGGAAGGTGCAACCGCCTATCTGAACCGCCAGTACGCCACTATCGGCATCGTCGGTGCCGTGCTGTTCCTCGCCATCGGCCTGGCGCTGTCCTGGAAGACCGCGTTCGGATTCCTTATCGGCGCAACGCTCTCCGGCGCGACCGGCTACATCGGCATGAACGTGTCGGTACGCGCCAATGTGCGCACCGCGCAGGCCGCGCACAACGGCCTGAATGCCGCACTGAACGTGGCGTTCAAGGGCGGCGCCATCACCGGCATGCTGGTCGTGGGTCTGGGCCTGCTCGGTGTGACCGGCTATTACGCCTTCCTCGCCGCGACTGCGGCTGAAGGCGCCAGCACCACCGAGATACTCGAACCATTGGTGGGTCTCGGTTTCGGCGGCTCGCTGATCTCCATCTTCGCGCGGCTCGGCGGCGGCATCTTCACCAAGGGCGCGGATGTCGGTGCCGATCTTGTGGGTAAAGTCGAAGCAGGCATCCCCGAAGACGATCCGCGCAACCCGGCGGTGATCGCCGACAACGTGGGCGACAACGTGGGCGACTGCGCCGGCATGGCCGCCGACCTGTTCGAGACTTATGCGGTGACCATCATCGCCACCATGCTGCTGGGCGGCATGCTGATGACCCACGCAGGCCCGAACGCGGTGATCTATCCTTTGGCACTCGGCGGCTTCTCCATCATCGCCTCTATCGTCGGCAGCTTCTTCGTCAGCGCGCGCGAAGGCGGCAAGATCATGAACGCGCTGTATCGCGGGCTGGCAGTATCCGGCGCGCTGGCGCTGGTCGCGTTCTACCCGATCACCTCATGGCTGATGAGCGACAACGGCAGCTACAGCGTGAATGCGCTGTACGGCTCGGCAGTGATCGGCCTGATCCTCACCGCCGCGATGGTAGTCATCACCGAGTATTACACCGCCACCGAATACAGCCCCGTGCGCCACATCGCGCAAGCCTCCACCACCGGCCACGGCACCAACATCATCGCCGGGTTGGGCGTCTCCATGAAGGCCACCGCAGCTCCCGTGCTGGTGGTATGCGCCAGCATCTACGCCGCATACGCCATGGCCGGGTTATATGGCATCGCCATCGCCGCAACCTCGATGCTGTCGATGACCGGCATCATCGTGGCGCTCGACGCCTACGGCCCGATCACCGACAACGCGGGCGGCATCGCCGAGATGTCCGGCCTGCCGGAAGAAATCCGCAACATCACCGACCCGCTGGATGCCGTGGGCAACACCACCAAAGCCGTCACCAAGGGCTACGCCATTGGCTCCGCCGGGCTGGCAGCGCTGGTGCTGTTCGCCGACTACACCCATGCGCTGGAAGCGCACCTGAACATGCCCACACTGTTCGACCTGTCCGACCATACCGTCATCATCGGCCTGTTCATCGGCGGCCTCGTGCCCTATTTGTTCGCCGCGATGGGCATGGAAGCTGTGGGACGCGCGGCAGGCAGCGTGGTAGTCGAAGTGCGCAGACAGTTCAAGGATATTCCCGGCATCATGGAAGGCACCGGCAAACCCGAATACGGCACCTGCGTGGACATGCTGACCAAAGCCGCGATCAAGGAAATGCTCGTGCCCTCGCTGCTGCCCGTCGCCGTACCTATCATCGTTGGCTTGATCCTCGGCCCCAAAGCGCTGGGCGGCGTGCTGGTCGGCACGATCATCACCGGCATTTTCGTCGCCATTTCGATGACCACCGGCGGCGGTGCATGGGACAACGCCAAGAAGTACATTGAAGAGGGCAACTTCGGCGGCAAGGGCTCTGAAGCGCACAAAGCGGCGGTGACCGGCGACACGGTAGGCGACCCGTACAAGGACACCGCCGGCCCCGCAGTGAATCCGCTGATCAAGATTATCAACATCGTGGCGCTGTTGATCGTGCCGCTGCTGTGATTGTGCAGGCTGGGTAACGGCTTTACGCGTAGCCCGGCCTGTAAAACCGGATCGCTGCAACCGCTGGATGGTGTATCCCATCCAGCGGTTGCGCCGCCAAGTCACGCAATCCCCCACATGGGCTATACCGCCCCCCTCCATCACGGCTATGGATGATGCGACGGTCTCTGGCATACTGCGAACCTCAAATTAGAGTTTTCTGATATGCCTTCAGCCCCGTTGCACGATCCGGCAGCGTCACCGTTGCCCGACGCCAAAACCGAGATCAAAACTACAACCTGCTATATGTGCGCATGCCGTTGCGGCATACGTGTGCACCTGCGCGATGGCGAGGTGCGCTACATTGAAGGCAATCCCGATCATCCGCTGAATCAGGGCGTGATCTGCGCCAAGGGCGGCTCGGGCATCATGAAGCAATACTCTCCCGCGCGCCTCACCCAACCCTTGCGCCGCAAGCCGGGCAGCGAGCGCGGCGCGAACGAGTTCGAGGCGATCAGTTGGGAAGAGACCTTCGCCATCCTCGAAAAGCGTTTGTCGCACCTACGCGCAACCGACCCGAAAAAGTTCGCGCTGTTCACCGGGCGCGACCAAATGCAGGCGCTGACCGGTTTGTTCGCACGCCAGTTCGGCACGCCCAACTATGCGGCGCACGGCGGCTTCTGTTCGGTGAACATGGCAGCGGGCATGATCTACACCATAGGCGGTTCGTTCTGGGAATTCGGCGGGCCCGACCTGGAACGCGCACGGCTGTTCTTCATGATAGGCACGGCGGAAGACCACCATTCCAATCCGCTGAAAAAATCGCTGGGCGAATTCAAGCGCAACGGCGGACGCTTCGTCGCGATCAATCCGGTGCGCAGCGGTTACGCCGCCATCGCCGACGAGTGGATACCGATCAAGCCAGGCACTGACGGCGCGCTGATCCTCGCCATCATCCGCGAGATCATCGCGCTGGGCCTGTACGACCGCGACTTCCTCACGCGCTACACCAACGCCGGACAACTACTGAATCAGAACCAAGACAGCAAAGACTTCGGCATGTTCCTGCGCAATCCGGATGGCGAGAAGATTAATCCGCTGCGCCCGCAGAACTTTTACTGGTGGGATCGCTTGACCGGCCAGCCGGTCAGCGACCATGCGCAATACGCCGATCCGGCATTGCTGGGCAGCTTCACCATGCCCGACGGCACGACCACCAAACCCGCGTTCCAATTATTGAAAGAGCGCGTGGCCGAATGCACACCGGAGTGGGCAGAGCAAATCACCGGCATTCCCGCCGACACCATCAAGCGCATTGCGCACGAGATGGGTATCACGGCGCGCGACTACAGGATCGAGTTACCCATACCGTGGACCGACGTGTGGGGCGAGGAGCACGAGACGGTGATCGGCAACCCGGTGGCGTTCCATGCCATGCGCGGATTGGCGGCGCATTCCAACGGCTTCCAGAGCATACGTTCGCTGGCGGTGTTGATGTCGTTGCTCGGCACCATAGACCGCCCCGGCGGCTTCCGCCACAAAGCGCCCTACCCGCGCGCCATCCCGCCCAACGCGCGCCCGCCGAAAGGGCCGCAGGACGTGCAGCCCAACACGCCGCTGCACGGCGCGCCGCTGGGCTGGCCGGAAAACCCGGATGACTTGTTTGTGGATGCGGACGGACAGCCGGTGCGCCTGGACAAGGGCTTCTCGTGGGAGCATCCGCTGTCGGCACACGGTTTGATGCACAACGCGATTACCAATGCCTGGCGCGGCGACCCGTACCCGATAGATACGCTGCTGCTGTTCATGGCCAACATGGCATGGAACTCCAGCATGAACACCACCGAGGTGCGCAAGATGCTCACCGACAAAAACGCGGATGGCGAGTACAAAATCCCGTTCATCGTGGTGTGCGATGCGTTCCAGTCCGAGACCACGGCGTTCGCGGATTTAATTCTGCCCGATACCACTTACCTCGAACGCCACGACTGCATGTCCATGCTCGACCGCCCGATCTCGGAATACGACGGCCCGGTGGATTCGGTGCGTGTGCCGGTATTGCCGCCCACGGGCGAATGCAAGCCATTCCAGGAAGTGCTGATCGAGCTGGCGAGCCGCCTGAAACTCCCGGCCTTCACCACGGCGGAAGGCGCGCGCAAGTTCAAGGGCTACACCGACTTCGTCATCAACTACGAGACCGCGCCCGGCTCCGGCATCGGCTTCCTCACCGGCTGGCGCGGCAAGGATGGCGAAAATGCGATGCGCGGTGAACCCAACCCGAAGCAGTGGGAGATGTATGAAAAGAATGGCTGCTTCCACCATTATCATCTCGCGCCTTCGATGCAGTACATGCGCAACTGGAACAAGGAATATCTGGACTGGGCACAGCACGCGGGCATGCGCCGCGACAACGATCCCATCGTAATCCATCTGTATTCCGAGATATTGCAGAGCTTCCGCCTCGCCGCAGAGGGCAAGCGCCCCGGCAAGCAACCGCCCGATGAATTGCGTGAGCGGGTGAAAACCTATTTCGACCCGCTGCCATTCTGGCATGCGCCGCTCGAAGATGCGCAGAGCGATCTCGACAAGTATCCGCTGAATGCCGTGACCCAGCGCCCGATGGCGATGTACCACTCGTGGGATACCCAGAACACCTGGCTGCGCCAGATCCACACTTACAACTATCTCTACGTGAATGCCAGGACCGCCGCCGATGCGGGCATAGCCGACGGCGGCTGGATGTGGGTGGAGTCGCAATGGGGCAAGGTGCGCTGCCTGTGCCGCTATTCGGAATCGGTGGAACCCGGCACGGTATGGACGTGGAACGCCATCGGCAAAGCTTCGGGCGCGTGGAATCTGACCGGGGATGCGAATGAATCTCAGCAAGGCTTTTTGCTCAATCACCTGATCTCGGAAGAGCTGCGCGCGAATGCGGCCGGCAAGCGCCATTCCAACTCCGACCCGATCACCGGGCAGGCTGCATGGTATGACGTGCGTGTGCGTATCTACCCTGCGGAGGCGGGCGAAGCTGAGCAGACCTTCCCGCAGTTCGAGACCATGCAGCCAGTGCCGGGAATGAAACAAAGACCGACCGGCTGGCTGGCATGGTTCGCAGGAAAGAGGGAAAACTGACATGCCTTTGGTAAACCGTAGGTCGGGCTCTGCCCGACAACTCAACCCGGCGGGCAAAGCCCGCCCTACGATTGGTTGCAGGCCATGACACAGCTCGCCTTGGTCATCGATTTGAATGTCTGCGTTGGTTGCCACGCCTGTGTGACCAACTGCAAGCAGTGGAACACATCGGGTTCGGCGGGGCCGCTGACCGACCTTAACCCCTACGAAGCCTATCCGAACGGCACTTTCTTCAATCGCGTGCAAACCTTTGAAGTTGGCTGTTACCCGCAGACCGAGACCGTGCACTTCCCCAAATCCTGCTTGCATTGCGAAGATCCGCCCTGCGTGCCGGTGTGCCCGACCGGCGCGTCGTACAAGCGCAAGGAAGATGGCATCGTGCTGGTGGATTACGACAAGTGCATAGGCTGCAAGTACTGCACCTGGGCCTGCCCTTACGGCATGCGCGAGTTCGACGAAGAGCGCAAGGTGATGACCAAATGCACGTTGTGCGTGGATCGCATCTACGACGAGACCAAGCCTGAAGCAGAGCGCAAGCCCTCCTGCGTGCTGGCCTGTCCGCCGGGTGCGCGCCTGTTTGGCGACGTGCACGACCCGGAATCCGCAGTGTCGGTGGCAATACGCGAACGCGGTGGCTACACCTTGATGCCGGAGCAAGGCACCAATCCGGCCAATCATTATCTGCCGCGCCGCAAAACCACGCTGGCGGTGCATAAGGACGAACTCTATCGCTCCGGCAACCCGCACAAGATAGACGGCGCGCCATTCGACCAGAACCTGCCGCCCGCAGACGAGGAATTGAACTGATGAAACCCGCATTCTCCGTCATCTTCCTCACCACATTGATAGGCGCAGGCCAGGGTCTGTTCCTCGCGCTGTTCACGCAACAATCCTATGCCGTGTTCGGCCTGTTGCCTTTGCAGGAGGATGCGTTCTACGGCTTTGGCAGCCTGCTGGCACTCCTGCTCCTGATCGCCGGACTGGCCGCATCCTTCTTCCATCTCGGCCATCCGGAACGCGCATGGCGCGCCGCAGCGCAATGGCGCACCTCCTGGCTGTCGCGCGAAGTCATCGCGCTGCCCGCATTCATGGGCATCGTGTTCCTGTATGGCATGGCACACCTGCTGGCGTACCGGCCGTTGTTCGTGATCCTGCCGGGCGGACAGCCGATAGACCTTAGCGTCGTATTGGGCAGCATAGGCACGCTGCTCGCCTTCGCGCTGTTCGCTTGCACCGCGATGATCTATGCCTGTCTGCGTTTTCTGCGCGAGTGGCACACGCCGCTTACCATCGTCAACTTTATCCTGCTCGGCAGCGCATCCGGCTTTACGCTGGCCGCGCTCTATGCGGCACTGGCCGGATCGGATCAGGCGGGCTTCTTCGCGGGCTGGGCGTTCATCATCACCTTGCTGGGATTGTTGAACCGCAGCGCTACGCTGTGGCGCAATGCGCGCCTGCGCCCGACTTCGACGCTGCAAACGGCGATAGGCATCAAGCATCCGCGCATAGCGCAGAAATCGCAGGGTGCGATGGGCGGTTCGTTCAACACGCGCGAATTCTTTCACGGCAAGAGTGCATCGTTCATACGCACGATCAAGCCTGCATTCCTTGCGCTGACCTTTGGCGCTCCCCTGCTGTTGCTCGCCCTGTCTCATTCGGCGGCACTGCTGGGCGCCGCATTTCTCCTGCAATATGCCGGGCTGCTGGCCGAGCGCTGGTTCTTCTTCGCCGAAGCCAATCATCCGCAAAACCTCTACTACCAGACCATAGGCTGACCCAATGAAACGCACATTGCTCTGGCTATTACCTGTTGCCCTTCTGTTCTTCGCGCTTCCATCCGAGGCTGCCGAAACAGCCGCAGACACCACGGCGTGGTGGGTATGGCCGGTGGCGCTGTTCTTCACCTGCTTCCTGATGGGCATCGTCGCGGTGCCCTCCGGCGTCGGCGGCGGTGTGCTGTTCGTGCCCATCGTCGGCGGCTTTTTTCCTTTCCATCTCGACTTCGTGCGCGGCGCAGGATTGCTGGTGGCGCTGGCCAGCGCGCTGTCCGCCGGGCCGCTGTTGTTGCGCGGCGGGCTGGCCAATCTGCGTCTTGCCTTGCCGCTGGCATTGCTGGCTTCGGCCAGTTCGATCGCGGGTGCAATGATGGGGCTGGCGATTCCGGCCAACGTCGTGCAGATCGCTCTGGGGCTGACCATACTCGGCATTGTGGTGCTGATGGCCACGGCAAAAAAATCCGAATTCCCCGACGTGCAAAAGCCAGACAGCCTGTCTACCGCACTGGCGATGAGCGGCCTCTACTACGACGCCGCCAGCAGCCGCGACATCCATTGGCAAGTGCATCGCACACTGACCGGGCTCATACTGTTCATCGGCATCGGCTTCCTTGCAGGCATGTTTGGCATGGGCGCGGGCTGGGCCAACGTGCCGGTGCTCAACCTGTTGATGGGCGCGCCGATCAAGGTCTCGGCGGGCACTTCCAGTTTCATCCTGACGCTGGTGGACTCTTCCGCCGCCTGGGTATACCTGAACAAGGGCGCGGTGCTGGCGATGATCGCGGTGCCGTCGGTGATCGGCATGATGCTGGGCGCGATGATAGGCGCACGCCTGCTGCATGTGCTGAAAGCTTCCGCCGTGCGCAGGCTGGTGATCGCGCTGCTGCTGTTCGCCGGATTGCGCGCGCTGCTCAAAGGATTGGGGATATGGGTATGAGCAAACTCGACACCACGCAGGAGCAACAGCGCTATGCCACCCTGCTCTACTGGGGTTCGCGTTCCGGGCTGGCGATCTCCACCGCAGCCTTCCTCGCATACGCATTCGGCCTGTTGCCCGCGTATATACCGCTGGATCAATTGCCTCATCTGTGGCAAATGCCGTCGCATGAATATCTGGCTGCAACCAACACGCCCACCGGCTGGCACTGGATGAGCATGCTGCAACAGGGCGACTTCGCCAGCCTGTTCGGCATCGCCTGGCTGTCGAGCTGTTCGTTGCTCTGTCTGATGGCTGTCATTCCCATTTACAGCGCTCGCCGTGATTGGATCTATGCCGGCATCTGCATATCTGAGATCGGCATCCTGGTCCTGGCGGCCTCTGGTATTCTTACCGCCGGACACTGAGAATTCTATGAACACCCATCCTTTTTTCCGCCTCCTGCTGGCCAGCGAACACACTGAATTCGACGTGGGCGCCGAGCGCGTCGCACTGGAAATGGCACACAGTTGCGGCCTGCCGTTGAACGCGGTGCTGCCGGTATTGAGCAACCCGGAGTTTGAAGCAGCAGCGCCCCAACTCGCCGAGCGCGCGGAGCGTGAAGCCGCCACGAAGATAGCTGCACTACGTGCGCAGGCGCAGCAAGCAGGAGTTGAACTGAACATAGTCGCGCGCCATGGTTCCGAACCCTACCGCGAGATCGTGGATGAAGCCACCCGGTGCGACAGCGATCTCATCATCGTGCGCCGTCGGGGCAAGCAAGGTTTCCTCGCCCGGCTGCTGGTCGGCGAAATGGTCAGCAAGGTGGTGAGCCACGCGCCGTGCAGCGTACTGTTCGTACCGCGCGCCGCGCACATGTGGTCACACGGTGTGCTGGCCGCCATCGACAGTTCTGTAGCCGCCACACGGGTTGCCACGGTCGCCGCAGCCATTGCCGCGCGTTGCGGCCTGCCGCTTACCTTCATCAGCGTCGCCAGCCATGACACCCCTACACTCCGTGCCGAAGCAGAAAAGAACCTCGCATCGGCCATGAACATCGCCTCTGCGGCAGGTGCCAATGCACTGGGGCGCATACTCATCGGCAAAGCATTCGAGTTGATTCTGGCAGCAGCCAAGACACAGGGCACGGATCTGATCGTCATCGGCCGGCACGGCGAAAGCAATGTGGTTCGCGCCCCTCTCGGCGGAACCACACAGAAAGTGCTGGGATTGGCGGAAAGCCCGGTGCTGGTCGTGCGCAATTGATGGCGGCATGTGCAGCAACTTGCACCGTATAGCTCTTATGGGCTATACAGACATCACCCATGGAGGCTATAGACTGAAATCGAGTAATTCAACTTAATAGCGATACTGGGTCGAAGCCGGTTTTACCTCGGATCCGGCATGGAAAAACAGATTGTCATTAGATTATGGAGAACAGCATGAATGTTGATAAAGAACTCGATGCACGCGGCCTGAACTGCCCGCTGCCCATATTGAAAACCAAGAAATCGCTGGCCGACATGGCGTCCGGGCAGATACTGAAAGTCGTTTCCACCGACTGCGGCTCGGTGAAAGACATGCAGGCCTTCGCCAACCAGACGGGAAATCCCCTGGTCTCGCAATCAGAAGAAAATGGCGAGTACATTTTCTTCATGCAGAAAAAGTAATCCGTAATCGCGAAGGAACTATCATGAAAAAAATGGCGCTCATCGCCACCAAGGGCACGCTGGACATGGCCTATCCACCATTCATCCTCGGCTCCACCGCCGCCGCACTGGGTTACGACGTGCATATCTTTTTCACCTTCTACGGCTTGACCTTGCTGCGCAAGGATCTGTCCGACGTGAAGATCAGCCCGCTGGCCAATCCGGCGATGCCAATGCCGGTGCCTATGCCCGTATTCGTGCAGATGCTGCCCGGTATGGAAGCCATGGCGACCATGATGATGAAGGACAAGATGAAAAAGAAAGGCGTCGCCTCGCTTGCCGAATTGCGCGCCCTGTGTCAGGAAGCCGACGTCAAATTTACCGCTTGCCAGATGACGGTTGACCTGTTTGAATTCGAAAAGAGCGACTTCATAGACGGCATCGAATACGGCGGCGCTGCGTCGTTCCTGGAATTCGCCGGAGATGCCGACATCTGTCTTTTCATTTAACCGCCACAAATTTCAACACACAACATAACCAAAAGGGGAACATCATGAAACTGAGAATCATCGCGTCATTGCTGATAGCCGGAGGGATAGTCTCGCCGATGGCGCATGCCACTAACGGATATTTCCCGATCGCTTATGGCATGAAAAACGAAGGCATGGGCGGTGCAAGCATCGCCCTGCCGCAGGACGCCCTTGCAGCCGCCAACAATCCGGCAGGCATGGTGATGGTAGGTGATCGAACTGACATTGGGCTGATTCTGTTCATGCCGCATCGCAAGGCAAGTGTGAATGGCAATGATTGCAGCGCCGGTGTTCTGGGGCCATATGCCTGTGGTGGTGGGACGCTGAATGGCGAATTCGATGGCAATGGCAAGAGCGACTTCTTCATCCCTCAATTCGGCTATAACAAAATGATTAATGCCAATACTTCAGTTGGCGTGTCGGTATTCGGAAATGGCGGCATGAATACCCAATACAATACAAATCCGCTCGCTCCATTCGGCGCAAGTGGCCAGATGGGCATCAATCTGGAGCAGCTTTTCATTGCCCCAACCTGGTCGATGAAATACAACGATACCAGTGCAGTGGGCATCGCACTGAATCTGGCTTACCAGCGTTTCAGCGCAACAGGTTTGCAGCCATTTGACTGCCTCACCTCTTTTGGTGCATGCCCAGATGGTATAGGCGGGTTTACTACCAATCCTGCTTACAGTCCAACTGCGAGTCCAGGTAGTGTCACTAATAATGGAACTGACACTTCGACTGGCTATGGTTTAAGGCTGGGCTGGACCGGTGAGGTTCAGCCTGGGATGACGCTTGGGGCAACCTACCAGACTAAAACCAAGATGGGGAAATTCACTAAATACCAAGGGCTTTTTGCTGACCAAGGTAGTTTCGATATACCTTCGAAATACGGCCTTGGTATCGCATATAAAATCAAACCTGAGACGACTGTGGCATTTGATATCGAGCGTATCAATTATTCGGATGTGCCTTCGGTACATGATTCCGGCTCTGTTGCGCAACAACTAGGATCCAATGGCGGGCCAGGATTTGGCTGGCAAAATTTAACCGTCTACAAGCTTGGAGTCAGCCATGCCTACAGTACGAAATTTACCGTTCGTGCAGGTTATGACCATTCCGATCAGCCCATACCAAGCAAGGAGACTTTCTTTAACATCCTTGCACCAGGCATCGTTCAGGATCACCTGACCTTGGGCGGAACATGGAAACTGGAGAACAACAGAGAAGTTACCGTTGCTTACGTGCATGCCTTTAACAAAAAAGTCAGCGGCTCAGGTTCGATTTCACCGTCGTTTGGCGGCGGCGAGGTTAACCTCAATATGTATGAAGACTCGATCGGCATTTCCTACGGCTGGTAATCGCCAACCGATCTTGATTGTTGCATGAGGCCCGCCATCGAAAGATAGCGGGCTTTTTTACGCCTGCCACTTTTCATAAATTCTATATTCTGAACCCCTCTGAGATAAATACTAAGGGAAAACTGCGATAAATGTGGGAAGAAGTAACTTTAACCGGGAAATACTGGGTCGAGGAATAAAAATCATTTTTACCCCTCGCAAAAGAAAAATCAGGAAGATTTTACCCAATTCAACACAACTTCACCCTTCTTGAAAAGAAGATCGAAATCGCCTTCCGCAAAACCGGATGATACTTCAAGGCAACGCATCCGAATATCAATAATAAATTTCTCGTCTTCAGATAACGCGCTGCGTTCAGAAACTGAGCGCCTGATTTCTTCCTCATTGTCCATGACATAGCGATGTATTGATGATCTGGATATAGAGTATCCCAATGATTCAAGCCAGTCAGAGTGAGCAGAGTAATCACCAAATTCTGAATCAACGATGCGTTGATGTAGTTGAAAGCGAATATCCTTGGGAAGGGTAGAACAAGAATTTCTTTGTGTCATGATGCTTTCCTTTCGTAAGTATCGAGTTGGTAGCTGGTGATTACATCGTTGATCTGAGTTTGAAGGAGCTTTTGCGAAGTCAATGTCATGATGCAGGTGCAGGAGGAGGATCAGGAAACAGGCCACCTTGGCGGTCGGCTATCTCTGCGGCTCTATACTCGTCGATTACTCTATATACATGCTGGAGTGAGACACCTGTGCGGCGTAAGCGTCCAACCGCGCCACCTGTTTACTTCAGCCGATTTGTGCTGATGGTTTGAGCGGCAGGAGCTCGTCGATCCGCCGCATCGTCCAGACCGGAAGTTTTTCCAGCGTATCTTTGAGCCAGGCGGCCGGCTCGATGC
>JACQFX010000008.1 GCA_016199835.1 Nitrosomonadales bacterium | reverse complement strand
CGTTAATAATGCGGCTACAGACAATATCGATACCGTGCAGTCGGCGGCGAGCTATACGCTGGGAACCAATGTGGACAACCTGGTGCTGACCGGGACGGCGAATATCAACGGTACGGGCAATGCGCTGAACAACGTGATCACTGGCAACGCCGGGGTCAACATCATTGACGGCGGAGCCGGCGCGGATACCATGTCGGGTGGCCAGGGCAACGACACCTACTATGTGGACAATGCGGGCGATGTGATCACGGGCGAGTTAGCTGCGATACAGAACGGTGGTACGGACACCGTGATTGCATCTGTCACCTATACATTGGGTACTAATCTGGAGAACCTGACTTTATCCGCAGCAGGTGGCGTTATTGATGGTACCGGTAATTCTCAAAACAATATCATTGTCGGGAATGCGAATAACAACGTACTCACAGGTGGCGCTGGTGCAGATACTTTGACGGGTGGTGCTGGTGCCGACACTTTTGTGCTGGGCAGTTCGCAATCCGCTGACACAATCACGGACTTCGTTTCCGGCACGGATCATTTGCAGATCAGTATGCATGGAGTCACGCCAGGAGCGGGTGCGGGCATATCTATAGGCAACGGTAACACCACTATAGAATCTTCTGCAACGCAAACTATCGGTAATGGTGCAGTTGGGTTCCTGGGATTCGATGTAACGGCAGAGCTCGTAGTATTTACATATAATGCGGCGAACTCTACTACTGTTCAGTATGGCACGTTGGCGGCAGCGGCGGAAATCGGTTACGCTAACGGCGTTATTACGTCAGGCGGGACGCGCTTGTTTGTGGTGGATGATGGTACATCAAGTGCAGTATACTTGTTCACATCGGATGGAAATACGGCGGGGACGGGCGGGACTACTCTTGTCACATCCAACGAGTTGACTTTGCTTGCCACGATGAATAGCACCGCTAGCACTACTGTGGCAGATTTCGGTTTCGTCGCATAATTTAATTATTCCTTCTTCCCTCGAATCATAGAGGGAGCGAGCTTGTGGTATACGGGCTGTACTGGTTAGTGCAGCCCGTTTTATATTGCCGCAGCATAATATGCTGCCCGAGCTTGCCTGTGCTGATCATCAATTGGGAACAATGAACACATATTTGCTTAAACAGTCTGAACTGAAAGAAGTGTTGCGTTCCTTCAGGCACGCATACTATGCAGTGGGCGTGTTCAGTTTCTTCATCAATCTGTTGTTGCTGGTGCCGACGATATACATGTTGCAGGTGTACGACCGGGTGTTGAGCAGTCGCAACGAGACCACTTTGTTGATGCTAACCATAGTGGTTCTCGGGTTGTATTTGTTGATGGGGATAATTGAATCTGTGCGTTCGGCTGTGCTGATCAGAATAAGCACAAAATTCAGTTTGGCTATGGCAAGCAGGATCTTTGATGCGATCTTTGAGTACAGCTTGCGAACCAAAGGTGCAGGAAATCCCAGTCAGGCAATTCACGATCTTTCATCATTGAGAAACTTTCTGGGCAGTGCTGCGCTGATAGCACTGTTCGATTTGCTCTGGATGCCAATTTTCCTGGTGGCGGCCGTATTGTTTGATGCTACTTTGGGTATATTCCTTTTGGCGGGTATGGTCACGCTGTCGGCTTTGGCTTATGCGACGGAAGCATTGACAAGCGAGCGGATGATTAAGGCAAATGCTTTGGCCATCAAGGCCTCGGCGCAGACAAATAATAGTTTGCGCAATGCGGAGGTGATTGAATCCATGGGTATGCTGGGAGCGTTAAAGGGGCGCTGGCTGGCATCGGAGCAAAGCATTCTTGTGTTGCAGGGGCTGGCTAGTGACAGAGCCGCAGTGATCAATGCGGTTACGCGGTTCGCCAGAGTGAGTTTACAATCGTTGATGCTGGGGTTGGGTGCGTGGTTGGCGCTGCAAGGAAAAATTTCGCCCGGCATGATGATAGCCGCAACTCTTTTGATGGGGCGTGCTCTGGCTCCAGTGGAACAAGCTATCTCGGTATGGAAACTGTTTGTGTCCGCACGAGAAGCTTATGCCCGATTGTCCGATTTGCTGAAGGAATGCCCAAAACGCGAAATTGGTATGGCTTTGCCAGCGCCAAAAGGAAAGCTATCTGTCGAGACGGCATCAGTCGCGGTACCCGGCACTAATACTATAGTACTGCGGAATATTAATTTTTCAATTGAAGCCGGTGAGGTGTTGGGCATCATCGGCCCCAGTGCATCTGGGAAATCTTCCTTGGCCAGATTGCTGGTCGGAGTGTGGGCAACGCATAGCGGAAAAATAAGGCTGGATGGAGTCGATATCCACTCATGGAACAAGGAGGAACTTGGTCCATATTTAGGCTATTTACCCCAGGATATTGAACTATTTGATGGAACCATAGCAGAGAACATTGCCCGCTTTGGCGAGATTGACAGTGAAAAAATAATCGGGGCCGCAAGGCTGGCTGGGGTGCACGATTTAATATTGCGTTTGCCCAAGGGGTATGACTCATCTATCGGTGCGGGGGGGGACGCCTTGTCTGGCGGTCAGAAACAGCGCGTTGCTTTGGCTCGGGCGCTGTATGGTTTGCCTTCCTTTGTGGTGCTGGATGAGCCGAATTCGAATTTGGATGATGCAGGAGAAGCAGCTTTGGCGCAGGCCATCATGGGCATGAAGGCTCAAGGGAAGACAGTGGTGTTGATTACACACCGCTCAGCGCTGCTTGCTACTACCGATAAATTACTTGTCCTTAGTGAGGGTGCACAACAGGTTTTTGGCCCCAAGGATCAGGTTATTTCGGCGCTCACCAGCGCACGGCAAACCAGGGAGCTTGCCAACGCGCCGCAACGTTGATTTGCGCTATGCACTTTAATAAAACAGAGTTATGAATATTCCAGCACCAAACGAGTTGATTTCCCCAGACATGGAACGGGGCGGGCGCTTGCCCCCAGACGCAGATGAGAAGCGGATGGTGCGGGCGGGGGCTTGGGTATTGGCTGTGGGGTTTTGTACTTTTTGCTTATGGGCGGCTGTCGCTCCGCTTGATCAGGGTGTGCATGGCAGAGGATCAATAACCGTGATCGATGAGCGCAAAGGCATACAGCACTTGCAGGGCGGGCTGGTGGCTGACGTGTTGGTCAAGGAAGGTGAGCCGGTTAAAAAAGGGCAGCTTCTGGTCAGGATGAATACTGTTGATGCGGCTGCGCAAAAAGAGGGTATTCGAGCGCAATATTTTACGCTCAAGGCCACGGAAAGCAGGCTGCTTGCAGAATTGGAAAACAAACACCAAATATCTTTTCCGGCAGAAATTCTCGGGCAGCCAGACGCGGCTGATGCGATGAGGGTACAGGCCGCGCTATTCAGCAGCCATAACGGTGCATTAAACAGCGAGCTGTCGGCAATCCAGGAGAATATTGCCGGGCAGGAGCATAACGCTAAAGGATTAGAACAGTCACTATTGGCGAAGAAGGAGCAGGCTGCGCTGATCAAGCAGCAGTTGGATAACGTGAAAGACCTGGCTGCTGCGGGTTATTTTGCCAGGAATCGGGTGCTGGAATTGGAGCGGACGTCAGCCGAATTGACGTCTGCAATCGAGTCAGTCATGGCTGATATCGGACGGGCAAGAAGTACGATTGCAGAATGGAGATATAAACTTGCGTTCCGCCAGCAAGAAGACAGTAAGGAAATAGAAACCGCAACTACGGAATTGCAAAAAGAACTGGCGCAAACGCAAAGCCGGCTCAAAATGTCAGAATTTACCTTGCAGAATTCCGAGATTCGATCTCCCGCCGATGGTGTGGTCGTTGGGCTTGCTGTGCATGCCGTTGGTGAGGTGATATCTCCCGGCGCAAGGATTATGGATATAGTTCCCAGCAATGAGCCGCTTATAGTCGAGGCAAAATTTCCTCCCGCACAAATTGACAAGTTGCGGACGAACCTGACTGCGGATCTGCATTTCATGGTTTCGGATCGCCCCGATATTCCGGTCATCGCGGGAGAAGTGATGACCGTGTCCGCAGATCAACTGGCTGACCCATATAGCCACGAGCCTTATTTTCTGGTGCGCATCAAAGTGCAGGAAAAAGAATTGCAGAAATTGCGGGATCATAAACTGGAAATGCAGCCGGGTATGCCCGTGGACGTGCTGGTCAGAACTGGCGAGCAAACCTTCTTCCATTATTTGCTTGAGCCAATTAAAAAGCGGATGACGTGGGCATTTACAGAGTAATGAGCAAGGTTCTTGGTCACCTATTGAAAGTCGGTTTGAGTTGCGGGGCATGGGGATGTTGTCTCGCATTGCCGGCGCAGGCATTAACGCTTACTGAAGCGTGCAAGTCGGCGCTTGTTAACGATCCATTTTTTCAGTCTGATACTTATGCTGCGCAAGCCGGCAGGGAAGAATATAACCTGGGCCTGAGCAATATATTGCCGGAGGTTTCCTTGAGCGCAAGGAAAATGGACAACAGGGCTGAGCGCGATACCACTTATTCAAGTTCGCATGTAATAAAAGATTATCCTGCGTACCAGAGCCAGGGAGAGGGGTTGTACTTCAGGCAGCCACTATTGAACCTGGAGAAATTTGCTGCGTTCAAGGGGGGGGAGCTACAGGCAGCAATTGCAGAGAGTCGACTGGTGGCAGGCAGGCAAAATGCCCTCTTGAGAGTCACTGGAGCATATTTGGATGCGGTCGTTGCCAGGCAGGAAGTCGAGCTTGCGGTTGCGAAAAAGGAAAAAGTAACAGCGCAAGCTGAGCAAGCATCCATGTCGCTTTCCAATGGCGAGGCAACGCGGGCAGAAGCAAATTTTATGCGATCCGGGCTGGAGCTTGCATTGGTACAGAAAAGAGTAGCCGACGATGACAGGCTGAATGCGGAAAGTGTGTTGTCACAATTGACGGGACGGGAAGTGGATGTGTTACCCGAGCCGGTTTTTGATGCCAGTCAGATTGGTCAAGAGATGGAGCCATCGATAGCATTGGATAAATGGCTGGAGCTGGCTATCGCAAATAATTCAGATATTACCCAAAAGCAACTGGCAGTCGAATCGGGTGAGAATGAAATAAAAAAATATCGGTCTAGCTACCTGCCAGCTGTTGATCTTGTTGCAAATGCCACCCGCAATAATCAGGATAGCCTCGTGACCCTGAATCAAGATGTCAAGAATCATGGAATTGGCATCGAGATCAACTGGCCCCTGTTTAAAGGTGGATACTATAGTGCTTTAATCAGGCAAACGCGCGCAAAAGTTGAGCAGGCAAAGCAAGATGTTGCTGCGGCAAAGCTACGAGCCAAGCTGGATGTTGAGCGCCAATACCGTGGAATGCTGACCGGACATTTAAAGCTTGATGCCTTGTCGCAAGTAATCAAGGCAGACGAAGAGAAAATAAAATCCGCCGAATTGTCATTCAAGGCGGGCGTAACGACCTTGGTCGATATCTGTGTTGCGCAGGAAAGCTTGTCGCAAGCTAAAAAGGATTATGGCGATGCGCTGAAAGAATTTATCATGGCACGCTTGAAGCTGGGGGCGCTGACTGGCACTTTGGATGACGAGCTGATTACCTGGGCAGAGCAATATCTCCGGGTTGGCAAGTCGCATTGAAATGGAACCGCATCTGACTTCGTAGTATGCGATCGTCAGGCTAAGCAGGTACACTCTTCACTCGCGTAATGCGTACCACTTCAGGTATGGTGCGCAGGCCACGCATCACGCGTGCCAAGTGCTGGCGATTGCTGACTTGCAGGGTGAAGTACAGCGCGGTGTAATCACCTTCGTTGGTGACGTGCACGTTCTCGATGTTGGATTCCGCTTCGGCGATGGCTGCCGCGACTTTGGCCAATACGCCGCGCTGGTTGGCGACGATGAGTTTGATGCTGACTTCGAAGGGGCGCGCGATGTTCTTGTCCCAGGTTACATCCAGCCATTTTTCCATGCCACTGCGGCCTTTGCGCAGTGAAGGGCAATCGTGAGTATGTACCACCAGCCCCTGACCGCTCTTGATGACGCCAACGATGGGGTCGCCGGGTATCGGGCGGCAGCACTTGGCAAACTGTACGGCCATACCTTCGGTGCCGAGGATGGTGACCACGCCGCTGGATGCGGGATTCTCCTGCGATGTCCCTGTTTCGCCTGTGCGCGCAAGCTGGCGCGCGACCACCATGTTTAGGCGGCGCCCCAAGCCGATGTCGGCGAGGATCTCATCGCGCGATTTGATGCTGATGTCCCTGAGCAGCTTTTCCCAGTGTGCATTGTTGTCTATGTCCGCCGCCTTCAGACCGAGCGAAGTGAGGGCCTGATGCAGCAGGCGTTCACCCAGCGTGGCGGATTCCTGAAAGTGCATGGTCTTGAGGAAGTGGCGGATGTGGCTGCGCGCTTTGCTGGTGACCACATAACTTAGCCAGCCCGGATTGGGTTTGGCGTGTGGTGCGGTGATGATTTCCACGCGGTCGCCGTTCTTCAATTCAGTGCGCAGGGGCACCAGTTCGAAATTTACCTTGGCCGCCACGCAGCGGTCGCCGATGTCGGTATGCACGCTGTAGGCAAAATCCACCGCTGTTGCACCGCGCGGCAGCGCGAGTATCTTGCCTTTGGGCGTGAATACGTACACCTCATCGGGGAACAAATCCACCTTCAGATGTTCGAGAAACTCGACCGAGTCGCCGCTCTCGGACAGGCTTTCCAACAGGCTTTGCAGCCACTGGTGAGTCTTCTGGTGCAGATCGTTGATCGGTTCTTCTGCAGTTTTGTACAGCCAGTGCGAGGCCACGCCGGCCTCGGCGATCTTGTGCATCTCGTGAGTACGTATCTGCACTTCGATCGGCGTGCCGAATGGGCCGAACAATGTCGTGTGCAGCGACTGATAGCCGTTGGCTTTGGAGATGGCGACGTAATCCTTGAACTTGCCGGGGATGGGCTTGTACAGGGCATGTAGCGCCCCCAGTGCCAGATAGCAGGCAGGGACTTCATCCACCAGCACGCGGAAACCGTAAATGTCCAGTACCTGTGAAAAGGCCAGCGATTTCGCTTGCATCTTCTGATAGATACCATATAGGTGCTTTTCGCGCCCATATACCTGCGCAGCAATATGATGTTCTGTCAGACGCTGGCGAATGGCGTCGAGTATCTTGCCCACCACCTCGCGGCGGTTACCACGCGCGACCTTCAGCGCCTTGGCCAACACCGAATAACGATTGGGATAGAGATGCTTGAAGCCGAGATCTTCCAGCTCCTGATATATGGCATTGAGACCGAGGCGATTGGCGATGGGGGCATAGATTTCCATAGTCTCGCGTGCGATACGCTCGATCTTTTCGCGCGACATTGCCCCCAGCGTGCGCATGTTGTGCAGGCGGTCAGCCAGCTTGATCAGGATTACGCGCACATCGCGTGCCATGGCCAGCAGCATCTTGCGGAAGTTCTCTGCCTGCGCATCCTCGGTGGTCTCGAATTCGATTTTGTCGAGTTTGGACAGGCCGTCCACCAGGTCGGCAACCGGCTTGCCGAATTTTTTGGAGATATCTTCGTTGGTGATGTCGGTGTCTTCCACCACGTCATGCAACAGCGCCGCCATGATGGCTTGTGGATCGAGATGAAGCGGCGTCAGGATGCGTGCGACAGCGATGGGGTGAGAGATATACGGGTCGCCGGACTGGCGCAGTTGCCCATGATGTGCATTGTCACTAAATTCGAGCGCATGCCGGATGCGCTCGACATCCTTGGGTTTCAGGTAGGAGGAGACTTCCTCCAGGAGCGTATCGGCATCGCTCATCTGTCTTTGATCGAAGGAAAATCCGCCGGAATGATCCTCCGGCGGTGCGGAGCATTACGCCTGCCCGCGATTGAGAATTTCCATTCCGACTAACCCTTCGCTGATTTCGCGCAGGGCGACCACGGTGGGCTTGTCCTTGCCTTCTTTAACCAGATAACTGGCGCCGTTCGCCAGTTGGCGTGCGCGATAGGCTGCGGCCAGAGTGAGTTCGAAGCGGTTGGGGATGCGTGCCAGACAATCGTCTATGGTGATGCGTGCCATGTGAGCTTTCCTTATTTTTGCAATTGGTTGATCAAATCATGCTGGCGGGCGAGCTGCCTGTCGCGACGCAGTCCTGCCGCGACGACAACAGCCTCAAGATGTTGCAAGGCCACGTCCAGCTTGTCGTTGATAATAACATAGTCGAACTCTGCGACATGTGTGACATCCTCGCGCGCCGAGGCGATACGTCGTGCGATCACCTCGGCGCTGTCCTGTTTGCGGCCATTCAGCCGGTCTTCCAGCGCTTGTAACGAGGGCGGCAGGATGAAGATGCTGATGCATCCGGAGAAAATGCGTCGCACC
This sequence comes from Nitrosomonadales bacterium, assembly GCA_016199835.1. GTDB lineage: Bacteria > Pseudomonadota > Gammaproteobacteria > Burkholderiales > Gallionellaceae > JACQFX01. The sequence continues at coordinate 48,135 of JACQFX010000008.1, read as the reverse complement.
TGTGCTGCACCCTGCCAGTCTATTTCCAGCAGGATATCGTGTCCGTTATTTATCTCGCACTCGATCCAGGATTGCGAAGTGCCATACAGGTTGCCGTACACCTCGGCGCTTTCCAGAAAATCCCCGTGTTCTTTCATCCCAAGGAAAGCCTCGCGGCTGATGAAATGATAATCCTTGCCGTCCGTTTCACCGGGGCGGGGCGCGCGTGAAGTGTATGAGATGGATAGGCTGAGGCCCTTGTTATTCGCCAGCAAGGCGGTCACCAGGCTGGTCTTGCCCGCACCGGATGGTGCGCTGACGACGAAAAGATTTCCACTCATGTAAATTCTCCTACTCGATGTTCTGTATTTGTTCGCGCATCTGTTCGATCAGCAACTTCATTTCCATGGAAGTGCGCGATACTTCTGCATCCACTGATTTAGAACCCAGCGTATTGGCTTCGCGATGCAATTCCTGCATCAGGAAATCCAGGCGCTTGCCCACTGCGCCGCCTTTATCCAGAACGCGCCTCATTTCTGTCAAATGGGTGCGCAGGCGCGACAGTTCCTCGTCCACGTCTATCTTGCTGGCGAACAGCGCGATTTCCTGATGCAGGCGATCACTGTCATCGCCCTGCAGCACGGTGCGCAGGCGATTGGACAGCTTTTCTTCATAGGCGGCGACCGCAGCCGGAATAAGCGGTGCGACAGTGCTGCACAGTGTCTCGATTTGCGCTACGCGTTGCAACAGGAATTCTTTCAATTTTCCACCTTCGCGTTCGCGTGCCGCCGCGAAATCGCGCAACACTTGTTGCAGCAACTCCAGTACGGTTGCGCGCAAAGTGTCGGCGGACAAGGTGGCGCTTTGCAGTACGCCGTTCCAGCGCAATACGTCTGCTACGTCGAGTCCGCGCGCATCGGGGAATATGGCTTGCACCTCTCTGCTCCATTGCGCCAACTGGTGCAGCAGGGTTTGGTTGAGTTGCGCCGGGTTCTGTTCGGATGTTCTTGCGGCGAAACCGATGCGGCACTCCACCTTGCCGCGTGTGAGTTGTGCGGAAATGGTTTCGCGCAGCATGGATTCCAGTGCGCGCAGTTCGTCCGGCATGCGCAACTGCAGATCGAGGTAGCGATGATTCACTGCGCGCAATTCCAGTGCGAGTGAACCCGCATCGAGTTCCGCTGCCGCAGCGGCAAAACCGGTCATGCTGTAGATCATTGCGCCCCCGAAAAAGCCAAGCTGAAAGGCGCGCATTATATTACGATTACGCACTATGAAATTCGGCGTTTATCAGGCCAGTCGCATCGGAGGCCGCAAATACAATCAGGATCGGGCGGGCTATGCCTATACGGATGCAGCACTGTTGCTGGTGCTTGCGGATGGTATGGGCGGGCACCTCCATGGCGAGGTCGCGGCGCAGATCGCCGTGCAGACATTCATGGATGCTTTCAAGCTGGCCGCGCAACCGCGCATTGCGCAGCCCGAAGCATTCTTGCGCGATATCCTGCGACAGGCTCACGACGAGATAGTGCGTTATGCGCAGCAGCAGCATCTTGGCGGCAACCCGGGAACTACTTGCGCCGTAGCGCTGGTGCAAGACGGGCAAGCATACTGGGCGCATGCTGGCGATTCGCGTTGTTACCTGTTGCGCGATGGCGAAGCCGCTGCCGTGACGCACGATCATTCAGTGGTGCAACAATGGGCGGACTGGGGCATTATCGGCGCGGACGAGATGAAAACGCATCCGGACCGCAACAAAATCACCAATTGTCTGGGCGGCGTGGGAGACGCGTTCTATCCCGACTCAACTCCGCCGCTGGCCTTGCTGCAAGGCGACGTATTGTTATTGTGCAGCGACGGGCTGTGGAGCCCGCTGGTGGATGGCGAGCTGGCGACTGGATTCCGCTCAGCTGTATTGTCCGAGATGCTGGAGCAAATGATGGATCGCGCCGTGGGCCGCGAGGGTGCGCGTGCCGACAACACGACAGCAGTAGTCGCGCGGATCGGTGACACCGAAAATGAGCAGCCTGCGGCCGAGCCGGTATGCGTGGTGCTCGACCTGTCCGGGGAAGAGTCCTTGTCCACCGTGCTGGGCCGCACCCGTACAGATATACAAGGCTTCAACTCCGCCTAGCGGTTCCGATGGCCGCGCTATAATGCGCGCTATTCCACTTTAGCGAGTTTTATCATATGCGTCCCAGCCAGCGCCAGCCCGATCAACTGCGTAACATCCGTATCACTCGCAACTACACTAAACACGCCGAAGGTTCCGTACTGATCGAATGCGGAGATACCAAAGTCATTTGTACAGCCAGCGTGGAAGAGCGAGTTCCGCAGCACAAGAAAAATAGCGGCGAAGGCTGGGTTACCTCCGAATACGGCATGCTCCCGCGATCCACAGGCGAACGCATGGGGCGCGAAGCCGCCAAAGGCAAACAATCCGGGCGTACGCAGGAAATCCAGCGCCTGATAGGGCGCAGTCTGCGCGCCGTGGTGGATCTGAAAAAACTCGGCGAGCGTACCATACAGCTAGATTGCGACGTGATCCAGGCTGACGGCGGCACGCGCACTGCAAGCATTACGGGCGCCTTCGTTGCATTGCACGATGCGGTGAGCGGTCTGATGCAACAGGGGCTGGTAAAAGAAACTCCGCTCAAGGATTTTATCGCTGCGATCTCGGTCGGCATCTACCAGGGCACGCCTGTGCTTGATCTTGATTACGCAGAAGACTCTGCCTGCGATACCGATATGAACGTGGTGATGCTGGGTAATGGACACTTTGTTGAAGTGCAGGGCACAGCAGAAGGCCATGCTTTTACGCGCGAAGAGATGGATGTGTTGCTGGAGCTGGCTAAAAACGGCATCGCACAGTTAGTTGGGATGCAGCGCGCGGCGTTGCGGGATTAGGGTAGCTAGCGCAGATCCGGGTTGAATTTTCTGCCCGCGCGGGCGGGGCCGCCACATTATGCAAAAACTTGTCATCGCCTCCAACAACCCTGGCAAACTGCGCGAATTCCAGCGCATGCTTGCGGCGTTTGGCATCGAAGTGCTTACGCAAGCGCAACTCGGCATTTCAGAAGCCGAGGAACCGCACTGCACCTTCGTCGAGAATGCCCTGGCGAAGGCGCGCCATGTCAGCCGCGAGAGTGGCCTGCCAGCGCTGGCAGACGATTCTGGCATCTGTGTGGAAGCTCTGGGCGGTGCGCCCGGTGTGCTATCCGCGCGTTATGCCGGAGACAATCCGAAATCCGATCAGAAAAATAACGAAAAGCTGTTGCAAGTCATGAAAGGCATCACCGGCCGTCGCGCGCATTACTATTGTGTACTGGTGCTGGTGCGTCATGCCGACGATCCGCAGCCGCTGATCGCGGAAGGCGAATGGCACGGCGAAATTGGCTTCGAGGAGTGTGGTGATGGCGGTTTTGGCTATGACCCGATGTTCTGGTTGCCGCAGTTTGGCAAGATGGCGGCGGAGTTATCGCATGATGAGAAGGCGCAGATCAGTCATCGTGCGAAGGCATTGCAGACTTTGTTGCAGCGGCTGGAATCGCACACTAGCCCCGCAAGCTTGGTGCGGCCAATCAAGTAAAACAAAACCGGAATCATTTCCAATGACACTGTGCCATTCCCCGTTTCTCCAGATACTGCTGATGGTATTCCTCCGCACGGTAGAAGGTTGAGGCTGGGGCGATTTCGGTGGTGATGGATTTGTTATAGCGCCCGCTGTTCTGCTGTTGCATTCTGGACGCTAGGGCAATTTCCATTTGTTGCTTCGAGTGGCAGAAGACAGCGGAACGGTATTGCGTGCCAACATCCGGTCCTTGGCGATTAAGCTGGGTGGGATCGTGGCATTGCCAGAATATTTCCAGCAATTGCGCGTAGTCGATCTTCTGGGGATCGAAAGTTATTTCCACTGCCTCGGCGTGGCCGGTCTGCCCGGTGCATACGGCCTGATACGTCGGGTTGTCGGTGTGTCCCCCGCAATAGCCGACGGCGGTTTCGGTCACGCCGGGTGTCTGGCGAAATGTAATTTCCACCCCCCAGAAGCAGCCTGCTGCAAAAGTGGCTTTTTCCATATTGCTCTCCATCCGTTGGTACAATCGGCTCAAATGACCACCCACTTTTTACACCCCGTCGGCCTCAAGGCGCAAGCCGTTAATTTCCGGGCGTTGCCGCCGCTGTCGCTGTATATCCATGTGCCGTGGTGTGTACGCAAATGCCCTTATTGCGATTTCAATTCGCACGAGGCGAAGAGCGAATTGCCGCAGCGGGAATATGTTGCAGCGCTGATACGCGATCTGGAACTGGCGCTGCCGCAAATATGGGGGCGCAAGGTTTATTCCGTGTTCATCGGCGGCGGCACACCCAGTTTGTTGAGCGTGGAGTCTATGGCAAAAATCCTGACGGCAGTGCGTATGTTGCTGCCGCTGGATGTGAATGCGGAGATCACGCTGGAGGCCAATCCCGGCACGGTGGAGACGGAGAAGTTTGCCGGATTTCTCGATGCGGGGGTGAATCGCTTATCGCTGGGTATCCAGAGCTTCAGCGATGCGCAGCTCAATGCGTTGGGGCGCATCCACGATGCGGAGGAAGCCCGGCGCGCGGTGAGGGTCGCACAGCGGTATTTCGACAATATCAATCTTGACCTGATGTATGGTCTGCCGCAGCAGACGCTGGAGCAGGCGGAGCAGGATGTGCGCACGGCGCTCGAATTTTCGCCGCAGCACCTGTCCTGTTACCATCTCACGCTGGAGCCGAATACTTTGTTTGCGCATCAGCCGCCGCCGTTACCCGATGACGATGCGAGCCACGCGATGCAGCTATGCATTGAGGAATTACTCGACGCCCACGGCTATCTGCATTACGAGACCTCGGCTTTCGCGCAACCGAAAAAGCAATCGCGCCACAATCTGCATTACTGGCAGTTCGGCGATTATCTCGGCATCGGTGCGGGTGCGCACAGCAAGCTGAGTTTCCCGGATAAGGTCGTGCGCCAGGCGCGACACAAACAACCGCAGGCTTATCTGGATGCGGTAGCGCAGGGTGCGCCAATACAGGAAGCGCGTGAACTCACGCGCAATGATTTGGCGTTCGAGTTCATGATGAATGCATTGCGCCTGAATGAAGGTTTTGCTACGGAGTTGTTCACCGAGCGTACCAGTTTGCCGTTGTTGCTGATACGTCGCGAACTGGAAGAGGCAGAGCGGCGCGGTTTGTTATCGCACGACCAGCAGCATATCGCGCCGACCGAGTTGGGGCGGCGCTTTCTGAATGACCTGCTGGAGATATTTTTGCGGGAGTAGCTGCGTTACAAACTGCGCCCGTCAAAATGTTTGACTGGTAGCGCGGAGAAGTCTGTATTTTCCAGGCAGCGCACATTGATGCTGGCCATTTCAATGCCGTTGTGCGATCCGGTACCCAGCGGAGCGCAGCCGCAAATGGCGCAGAAGTGATGCTGGATCTGTTTTTTGCCGAACTGGTAAGTAGAGAGATTGCTTTCGGGCGTGCTGAAGCGCACCTGCGCGCGCGGAACGAACCAGCGCAATGCGCCCAGCCTGCTACAGATCGAGCAGTTACATTCAGCGACGCCCTGCAAATCTCCCTCGACTTCGAATGCGATGTTTCCGCAGTGGCAGCTTCCTTTGTAGATCATGTCGGCCCTCTCCTTTTGCGTGATGAACGAGTTCAGTTTAAACGGCGATCCGTTTGAACACCAGATCCCATACGCCATGCCCCAGCCTTAATCCGCGCTGCTCGAACTTGGTGAGCGGGCGATATTCGGGGCGCGGTGCGTAATTTGTTGCGGTATTTTGCAATAGCGGTTCGGCGCTCAATACCGCCAGCACTTGTTCGGCATAATCTTGCCAGTCAGTGGCAACGTGGATGTATCCGCCGGGTTTGAGTTTTTGCGCCAGTTGCGCGATGAACGGCGGCTGGATCAAGCGGCGTTTGTTGTGGCGCTTCTTATGCCAGGGATCGGGGAAGAAGATGTGTGTGCCGGACAGAGAGGCATTGGAAACCATGTCGTGCAGCACTTCTACTGCATCGTGCTGGATGATGCGGATGTTGGCGAGATCTCTTTCGCCGATCTGCTTGAGCAGGCTGCCCACGCCAGGGCTATGCACTTCGAGCGCGAGGTAGTCGTTTTCAGGATGCGCTTGTGCGATGGCGGCGGTGGATTCGCCCATGCCGAAACCGATCTCCAGTATCTTGGGCGCATCGCGCCCGAAAGTTTGTATGAGGTCGAGCAGTTGCGCGGAGTAGGGGATGCCAAAGCGGGGTAGCAGTGTGTCGAGCGAGCGTTGCTGTGCGTTCGATACGCGCCCTTGGCGCAGCACGTAGCTGCGGATATGTGCGTGGGGCATAATTCAGCCTTGAAATGGGTCAAAAAGTGCGCTGCGGCTGTCACCTAACAATCAGGACGGACTTGATGGGGCTGGAGGCCATGGCTATTGTCCAAAAGAAACTTAGAGGTTCCTCATGCTACGGCTTAATTTGAGCGATCATGCCTTGAGTCGGGGAGCTGGGTGAGGCGCTATATAGTTTTTTCGGCATACGCCCGGCCAGATATGCCTCCCTCCCCGCTTCCACGGCCTTTTTCATTGCCTGTGCCATCAATGCCGGGTTTTGTGCGGCGGCAATCGCGGTGTTCATCAGCACGCCGTGGCATCCGAGTTCCATCGCAATGGCCGCATCCGATGCCGTGCCCACGCCTGCGTCCACGATTACTGGCACTTGCACGCGCTCCATGATGAGTTGCAGGTTCCACGGATTGAGGATACCCATGCCGGAACCGATTAGCGAGGCCAGCGGCATGATGGCGACGCAGCCGATGTCTTCGAGTTGTTTGGCGATGATGGGATCGTCCGAGGTATAAACCATCACTTGAAAACCCTCTGCCACCAGCGTCTTCGCGGCGGCGAGAGTTTCCACCACGTTGGGGTATAGCGATTGCGGATCGCCCAGTACTTCCAGCTTGACCAGGCTATGCCCGTCCAGCAGTTCGCGCGCCAGACGCAAGGTACGCACCGCATCGTCAGCACTGTAGCATCCGGCGGTATTGGGCAGCAGCGTGTATTTGGAAGGTGGCAATATTTCCAGCAGACTGGGCTCGTTCGGGTTTTGTCCGATGTTGCTGCGGCGAATCGCTATCGTGATGATCTTTGCTCCGCTCGCTTCGATTGCCGCCTGCGTTTCTGTGAAATCCTTGTACTTGCCAGTGCCGACCAGCAAGCGCGAGGAATAGGACTTGCCCGCGATAACTAATTTGTCATTGTTCATTTGTGCTTTCTGTGATTAGCCGCCACCGACCGCCACGACAATCTCAAGCTTGTCGCCATCAGCCAGCATTTGTTGCGGGAATTGGCTGCGCGGCACGATTTCGCCGTTGCGCTCCAGCGCGATACGCTTGCCGCCCAACTCCATGCGCTGGACAAGCTCATCGACGCTTATCGCTCGTTCGAGTTCGTGCGCCGTACCGTTGATTAAGACTGAAATCACTTCCAAACTCTTGCCGTGTTAGGTAACATCGCATTCTACATGCGGGTGTAGCTCAATGGTAGAGCTCCTGCTTCCCAAGCAGGTGACGAGGGTTCGATTCCCTTCACCCGCTCCATATGGATTGTGGGTGGGGCTATAGAAACTGGGCGGTACGGTTGGGGAGGAGAATCAGCCCCTGAAAAAAGCCTTGCACTGTGGAAATCAGCGGTGATAGAATCGCCCGGCCTAAAAAACAACAATCAGCAAGTTGGTAATTTTTTAATGTAGTTTTGGACACGGAGGAAGTTATGCTTGAGCCAGATATGAATACCAGCCAGGTTCTTATAATGTTTGTCGGGATATTTGTATTCTTCTTCGGTTTGGCTGCGGTCTTGCTTAAAAAGAATTCGTAAGGAGCGTGGTCGGATAGTGCGTGCGGGTTTTTGGTGCGTACGGAATGCTGGCAACGAGTTAAAGTTGGGTAAAATTCAAGAACTCATATAGGGGTGGGGGAAATGCGCAAGTCTAAATTTAAATTGTCTTCTTGGCTTATGGTGGCTGCCACGGTATTGATTTCGGGAACGGCTTCAGCGGCTGGTGCAAATGCCGCCAATGGCAAAACGATTTTTACTCAGGGCAAGGGCGATGCTCAAGCTTGTGTAACCTGCCATGGAGACAATGCGCAGGGCAATGACGCAATGGGCGCGCCCCGTTTGGCCAATATCGGCTACGGTTATGTGGTCAAGCAACTTACCAACTTCGCTCAGGATAAGCGCACCCCAGCCGGGCTGGGTGCGGTAATGAACGGATTTGCTAAAGCATTGAGTGATCAAGACCGTCGCGACGTGGCCGCATATGTAAACTCGCTGAATACGACTCCGGAATTGTCTGACTTGGCAGCGCTCAAAGCTGGCGGTCAGCCAGTAGGCGAAGTGTACAAGGGCGCGCAAATCGTTCAATTTGGAACTGATAAGGTGACTTCCTGCTCGTCCTGCCATGAATATAATGGTCGCGGGGCAGATCCGGTTTTCCCGAAAATCGGCCAGCAGAAATATGTTTACTTGAGCAATCAGTTGCATAATTGGCGTGATGGCTCCAGGGCAAATGATCCTGCCGGCATGATGCGTGCGGTAGCGAAGAATTTGACCGATGACGACATCAATAACGTCGCGGCTTATCTGTCGGCTGCTTCGCCAGTGCGTGGCGGTGGAGATACAGCGCCGGATAACTCGACTTTGTTGCATGCTGTTACTAAGTAATCAAGTATTAGTTTAGCTTTATTGCAGCCCCGCGCCGAGTTACTGGGCGCGGGGTTTTTATTTGCGGGAACAAAACTGTAGTAGTCAGAGGGTAATTTGGCATGGCATCAGGTGGGTTGAAGCGTGGAGAGAAAATCCTGTTTGGGATATTTGCTCTGATAGGGGTGTTTGCGGTAGCCAGTTTTGTCATGTTGGAAATTGTCAGGGCACGTTCCGACAAGCCAATGTACCCCAACACTACTCATTATGATTTTTCTGCTGAAGGGCTGCGCGGATCAGTTCTGGTTCGCAAGGCGGGCTGTCTCTCCTGTCATCGGGCGTTGCGCAATGGTACCAGCATGGGGCTTGAGCTGGACGGCATCGGTTCCAAGCGTAGCTTTCAGTATCTGCTCGGCTTCTTGAAAAATCCGGAAGCGACCTATTCAACAAAAACGGTGGATCATGGCGCTTTGCCGAAGGGGGCAGCTTATGTGGCCGAATTGCCGGAAGCGGATTTGCATGCGCTTGCGATTTTTCTTTCGGAATTGCGCGCTGACCAAGGCTCTGCTGTGGCGCGGCTTCCTGCGGAAGGTCGCTCTGGATTCATAGATGAAATGGTGAGAGTGTGGGCGCCAGATAATTGGAAGTCGGAATACAAAGACGTCCGCGATGAAGTGAAACAACAAGAGGATAAGCATGATGCAGGAGCTAAATGAACCTTGGGTGCAGGACAAGGAATACACAAAATACACTTTGTGGTTTATTTATGCTTGCATCATCTACAGTATCATCGGTTTTTCCTGGGGGGCGTTGATGGGTGGGCTTCCTGCTTTCAGAAATATCGTTGATAACTACGGGCCGCATGGCCACCGGATCGTGCTGGCACATACCCATATCAATTTATTAGGGTGGGTGGAGATGGCTATTTTCGGTGCAGTTTATTACCTTATCCCTCGATTGGTGCGTCGTCCGATTTATAGCTTACGCCTCGTCAAGGTGCATTTCTGGACGCACAATCTGGGCTTGCTGGGTGTGGTGGTGTTCTTTACCGCAGCCGGGGTGGCAGGAATTTATGCTGAAGATGCAAGCGATAAGACGGCATCGCATTTTATGGCGCTATCGGGAATTTTCGGCAGCCTGGTTTTGTTGGCGAATATCATCTGGGGATATAACATCTTCCGTACTGCTGCTGGATGGGATAAGCAAAATTGAAAGCGGCTTTCTTCTGTTTGCTGCTGGCGTGTTGCGCGCTGAGCGGTTGCGATGAGCGATTTGCCCCGGGTTTGAAGAGCGGCTCTCTGGCGCCCAGGTTGCCTACGAAAACGCTGGCAGATGTCGGCGGAGATATGAGCAGGATCACTACTTACCGTCAGCCGGACGCGCGTATGTATCAATATTCGCTGGATCAGGCATTGGCGTTGGGTAAGCCCATCGTTCTGGAGTTCGCCACGCCGGGTCATTGCACGGTGTGCGATGCTCAGTTGCAAGTCGTGAAGGCGCTGATGGAGAAATATCAGTCGCAAGTGCTGTTCCTGCATATGGATCAATATCAAAATCCGGAAGCATTTAAGGCGTATCGGGTGATGGGGGATCCGTGGACATATTTTATCGATGCGCAAGGTATTGTTCGTCATCAGCAAGCGGGACGCATGCTGTATGGTGAAATGGAAATAGCGATCGAGAATGTGCTTAAGGCAAAAACGTGAACCATGAGTGAGCTACGTTTCAATCTGGTGCAAGACCGCAAAGGGATGGCATGGGATCTTTTATTGTACGTTCCCACGGTGACCGCATTACTGTCAATGGCTGCCAAATTCTGGTTCGGCGATGATGCCAATCTGGCGTATTTGCTGGTTTTCCTCGGTAGTTTCTTTTTTATTGCGGGTGCCAACCGCATACTAAAAACCAGATTAATGTTGTTGCCTTCGGCGCCGGTGGGAATTGAAATAGGCAAGTCCACGATTCGCTTCGCACTGAGCGGTGGTGGGCAAACAGAGCTGGTGAAGGATTTGCGCTTTTACTCGGATTATGCCGGGAAATCATTCGGCCTGACAGGATTCGACAATGCGGGTCAACGTCAGCAGTTCGTATTTCACAAGGGGCAGTTTCCCGATGTCCAAGGTTATCAGGCGATCCAGGACAAACTCAGGAGTGTCTGCGGCAGTTGATTCATTTGCGCCCCCTGCGGCGCTGTATTACATCCCACGCCATATATCCAATGGCCGCCACATCGGCAAGGCAAATAAGTACGATCAGTAAATACTCGGTTTCTGGGCTGACCATGCCGCCGACCAGCATGTGCATGGCGTAGCCCATGATAAATAAAGAACTGAGTGCCACTATCGAATAAATAAGAATTTCCCGCATGACTAGTCCTATTTTGACTTGGTGGTTTCCTGGCTATTAATGCGCAAGAGTACTCCGTTGCGTTGTAATGCAACGGTTTCCATGGATCCGCCCAGCATTGCAAGATTGCGTGAAAGCATCATATTGTCGGGTTGCTGAGGGTCAAGCAGCATATGCGTTACGCTATGTAGCATGGCGAGTTGCGATTGCGGATCTTTTGCGGCTGGAGGTAGTGGCAAGGTATCGCATTTGCAGGCAACCATGGTGCGGCTCGGCCATTGGCTTGCTACTCGCAAGCGTGGTGGATTGCTACTGTTACTTTCTTCATTGGCTTTGCGTGTGCTTTCGGCTTCTTCGGCGAGGGTTTTAATCAATTGATCCTGCTCGGACAGGATGCCATATTTTCGTAACTCGTAATGCGCCCTGTCTGCACGCATAAATAGTGTTGAAAGAATTATGATGAAAAGTACGGTTGCTCCGCGCTGGCGCGCGAATCCGCCGGAGATAGATGGGCGCAATAACAGGGGAAATCCAAAACACAGAAGAATAGCCAGTGAAATCAGGGCCCATGCAGAATCGCAGGCCGTGGTTCCTATGGCCAAGCCGAACAGAAGAATGCGGCCAGTGAAATCCGACCATAGTTGGCGGTGTTGCTTGAAAATGACGAAAACAAGCAAGGCCAGCAGGGCGCCGCCTGTTACCCAGCGAAGGATGCTCATCCCGTCGTCTGGGGTTGATCCAAGCAGAATGGTGGCGAGGTTTTTAACCGGGCTTTGTAGCCACAGTTGGTCGTGCCATCCCATTTTGATGAGCAGGGTGAGTAAGGTGGTAAGGCCTATCCCGATGAAGAAATATTTCTGCTGTTTGTGGTCGATGGGGTCGTTGCGCCATGACAGGAAAAGCGCCAAAGGGTAGGCTAGTCCGGATGGGTGCAGGCTCACGCTGAGCGCGCACACAAATAGTTGGGCAAAATACCAGCCGCCAAATGGGCGTGGCTGGGCGCGGTATGTTTCGTTTAGCCAAGCCCCCATGGTGAATGAGAGCAGTAGGAAAATGCTTGACGCAAGTGTATCAATCTGTTCCAGTGCAATGGGGGAAATAATCAGCAAACCGGTAGCAAGAAGGGCGCATTCTGCATTAACGCGATCCCGTTCCCATAAATATAGTAACCAGGCAGAACAGGCCATCAATAGTACGGAAAAAATCTTGGCTGCAAAGACGTTACCTGTCCAGAGGATTCCCATCGGAACGAAGAGGAGTAAGCGCAGATCGGGTGTGCCAAAAGTGACAACTGCGCTTGCGACCTGATCAACAATGGACCATATCAACAAAAGGCATCTGGCGGCGCCCTCATCCAGGTTGTAAGGGTCTTGGCGTAGCAAAAAAATGGCGGCAATCCCCCATAGCGACAGCGCAAGGTATCCCCAATAGCGAGGGGGGGTGCGAGACAGCAAGTTATTGGCATTCATAAATAAGTTCAGAAGAGTTTAAACGTTTATATTTTGGGTGTGGATGGTGCCAGTGTAAGGTTGGTTTCTGCGCGCCAAGCCCAGAGTAAGTGATGAGGTATGCAGCGTCGTTATTTATTCTTGACAATGCTACACACAGGGTCTTATTATAGCGAGAATTTCATTCCTGCGGGGCTTGCAATGCCTGTCGCAAGGGGGAAATCAGCGGCATCGTGATTTGGATCAAGGGTAGGTACCGGATCTGTTTTCCAGAAGATTTTTTAATTAAACGGGGGGATGTAAATGCAAAAAAAGTCAATATCATCTAGGGCCTTTTGGTTGATTATCGTTGCGGGCATGACGACTGGCATGGGTAATGGCAGCGTGTTTGGTGCGGCGATGATGTGCTTGCTGGGTCGCGGGCCTTTCGCGAGCTGGGGTGGGGAGGGTGCTACTGCATATGATCCTGCGACGTTTACCGGTTTTATTGATATGGCGATGATAATATTCGGCATCGCATTTTGCATTATCTTGGCTATCGGCTTGAAGAAGCACGACGCGCTTGAGAACGCTTAATCAACTGAGATCTTTAAAGTAAGGAGGGGTTTATGGCAACAATAGCTGGATTGCTTGGGGTGCTCTTGGCGTTTTCGAGTATGATACTGTCGCTGTACGTATTAACACCAAAGAAGAAAAAATAATTCACGCAACAGCGTAACGCTAAGTTGCGGTCTTCATTTAGCCTGTTTTAGAGGAGATGCAGTATGCTCAAGTATTTATTTGCCAAGAATGAGGATATTCCGGCCGGGTCGGCGGCGATATTCTTTGGATTTTCATCCATAGTATGGTTTGTGATTGGAACGGGGTTGGGGTCATTCAATGCGGCGAAGCTTGCCTTCCCGGATTTTGTGACTGGTAATGAATTTTTTGCTTTTGGTCATATGCGGCAGGTGCACGTCCATGCTGTGATTTTTGGCTGGATTTCGATGGCGTTTGCCATGGCCATGATGTACATCACGCCGGCACTTGGAAATACAAGACTGTGGTCCGAGAAGTTGGGTATGTGGAACTGCTTCCTTTGGAATGTTGGCCTGTCTTTGGGCCTGACGTTGCTGTGGGCGGGTATCACTTCCGGACGTGAGTATTCTGACTTCCCGTGGCCGATTGATCTGTACATCGCTTGTTTCATTGCCATTCCTTTGGCAACCAACGTGTGGATGACAGTGTTGACTCGCCGTACTCAGGGTATTTACACAACTAACTGGTTCTTCACTGCTGCGACATTTATGGTTATCATCGTGTTCGTGGTGGGCAATACGCCAGAGTTCTTCCACCTGACGGGGCTGACTGAGGCTTATATGACTTGGTGGTTCGCGCACAACGTGCTGGGTCTCTGGATTACTCCGGTGGCTGCGGCGATCGCTTACTACACAATTCCGAAGGTTACGGGCAATCCGCTGTATTCGCATCGTATCGGCCACCTGCACTTCTGGTCCGTGGTGGTGTTCTACTCGACACCGGCTGCGCATCATCTGATGTCTGCTCCTTTGCCTGAATGGCTCAAGTCCTTTGCCTCGGTGGAGGGTGTGCTGATTCTGGTTCCGGCGATTGCGTTTGTTTCCAACATCATGCTGACCATGCAGGGCAAATGGAACATGTTTGTTGAGAACCTGGAAGTTCGCTTTACCGTAACAGGCTGCCTGTTGGCTATTCCCCTGAACATGCAGGGTGGTTTCCAGCAAACCCGCGCGATTAACTGGTACGTTCATGGAACGGGCTGGATCGTTGCGCATGCTCACCTTGCGTTGCTGGGTTTCTCGACCTTCCTTGAGGGGGCAGCCGTGTATCTGGGTCTGCAAACTCTGATGAAGCGTAAGCTGTACTCGCTGACGCTGGGTAATATGCACTTCTGGCTGCTGTTGATTGGTTTCAGCATCTACTGGATCTCGATGACGATTGCTGGCCTGATTCAGGGCGCTGGCAAGATCTACGAAGTTCCATACATTGACGTTGTGATTGCCGAACACCCATACATGATCGCCCGCTGGATTGGTGGCACGATGGTGTTCATCTCGAACGTCCTGTGGCTGTACAACATGTGGATGACTGCGCGTGAAGGAACTGTAGTTCCGGTTGGTCGTATGCCGCATGAAATGGCGTATGAGCGCTAAACTGAAAGCGATCTGGGAGAATAATTATGGCATTTAGAGAGTATAAGGTCGGTGCAAGGATGTTTGGTTTTTCCTTGGGAACTTCGATGTGCATCACCATCCTGTTTCCAAGTTTTGATATGCGTTCCGCAGTATCTACTGAGGTTGCGCTGGACAAGCAGTTGGTCGCTGGTTGGGATGCGGGTTGGAACCTCAGCGATCCGCTGATGACAGGTGCCAACAAGCCGGTGAAGGTGTTGCTCAAGAATGACCCGAAGACAGGTCAGCCGCTGGAGCAACCGACATCCGCATACGTGTATCCGCCGGGAGCATGGATGCCTAACGCGGTCGGCCACCCCAATAATCTGGGTGCCGGCGTGGAAGGTCTTAGCGTCAACCAGGGTCGTATCGGTGAAGCCAAGAAAGAAGGCGGTGCTGTGTTCGTGATCAAGGCGGCACAAGGCGGTCAGCCAGCGTACATCGAAAACGCAACTGCGACCAAGGGTTGGATACCTGGCGATGTGTTGAAATCGGTTCCGGATGAGGATGTCGCTCATATCGGCGCTGGCAAAACCATGTTCGTGCGCGAAGGTTGCTGGTGGTGCCATACGTTGTTGCCCGAGCAGACTCAGGACTGGCAGGTGTTTGGTGCCCCTCCTATGTTGGGTGACTTCAATGGCGAATCGCCGACCGCATTCGGTTCAGACCGCAAGGGTCCGGATCTGTTGCACGTTGGTTCGCGCAATGCCTCCAAAGAATGGATGATGTTGCACTTCTTTAATCCTCGTTTGGTGCAGCCGCATTCCATCATGCCTCGTTTTGATTATCTCTGGGGTAGCGTGGATGCAAATGGCCAGAAGATTGATTACGACAAGTGGCGCGCTGAATATACCGACTACCGCGAAGGCAAGAATCCTACGCCTCCGGATGTGCCGGTACCAGCCAAGAACAGCGAGGCTCGCGCCTTGATTGACTTCATTCTGAGTCTTAAATAATTATAGGGAGACAATGCTATGGCATGGGTAATGGATAATCCGCTGGCTACCACAAATAGCCCGGCACAGAATGAAGCAGACCAGAAGCTGTGGGAAGCGGAAGACCTTGGGGGGATTACCGAGGATAACAACCGCTTGCCGATACCGGTGGTTTGGTTGCTGTTGTTGACGGTCTTGACTGCGTTCGCAATTACTTTCCCACTGTGGGGCCAGCGTCCCACTCCGGCGATTTATGCGGACTATCTCAAGGATATGGACAAGCCCGAAATTCAGTCGATAACCAATGATGACGAAGCGATCAAGAAGATAGTCGCGATGCATCAAGGCGGCCCGAATCAGGCGCAACTGGAACGCCACCCGATCACCATGAACGAGTTGCGTTCGTTGAAGCCGAAGATCGAAGAACTGCAAAAGAAGGGCGTGGATCTGAGAGACTATACCGTGGTAGGTACGGAAGTGGTGTTCGCCAACTTTGAGGGCAACATGCGTGCGAATGGCACACGTGAACGCTTCCAGCCATGGTGGGATATGGGTTATACGATCGACATTTTCTACGTGTGTATCTTCTTCCTTGGTGTTGTTGGCGTTGTGAAGCGTCTGCCACCATCGAGCTGGCAGCCGACGCACGGTGCAGGACACTAAACTTCGCTCAGACTTGACAGGAGATTCAAATGATAGATTTTGATTTTGGCCCCGCCGTATTTGCTGGAGTGATTGCACTGGCATATGGTGCCCCGCTTTTCTACAGTTTCTTCATTGATAACTACGATAAGCGTACGCCACAGATAAAGGCGAAGCATCAGTAATTATAAGTTGTAGCTGGTTTATAGAAGCTAATTGATGCCGCTCGCAGGAGCGGCATCGTTTTTAGTAACGTTACATTGGAAGTTTGCCATTAATTCGCTATTCAATAGTCAGGGCCTGACACAAGTTTTTTCCGTGCTGTCCAGTACGGGGCCATCCGTGAAAATAGACCTAAGCATAGAGGGGATGCGTAGCCAGCAATTCAGTGTGGGCGTGTTCTTTTTCATGCTGGTGTCTGTTCTGGTATTTTCAGGTATTGTGTATTCGGTTGCTTTCGGGAAGCACGCCCCCAAAAATATGAAAACTGGGGAGAAGCTGATGTTTGGCGCAATCATTCTCGGCATCGTGGTTGCGATTGTTTTCGGAGCGCTGCAAATGCTATCCGGGTATCTTTTTTAGTAGGTAATTGCCGGAGGGGCTATGGAATTTCTGGAGTCGTTGGGTGATGGTTGGACGATATATCTTTGGCTGGTCATTGGCGTGATGATCATTGCGGCCTGCATCTACTGGATACGCTGGGCTGCCAAAAATGAGCAGTTTGACGAAGACATCAAATATCTGGTGTTCACGGAAGAAGACCGGGACAAAATGACGCCGGCAGAATTTGCCAAGAGCCGCGAAGTGCTTGCTACCCAAGAGCAAAGCAGAATACGGGTATTAAAACAACAAGAGGAAGAGCGTAGCAGGCAATGAAGCGCGGCGAAAAAGTGGTTATAGCCGTGATCGTGGTGGTTGTCCTCGGTTTGATGGGACGCAACCTGTGGCGCATCGAAACCGATCATGAGAAGGATAAGGGTATCCCCTATTACAGCACTGCATCCGCAACTTTGGCGCGCGAGGCTTCGGATATTTATCGGCGGGAAAATTGTAAAGGTTGCCATTCCTTGTGGACCGTGCGCGACATGCTGGAAAGCGTGCCGGCCCCGATTCTGGATGGGATCGGTTCCTTGCGTAATGAAGAATGGTTCTATCAATATTTTTCTGCGCCCAATCCGCAAGAGATCTTACCCTCGCGCTTGAAGCAGGAATATCGTATGCGCTCATATGCGCAGTTACCCGAGCACGAGCGTCGCCTATTGGCCAGTTATATGGCGAGCCTCAAGGTGCAGGACTGGTACCTGGAAGAAACGCGCAAAGCCGAATATGAGAAATTGACTGGCAAGGAGTATCGTCCATGACAAGATGGTTGCGGATAGACCGCGCCCGTTTGATCAAAGGGTTGGTGGCGCTGATTGCGGCATGCGTACTTAATCGCCTGGGCGACCGCATGTTGGGAGTAACTGTCGAGCTATATCGCGGCATTCAGGGATTCGGCGGATTATGGATCGTGGATGTGTTCGTGCTGCCCTTTTTCGTGGGTTTGCTGGTGACCGCGATCTACGGCTTTGGCGGAAAGTGGTTGAGTTATTTTCCTCCGCTGATAGTGCGAGCTATCAGCTATTACGAGATCGCTTACATAACGGGTACTCCGGCAGGCGCGTCTCTGGCACCCATAGGCTGGTGGGGGTTTTTTGTGATTCTTGCGGTGGAAGCATCGGCTTTCGGCGGCATCATGGGCGAGATCATGATGAAGAGTGTTTATGGAAGAAGCCCGCGCCACAAAATCTATAAAGAGCGCTCAGGCAAAGATGGGAGTGACATAGAAGCATCATGACGGTTTCCAGGAGAGCAAGGCCCGTCCTCACGGCGGAAGAGCGTATACGGCGCAAGCGGTATTTGTCCGCCACACTGATCACTTGCGTTGTTCTGGCACTGGTAGGCGGTAGCCTGCATGTGGTGAAGCTGGGCGCCAATCGCATGGCCGACATGCGCAAGATGGCCACCTATGATCTGAAAGAAGAGAACTCCAGAATTCGTGCAGCGGGCGAAGACATCGTGCTGCATGAAAAGCACGAAGCCAACAAGAGCCACGCAAATGGATACAGCGTGGATGAGGCTGAAAGATTGTTGTCCAAAGACGAGTGGCAGGAACTGGAAAGCATGGTACCGGTTCCCGCAGGTCCCTTCCTGATGGGCACCAATCTTGACCGCGCCGATGAACAGGACAAGCCGCAGCACACGGTGACTTTGCCCGCTTACGTGATTGACAAATATCTGGTTACCAATGCGCAATACGCGCGGTTTGTCGCGGCCACTGGCCATCGCCCGCCGCTGAACTGGAAAGATGGACAGGTTCCGCAGGGCGAGCTCATGCGCCCCGTCACCATGGTGACTTGGTATGACGCCAAGGCTTATGCCAAATGGGCCGGCAAACGTCTGCCTACCGAGGCGGAATGGGAAAAGGCTGCGCGCGGCACGGACGGACGGCGCTGGCCATGGGGAAACAAGATGGAGCCTGAGCGCTTGAATACTTATTACAACGTGGGTTCGGCTACCAACGTGAATGCATATCCGAATGGCGCCAGCCCATATGGCGCACTGGATATGGCCGGCAACATGGACGAGTGGATGGCAGATGAGTTCGCGCCCTACCCCGGTTCCAAGGCGCCATCCGCCCTGTTCCAGGGGAAAGTGGCGATGGCGACCAGCGACAAGGATCAGGCGATGAAAGTGGCTGACATGGTGCCTACCGAAGGGAAATATAAAACCTTGCGTGGCGGCTCATGGAAGGGGGACCCCTTCTCCACTGCGACATACCATCGGGATTCCGCATGGGCAAATTATGCCTCCGACTTTTATGGATTCCGCTGTGCGGGCGATGTTCGGCAACAGGCCAAAGGGAAATGAGTATGCATAAAATCTTGGCGCGCATGGGAGTCGTTCTCGGTTTGACATTATCGTGGGTGGATTCGGGCTACGCATTGGATAGCTACCGCTTTCTCCACGTGACGATAGAGACGCCATGGAGCATTTTCATATTCCTGCTGTTTACAGTTCTTGCGCCTTTCATTCTTATGGCGATACTGGTGTGGCGCTATACCGAGCGCAAGGCAGAACTGGAAAAACAGGCATCGGATAAGGAGGGGCGCGAATAATGAGGACTGTTTGCCACTGGCTGCTTCTGCTGCTGTTGTTTTTTACTGCTCCCGTTGTACACGCCGCTGATACGCCAACGCAAAAAGGCGACAGCGTCCAGGTGATGGAGGCATTTGAACAGCAACCCAATCCGACAGATGGAAATGTGCTAACGGACAAGGAAAAGCGCAAGATCATGTTCCTGCTGGGCGTGCCTTTGCTGCTTCTGATACTTGTCACCGGAGCGTTGGGTATAGCCATGGCTTTATATGGCAAGCAGGTTTTTGTGATGCATACGGTGTTTGCCGGACTTACTGTCACGCTGGCTTTGGCACACACAGTCGTTGCATTGGTGTGGTTCAATCCATTCTGAGCCTGTCGCAAAATGACCGGATATTTCCGGTCATCTTCATTGAGTAGCGCACCATGCCCGGAGAAAAAACAAACTCGCTAACAGGAGCGAATGCTGGCTTGGCATTGATGCTGCTGTATGGCCTTTCCGGCTTGACCAGCGTGGCTTACGAAGTCCTGTGGGCGCGTATGTTGTCGCTGCAATTCGGCGTCAGCGTCTTCGCGGTAGTAGTGACGGTCGCTGCCTTCATGGCAGGCCTGGGCATGGGTAGCCTGTTTGCGGCGCACCGGGCAAGCAAAATCAAAAAGCCGTTGCTGTTGCTTGCCGCGCTGGAAGGCGGCATCGCATTTTATGCATTGTTGCTTCCCCTGATACTGCGGACGCTCTCTACCTGGATGGAGCACGCAGCAGGCCAGTTTTCCTTGTTCCAATGGTATGGATTGATTGCCGCCGCCGCCCTGTGTTTGCTGCTGCTGCCGGCTTTTGCCATGGGCGCGGGATTTCCGCTGGCTTTGGCGGCATTAAAGAGCACGCCTGTACGTTTGGGTCGACTCTATGGTTTGAACACGCTGGGGGCGGCTTGTGGCGCTTTGCTGCCGTTATGGCTGTTGCCAGCCTTGGGTTGGGGCGGCGCGGTATGGGTGATAGCCGGGATAAGTTTGCTGGTTGCGCTCGCGCTGTGGTTACTGGCATCGCGATATATCGCAACGCAAGCTGTCGTCGCAGAGCATGCCCCGGAAAATTGCCCCCCCTTGTTTGCCCTGTTTGCTTATGCCGGGATCGGTGCGGCGAGTTTGATTCTGGAAATAGCCTGGACCAGATTATTCGGCATGGTGATGCTGCGCACCGAGTATGTGTTGGCGCTGATACTCGCGGCCTTCCTGTTGGGCATAGGCTTGGGCAGCCTGCTGGCACCGCGCCAGCACCGGCAGGCGTGGTTCGTGGCTTTACCCATTTCTGCCGCAAGTTTTTCCTTGCTGAGTTTATGGATGCTGCCCACGCTTTCAGCATGGGTGGAGCGCGCGGAATTTTCTTCCTTGTTCGGCGCATTGGCAACGCAAGGTCTGGCACTGACTCTGTTGACGCTGCCAGTCACGCTGGTGCTGGGGGCATGGTTGCCGTTGTTGCACAGTCGTCTGAACGGCGGCGGCATGTGGTTATACGGCGCGAATTCTCTTGGTGCGGCGCTCGGTGCAGTCATTGCGGGCCTGGTGTTGATCCCGTTTTTGGGCAGTGCAGCTACGGTGGTGGTGGCGGCCTTGGTGCTATTGGTTTTGGGCTTGATCTGGGCACAGTCGCGAGTCGCATGGTTGGCCGTGCCGCTGTTTGTGGTTGCGGCGTGGCCGGTCGTGCATCTTCCACAAGTCAGCGCATTGCTGCCGCAGGCGCAGGCGGGAAGCAGGAACGTGTATCTGTATGAAGATGCAGTTTCGATGACGCATGTGGTTGAGCAGCAGGACGGCCAGCGCCTGCTGTTGACCGACTTGCAAAGGATGGATGCCTCGACCGATCCAACTGCAGTGTTTGTGCAGGCCAATCAGGCGCGCCTTCCCTTGCTGCTGCATGAGCACCCGCACTCGGTGCTGTTCCTCGGCCTCGGTACCGGGATTTCCGTGTCAGGCTCTTTGCCGTTTCCCGACTTGCAGCGCAATGCAGTCGAATTATCGCAAGGTGCGATAGCTTCCGCAGCGAGCTTGTTCGAGTCCGCCAATAATGGAGCGATGCGGCAAACCCGAGTGGAGCGTGATGACGTGCGCCATTTCCTCAGCGCTACGCGCGATAAATACGATGTCATCATCGGCGACGTGTTTCATCCCGATCTGGCAGGGCTGAGCTCGCTATTGTCGGTGCAGCAGTTTCAGCGCGCACATGATCGTTTGAATGAGGGTGGCTTGTTCGTCCAATGGCTCGCGCTGAATCAGTTCGATCGCGAATCGTTGACCGTGATCTTGCGCAGCTTTCATCGAGTGTTCCCGGATGCGCAATTGTTCCTCGACGGCATGCATCTGGCGCTGGTTGGTCCGCAACAAAAATTTGCCGGAGCGGAAAGTCTGTTGCGCAATTTGCAGCGCTTGTCCTTGGCACAACAGGACGCGGCGACGGTTGGCGAAGGCGGTTGGACCTGGCTGGGACGCTACTGGGGGCCGATCCAGGAAAGTGCTGGGCCGGTGCAGGATGAATGGTCACCCGTGCTCGAATTTCGCCTGCCGCGAGCGCGCTATGCCGGAGACCTGGATATATCTTCGTCGCTGCGGAACCTGCTGCAGCGCAGGCCAGACATGGCGACGGCGGAGAATCTGCTTGGCATACAGAAGAGCGACAAGGAAGCGTTTGAACGCGCCTATGGTGCGACCGAGCTGATGGTGCGCAGTTGGCTGGCCTCAGCGCAGGGCGCAGCGCCGCAAGCCAACCGGATGATGTATCTGGCTTATCAGGCGAATGCAAAAGACCGCTGGATTGCCTATGCGTTGGCTGATAGTATGTTTTCGTCTCTGGCGCAGGCACGTGAACACGGCTTCAACGAAGTGGATGCCTTGCAGCAAATACAACACCTCAATCCGCAGCACGTGGAATCTTTGCGTATGCTATGGCGCATCAAACACCAGGCGGGCGACGCGCAGGCGGAGTTCTTGCGCAAGCGCCTGCTGGAATTGAGTCCGCTCGACCGCGAAGCGCGCATGGCAGGAAGTTAATCTATGGCTGGCGAAGTCAATCAGAAATCCATTTCCGGCATCCCCATCAAGGTTGTCGGCGCCCCGGCGCCTGTTGGCCGTTTCCATTGGAAGCGGCGTGCGGTGCAGATGCTGGCAATTTTCCTGGCGATACTGATACCGGCCAGCGGCCTGTTCCGCATCGATCCGGAGGCGGGCGCTTTCGTCGTGCTGGACAGGCAAATCTGGTTCGCCGATTTTTTCCTGATGACCGGGCTGTGGATCACGGCGGTGTGTGTGCTGGTGATGCTGTATTCAACTGCGGGCACGGTGATCTGTGGCTGGGTCTGTCCGCAAAACACCGTGTCCGAATGGGCCAACAATTTGATGCGTAAATTGTTGGGCAAGCGCGCCGAGGTCAGCCTGAGCGGTGCGGCGGTGCAAGTGGCGGGCACAAAGAATAAATTTCTGAACTGGCTGCTGCTGGGGCTGGCATTTCTGGTTGCTGCGCTGTTCTTTGGTTTGATCCCCTTGTTCTATTTTTACCCGCCTCATCTGGTGTGGTCGTTTATCACGTTCCAGGACGATGCCAGGCTGGCGAAATCGTTGCACTGGATCTATGCGGTGAGTGTGCTGATCATCTTTCTGGATATCGCGCTGATCCGGCATTTCTGGTGCCGCTTTGCCTGCATCTATCGGGTATGGCAGCATTCGTTCAAGACCAAGCAGACGCTGCATGTGGCTTACGACGCCAGCCGCGCGGCCGATTGCGCCAAGTGCAATTATTGCGTCACCACCTGTTTCATCGAATTGGATCCGCGCAAGACGGACATCTATGACAGTTGCATCAATTGCGGCGACTGCATAGATGCCTGCAACAACTTGCAAGCCAGGCAGGGCGGCGCAGGTTTGTTGCGCTTCGAGCTGGGCGAACGCAAGCAGGAGCAGGCGAGAAAATTCCGCACTGCGGCAGTATCCTGGTTCGACAGGGCGGGCTGGGTGGCGGCGCTGGCGGTATTTGGCGTGGCGATGCTGGTCTGGGGCCTGTGGACATACCAGCCTTACCACGCTGCGGTTTATCGGGCGGAGAGCCAGCAGGGCCACACCATACAGGACTATCGTATCTCCATAGCGAACAAGCTATACCGCCCGGCGCGGTTCACTGTACGCGTGCAAGGTTTGCCGGAGGGCAGTTACCATCTCAGCACGAATGAGATTAAGTTATCATCTGCCGGGCGCGAATCGCTGACGTTATTCATTGAGCAGGGTTTGCCGCGCGGCCTGTATTCTTTTGTGGTTGAAGTGTCCGCCGACGATGGCTGGACGGGACGTTTTCAGATGCAGCATCTTTCCGAGCGGGGGTAGTCATGGCGGGGGACGAGGACAAGGTTCAAAACGGCAAAATCCTGTCTGAAGTGGATAAGCCGGAATGGGGCGAACTGGCCGAAAATAATTTCGGTTATGACTCCGATGAAGAGCGTCGCGCGAAGCGGGGAATGGAAGATTGGGAATTGGTCGAGAAGATATCCGAATCGCAGAAGGGCATTCCCTTCTGGTTCGTGGGAGTCATCGTCACCGTATTGCTGGTTGCCGTGGGTTTGAGTTTTCCGTTCTGGGGCAACCGCCCTGGATACGAGCGCGAATGGGTGGACTGGGGATTTGTCGCTGCCCTGTTTTACATCTCCGCCGCCGGCGCGATGGTTTATTTTATGGTGCAGCTTTATGGCACATCGTCCGGTGGCCGTCTGGACTCAGACAAAGAAAAAACTGATGAGCAAAATGAGCAGAAATAATTTACGGGCAGCAGGCGCGAAATGCGGCGCGCTGATTTTGTTGGGCGCCCTGTCGGCATGTAGCGGCAATCAGGTTGCGGATATACCTCCGCAAAAATGGCAGGATGTCGAGGTGCGTGTCGAGAGCAGACCCAGTCCGCCGCGAACCGGGATGAACGAATTTCTGGTGATGACAACGGGCGAACGCGGCAGGCCAGTGTATGACCTGATCGTGTCGTTGCGCACCGACGACCACGACGAATGGAAGCAGGCGATACAGGATGGGCAGGTCGGGGTTTACCGCCGGGCTGCGGAAGTCGCGCCGGGCATCAGGTCTACGCTGCAAGTGCAAATCAGGCGTAACGACGTGGAAAGCACGCTACGCTTTCCGCTGAACTTTTGAGGCCTTAAGGATTTTTTCCATTGTCCCGCAGGGAGAGGACGATATTGACGAGATAGATGCAAAAACCTGTCGCCATGACGATGCCTGAACCGGCGACTATGGGCCCGTAATAATGATGTACCTGCTGCATGGCTTGCGGATCCGTGAGGAGCAAATTCCCCTCCCAGATACCGAACACCATTTGCGTGATGTAGAAATAAAACACGCCTACGCTGGTCCACCAGAACGACTGATTCACCAGGCGCGCGGAATAGATTTCTTTCCCGCTGAATAACGGGAACAGGTAGTACGTCGTGCCCATGGCCAGAGTGACCAACCCCCCCACCAGATTCATATGCGCGTGCGCTAGGGGATCTATCATGTGGCCAGGCCCGCCGTACGGGCTGCCTATCGAATCCAGCCAGGCCCGAATCGGAGGAAGCACCTGTAGCATGCCGTGCATGGCGCCGATGAAGAACGAGATGGCGGATACCAGCAGGAACTTGACCAGATGGGGATGGGCAGTAGTATCTAGGCGCATGAAATCAATATGGACAAGAAAAACACGGCCACGAGGGCCGTGCTTTTTCATAACTAACGGGAAACGAAGCGGGTGCTACTTCTTCGTACGTTAGTGCCCAGAATCCTTGAAAGGTTCGTTATAAGCCGCTGTCCGGCCCAATTCAGCTTCATCCTGTCTCTTTGAGACCAAGCGCTGTACGCCCATGCTGGCGGTTGAAATGGAGACGACGATACCGAGAACAAAAATCCCGACGGGAACCAATAATTCCATAGGCATAACATTACTCCCCTTGAGTGTTTTAAATAACCTACTATAGTTGATACCACAAGCAACCCGCGCAGTCTATCGAATAGATATTCATTACGCAAGCCTTACCCATAAAAATATAGCCCTGCGTTTGAGCCGACCTTATTCAGAGAATAACATGGGGATGCGGAACGGAATGCGCGCGTTTGGTGTCCTCCTGTCATATAATCTTGTCTTGAGCAACCTAACGGATATATGGACATCATGTCATCAAGCTTGAAAGCCTCACCTGAACTGGAAGTCGATCTGGAATTGATACGCCGGCTCGACAAAAATGGTCCGCGCTATACCTCCTACCCGACAGCAGACCGCTTCGTCAAAACCTTCAGCCCGGATACCTATCGCAACTGGGTCGCCAAGCGTGATGCAGCGCGCCCCCTGTCGTTGTATGTGCATATACCGTTTTGCAACACGCTGTGTTTCTACTGCGGCTGCAACAAGATCATTACCAAGGATCGCAGCCGTTCCGAGAAATACATCCAGTACATGATCAAGGAAATGGAGATGCAGGTGGCATTGATGCCAGGCGAACGCCGCCTCGAACAACTGCATCTGGGCGGCGGCACGCCGACCTTCCTCTCCGACGACGAGATGCGCACATTAATGTCCGCCATCGCCAAAAACTTCACGCTGGTGAAGGACGGCGAATACTCCATCGAAATTGACCCGCGCAAGGTCAGCGACGAGACCATCAAGCTGCTCGCCGATGTCGGCTTCAACCGCATCAGCATAGGCGTACAGGATTTCGACGTGGCGGTGCAGGAGGCGGTGAACCGCATCCAGAGCGAGGAAGAGACGCTGCGCGTCATCAATGCGGCGCGCGCCAACGGTTTCAAGTCCATCAGCATAGACTTGATCTACGGCCTGCCCAAACAGACGCTTGCCGGTTTCAAGGCCACGCTGGACAAGGTGATCGCCGCCAATCCGGACCGTCTTTCCATCTACAACTATGCGCACCTGCCCACCATCTTCATGGCGCAGCGCCGCATCAACGAGGCAGACCTGCCCGACGCACAAACCAAGCTGGACATCCTCAAGCTGTCGGTGAATACGCTGACCGATGCGGGCTATGTGTATATCGGCATGGATCACTTCGCCAAGCCGGATGACGAGCTGGCTGTGGCGCAGCGTCAGCGGCGCTTGCACCGCAATTTCCAGGGCTATTCCACCCATGCCGATTGTGATCTGATTGCCATCGGCATCAGTTCCATCGGCAAGGTCGGCCCGACCTACAGCCAGAATTTCCGCGAGGAAGAGGAATACTACGCCGCGCTCGATCGCAATGAGTTGCCTCTCATGCGCGGCATGGAGCTCGATGCTGACGACCTGGTGCGCCGCGAGATTATTCAGGCGTTGATGTGTCACTTCGAACTTTCCAAGGAAACCTTCAACGCCGAATTCCAGATCGACTTCGACAGCTACTTCGCCATCGAACTGGGCGAGCTGAAAGATCTGGAGAATGAGGGCCTGGTCAGGCTGGAGCCGGAGTGGCTCTACGTCACGCCCAAAGGACGCATGCTGATCCGTAACGTCTGCATGGTGTTCGACAAATACCTGCGCACGCGGCAAGAGCATGCCCGCTATTCCAAAACGATATAGCACCTTGTATAACTATCAGTCCGTCCAGCATAGGCCGGCAGCCACAAATCCTGGGGAGGAAGAGGCATGAAGCGCGTTGACGATTTTCGCCTGCGATTCGGCACGCAGGAACTGGTGCCTATCATGATAGGCGGCATGGGCGTGGACATTTCCACGTCCGATCTCGCGCTGGAAGCCGCGCGTCTGGGCGGCATAGGACACATCTCCGATGCGATGTTGCCCACCGTGACCGACAGGCGTTACGACACCGACTTCGTCAAAGATAAGCTCCAGCAATACAAATACAACATTGAAAACGCCGACAAGTCGGCAGTGAAGTTTGATCTCGGACAGGTAGCCGAAGCGACGCGCCTGCACGTGAGTCATTCCATGGAAGCCAAGCGTGGTTCCGGCATGATCTTTATCAACTGCATGGAAAAACTCACCATGAACGCGCCGCGTGAGACTCTCACGGTGCGGCTGCGTAGTGCGCTGGATGCGGGCATAGACGGCATCACTCTGGCCGCCGGATTGCACCTCGGCTCGTTCGCGATGATAGAAGATCACCCGCGTTTCCGCGATGCCAAACTTGGCATCATTGTCTCCAGCCTGCGCGCGCTGCAACTGTTCCTGCGCAAGAATGCCCGTACCAATCGCCTGCCCGATTATGTGGTGGTGGAAGGCCCGCTGGCGGGCGGCCATCTCGGCTTCGGCATGGACTGGGCAAAGTACGACCTGCGCGCCATCGTGAACGAGATACATCAATACCTGAAGGCCGAACATCTCGACATTCCGGTGATTCCTGCCGGGGGGATTTTTACCGGCAGCGACGCCGCGTCTTTCCTCGACGAAGGTGCTGCTGCGGTGCAGGTGGCCACGCGTTTTACCGTCGCACAGGAATGCGGCTTGCCACAGGACGTGATGCAGGAATACTTCAAGGCGGGCGAAAACGACATCGAAGTCAACAACGTCTCGCCCACAGGCTACCCGATGCGCATGTTGAAAAACAGCCCCGCCATCGGCTCCGGCATCCGTCCCGGCTGCGAATCCTACGGCTATGTCCTCGATGCCAACGGAAATTGCGCCTACATTGATTCCTACAACCGCGAAGTGGCGGCGCATCCGGGCGAAAAGAAGATTTCGGTGCAGGACACAATCTGCCTGTGTACCCACATGCGCAACTTCAAATGCTGGACTTGCGGCCACTATACCTACCGCCTCAAGGACACCACGCGCAAACTCGCGGACGGCTCGTATCAGGTGCTGAGCGCCGAGCACATCTTCCACGATTATCAGTTCAGCACCGACAACCAGATCGCATTGCCGGACTGAGCGCGTATCGTCCGTTATACCTGCGGGGGAGTTGTCCACATGAATAGATTCCTCAAATATGGTTTGCTGACAGCGGGCGGGGTTGTGCTGGTCGTGGCGGGAGGCGCGGCCTATGTCGTTGCGACATTCAATCCCAACGACTACAAGCCGCAGATCATCCGGGCGGTGAAAGACAAGACGCAACGCACGCTCCGGCTGGACGGCAACATCAAGCTGACCTTCTTCCCCAGCATAGGCGCAGACATCGGCAAGGTATCGTTGTCTGAGTTGGGCAGCGATCAGGAGTTCGCCGCGCTGGACAGCGCGCATGTTGCGTTGGCGCTGTTGCCGCTGTTTTCCAGGCAGGCCGTGGTGGATGAGGTAACGGTCAACGGGTTGAAGCTCACATGGGTGAAACTGAAAAGCGGCAAGACCAACATCGATGACCTGCTGCACAAGGATGGGAGCAGGCCGGAAGGTAAAGCAGAAGAGCAGCAGGAAAATAAATCCGCCGCATCGCCGGTGAAGCTCGACATCGCTGCCGTGCATGTGGAGAAGACTGAACTGGATTACCGCGATGAAACCAGCGGCGCGCAATACGCGCTGAAAAATATCACCCTGAACACCGGGCATATCGCCTATGGTGCGCCGACGAAGATTGATTTCTCCGCTACGCTTCATTCCGACAAGCCCAGGCTGGATGTCTCCGCCCAACTGAAAACCACGCTTACGCTCGATCTGGACAAGCAGGCCTGGCGGCTGGAAGGCCTGGATCTACAGGCCAAGGGAGCGCTGGCGGGCATGGGCGATCTCGCGGTCAGTCTTGCTACGCCGGATCTGCAAGGCGATGCGCAAGCGCTCAAGAGCAGCGCGTTGAATTTGCAACTGGACATGAAACAGCCCGAGCAGGCATTTCAGGTAAAGCTCTCTACACCGGTCTCCGGCGATTTCAAATCGCAGCAGTTCAGCCTGCCCAATTTCGCGGTCGCAGTGCATGCCACGGGCGACAGGCTGCCGGGCAAATCGGTCAGCAGCGAAATGAAAGGCAGTGTGCAGGTGGATGCGGCGAAGCAGAATGTGCAAATGGAACTTGCGGGCGGGCTGTTGCAAAGCCAGATCAAGGCCAGAGTGGCAATGAATAATTTCGCCGATCCGGCGTTCCATTTTGACGCGGACGTGGATCAGTTCGATGCTGATGTGTATTTGCTGAAGAAAGCCGAAGGCGCTTCCGCCGGAGCCGGCGCTTCCAAAGTTGCCGGGGCGCCTGCAACGGAGCCGCCGCTGGATCTGTCTGCGTTGAAGAAACTCAATCTGGATGGCAGCTTGCGCGTCGGTGCGCTGAAAGTCGCCAATCTGAAATCGTCGCAAGTGCATCTCGACGTGAAGGCGCACAACGGCGTACTCAACCTCAATCCGCTATCGGCCAAACTCTACGACGGCAGCATGAACGGCAGCATCACGGTGAATGCCGCACAAGCAACGCCGGGTTTCGCCATCAACGAAAATCTCAGCGGCATCAGTATCGCGCCACTGCTCAAGGATATTGCCAATTTCGACACACTGGAAGGCAAAGGCAATGTGGCGCTCAAGCTCGATACGCAAGGCAATACTGTAGGCGCATTGAAGAAATTGCTAAACGGCAGCATGGTGTTGAATCTCGCGGACGGCGCGGTCAAAGGCATCAACATCGCCAAGACCCTGCGCAGCTTCGGCAAGAGCGGCGGCTCGCAGACGCAGGTGGCCAACAAGGACGAGAAGACAGACTTCAGCGAACTCAAGGCCAGCTTCAAAGTGAACAACGGCATCGCGCACAACGACGACCTCTCGCTGAAATCGCCGCTGTTGCGCCTCTCCGGCAATGGCGACATCAACCTCGGCAACGACAGCATCAACTATCTTGCCAAGGCCACGCTGGCGGGCACGCTCGAAGGCCAGGGCGGCAAGGATAGCGTCGGCGGTCTCACGGTGCCGGTGCGGCTCAGCGGCCCGTTCACCGATCTCAAGTACACGCTGGATTTCGGCGCGATGGTGAGCGAGGCGGCGAAGCAGAAAATCGAGGCAAAGAAACAGGAAGTGAAAGGCAAGCTGATGGATCAACTCAAGGGTGGGTTGAAGGGCTTGTTCAGATAATGGATTTGCCGGTGTAATTCATTTGCGCCGACAAATTTTGCGCAGCGTCGTGATTCCAAGTGGACACTTTCTCCTCACATATCATCAAGTGGCAACGCCTGCACGGGCGCCATGATCTGCCATGGCAGGGCACCGACGCCTACCGCGTGTGGCTGTCCGAGATCATGCTGCAGCAGACCCAGGTCGCCACGGTGATTCCCTATTACCAGCGTTTCGTCGCGTCATTCCCTGATGTTGCGGCGCTCGCTGCAGCCAGCGAAGACGAAGTGCTGGCGCACTGGAGCGGCCTGGGCTACTACTCGCGCGCGCGCAACCTGCATGCTGCCGCGCGACACATCATGCAGCAACACGATGGAAAATTTCCGCGCGGCTTCGACGATATCATCGCACTGCCCGGCATAGGGCGCTCCACTGCCGCAGCTATCAGCACGCTTGCGTTTCACGCACAGCGCGCGATACTCGACGGCAACGTCAAGCGCGTGCTGGCGCGCTACTGCGGCATCGAAGGTTATCCCGGCGAGAAAAAGATCGAGATGCAACTCTGGCGACAAGCCGAGGCACTGTTGCCACAGCGCGATGCCGCAATTTATACGCAAGGGCTGATGGATCTGGGGGCGACGCTATGCACGCGCAGCAAGCCGAGATGCACATCTTGCCCCGTGCAGTCAGATTGCATTGCGCTCCAGACCAACCGCGTCGCCAAACTGCCCACGCCGCGCGCCAGAAAAGCGCTGCCGGAAAAACACGCCGCTTTTTTGCTGCTCATGCATGGCAATGACATTCTTCTGGAGAAGCGCCCCGCATCCGGCATCTGGGGCGGGCTGTGGTGTCTGCCGCAGTTCGCGGACGAGCGGGCAGCGCTGGAATGGTGTGCGCAAAGAGGGATAGCGGGCGATCTGCATCAGGCTCTTGATCCGTTCACGCACACGTTCACTCACTACAAATTGCACATCGCACCGCTGCAAATGGAATTGCACCACAAGCCCTTGATCGCGGCGCAGCCCGGTAGCTTATGGCTGGATGCGGGCGCAGCATTGAACGCCGCGATTCCTGCTCCGGTGCGGGAGATGCTGCGCCAGATCGTAACGAAGTGAAGTTGATGTGCGTAGTGGTAAAATGCGCCGCCCCATAATTTCATAACGACATGTCCGACATCCTGAAAAAAATTCTTGCGGTCAAAGCGCAGGAAGTGACGGCGGCGCTTACCGCCAAACCCTTGCCCCAGATACGCGATGAGGCCGCGCAAGCTGCACCGGCGCGCGATTTCGTCGGCGCGATTCGCAGCAAGATCGCGGCAGGCCAGCCCGCAGTGATAGCCGAAATAAAAAAAGCCAGCCCGAGCAAAGGCGTGCTGCGCGCAGATTTCCGTCCGGCGGAGATTGCCGCGAGCTATGCCCAACACGGTGCGGCCTGCCTGTCCGTGCTGACCGACGCACAGTTCTTTCAGGGCGACGCGGAATATCTTAAGCAGGCGCGGGCCGCGTGTTCCATTCCCGTGCTGCGTAAGGATTTCATGGTGGATGTGTACCAGATATATCAGGCGCGAGCGATGGGTGCGGATGCCATCCTGCTGATCGCCGCTGCGCTAAGTCTGGCGCAAATGCAGGAATTCGAAACGCTGGCGCATAGTCTGGGCATGGCCGTACTGGTGGAAGTGCATGATGGCGAAGAACTCGAAGTTGCGCTGCAACTCACGACGCCGCTCATCGGCATCAACAATCGCAACCTGCGCACCTTCGAGGTGAGCCTGCAAACCACGCTGGACTTATTGCCACGCATACCCGAGGGGCGCATCGTGGTCACGGAAAGCGGCATCCTCGCGCCGCAGGATGCAGCATCGATGCGCACACACGATGTGCATGCATTCCTGGTGGGTGAAGCATTCATGCGTGCGCCGGAGCCGGGGGTGGAGTTGGCGCGATTGTTTGCCTGAATACCTCAGGTGTTGATAAAAGACAAAGCCCCTCCGCAGAGGGGCTTTGTGCGTTTGCGCTGAATAAAATCAGAACGTGCGGCTCAGCGATACGACAGCTGTGCCACGGCCCAGATCCTTGCCGAGAACGGTGTAGACACCGCCTGTCTTCGCGTTGGATTTGCTGTAGGTCAGGCCCAATGCATAACCGCTCAGATCCTTGGTGACGCTCAGCTTGTAGTCGGAGTAAGTGGGGTCTTGCGAGACGCCGGCTATAGTGGTGGCTTTTAGCGCATCGGCAGTCGATCCTTTAAAGGTCTGCTTGCCATAATGCGCGCCCAGCGTCACGCCGGTGTCGGGCACGGCATAGCTTGCGCTGAGATCAAAATAGCTGGTGCCCTTGGCATTGGGGGTTCCGAAGGTATCTCCCAGGGCGTAAGAGTATTTGGCGGTTAACCACTTGTAGCTAATGGCGCCATAGATTTCGTCCGTATCAGCCTTGGTGGCGCCTGGAGCGTAAGTGCCGGGGTAGTTGTAGCGCAGAAAGCCGACGTCATAGCCGACATCCGTGGCCAAACTGTTCTTGAAGCCCAGGTAGGTATCCAGTTCCACGCCAGCATTGGTTGCGACGGCGAGATCACTGATCCAGCTGATGCTGGAGCCCCACACGCCCGCATAGAAACCGCTGGCATGTGCATAGTCGAAGCCGCCTTGTATTGCGGGCTTCTGGCCGGTTTGCGAAATGCCGCGATAGAGATAATCGCTGACCAGGCTGACATTGCTGGTGAACGTGTTGGGGGAAGCGGGTGCGTCAGCGGCCAGCACAGGCAATGTGAACAGTGTTCCGAGAGCAGCCACGAGCAGTTTCTTTTGCATGATGTTTCCTTTCTGTTGTAGTTGAGAACGGGATAAAAATATCCGCACTGTTACTACAGCAGGTTCTGTGCCAGCTAAATTATCGCGCCTGGACAATAGGTTGCAGGCTGGCGCGGAATGAGGGGGGCGATGTTGCACCAACTTCATGCGGGTGTTGCGCGTGTTTGCACCTATCGGGTGCGGCTTTTTAAAGGAACGGATTTCTTCTCGCGCAAGTTTATTGAGGATTACATAATGTAGGTCGGGCTACGCCCGACGCGGCGCTACCCCTTGCGGGTAAAGCCCGCCCTACCGGTAGATCACTTGATTGTCGTAAAGCTCAATAAGCACCAGGATCGTCCTCTGCGGCATCAAATTCGGCATTCGCCATCATGCTTTCGGCACTGACGCGCCTAGAAGTTCTTGCCAGGTGTTCCAGCCTTACGTCCTCATAAATCTCATCCAGCATAAGACTGGCACCAACGCTCTCCAGAAATAGCGGTTCGTCCGTGCGGACGGCAGCGAGTTGCCATTCGTTATGTTCGTCGCGGCGATATATTTCGACTTGCTGTTTATCTGTGGCGACGAGCACATATTCCTTCAGGGAGGACAAGGTGCGGTAGGCTAACATCTTCTCTCTGCGATCGGTGCTCTCGGTGCCGGGCGATAGCACTTCCACCACCATGCTGGGGCGCTCCTTGAAATGGCTGTGATTATCAGTCGGGTCGCAAGTCACCAGAATATCGGGGTAGTAATATGCTTTCCACGTTTGCACATGCAGTTTCATATCGGAGATAAATACGCGGCATGAGCCGCCACGCACGAAGTCGCGCAACTTGGCAAAAATATTCCCCGCAATCAGATTGTGTGCTTCGCCAGCGCCTGCCATGGCATAGACTTCGCCATCAACATATTCGTGGCGAATCTCGCTGGACAATTCACCATGCAGGTATTCTTGTTCGCTCAGTTTAGACAACATGGGGTTGCTCATCATGCCTCCATCATTTTCTGAAAAACCTGAGTGGTTATTAGTAGGCGGATTGTAAGCGGGTAGCTCGAGGCTTACGCGCGAGCCATTATGTCATACATGCAGGCAAGCGCGTCACTGCGGGGAGCTGCCCTGCCGGGTTAATTGATTCCCTTGGCCAGAGATAGCGGAATATTCGGACTCAATGGATTTACGCTTACACGCAGCCGGGCAGGTTCGATAATCAAATCCATATCTTCCATCGGGATTGCTCCCAGCAATACCTGATTGCCGATCACCAGTGCACCGGTTACGCATTCTCGGCCCAGCAGGGAGATTCTTACCGGAGAAACATAGTCCACCATATGAGATTTTCCATCTGCAGTTTGCACTTCACGCTGCGACCTTGCTTTGAGTTGCAATTGCATTGCTATGTGTTCGGGAATGCATAGGTGCAATGTGCCGGTATCTACGACTGCGCTTGCGTCTATTTCTTCCAGATCCTCGCGCGCATCATTGGCTAATCTCAGGTCTGCATAGGTGACGCCCATGTTTAGTCTCCTTTATTTATGACCAAGTCTAAGCTTTTCCCCTTTGCATTTGCAACTATTCGAAGCGACATCGCTGTTGGTGCAGGCAAATAAAAAACGGGCACCCGAAGGTGCCCGTTTTAGCTTCCATTGATTTACCCCCGCGAGGAGGGCAGGCAATTAGAAGGACTTCTTCAGACCCAGAGCCACGATGCTGGAAGAGCCACCGGCGGTCAGGTTGGCACCAACAGCGTTGTTGTCCACAGTGTAAGTGGCGTTAGAGCTGTTGCTGGTGTGCGCGTAAGCAGCATAGGCCGTAGCTGTCTTGGACAGGGTGTACAGATAAGCAGCTGTGTAGCCGGAACCATTGCTGTTGCCGCTGGTGTCAGTGCCGATAGTGGACTTGGCATAGCTCAATACTGCTGCGCCAGGACCAGCCGGGATCACGCCGCTGATGGAATACAGCTTGTTGTTGTTACCGTTAGCGCCAGTTGCATCCAGCTTGGTGGACTGATAGGTGCCGAACAGCTTGGCTGCGCCCACGTCATAGGAAGCGCCCAGAGCGTAGTCGGTACGGTCGTTGTTGGTGCTGACAGGATTGCTGGTTTTGCCATACACGCCACCGACAGCCAGAGGACCGGCTTCGTAGTTGGCTGCGAACAGGTTGGCAGTCACGTTGGCATCGGGAGTGGCCGAGGCCAAGCCCAGATTGCCTGTTCCAGAAAGCGCTGTTACATGGTTCACGGCAACGGTGAAGCCTTCCATGTTAGGCGAGATGTAAGCCAGAGCGCGCTGAGCGCGTTCGGCACCACCCTTTTGACCGAGCAGGAAGTTGCCGGCGTTCATGTTCTGCATAGAAGACACGGAAGAACCGGCTGTCGGGTCGAACTTGTTGCTGAAGTCCCAACCAGCAGTTTGCAGATAGCCGGTAGCAACGGTACCGAAGCTGCCAGCTACGCCGAGCAGTTTTTGACGGGCACCACCGATGCCGCTGTTGTCCTGGCTATCCAGAGAGAATTCAGCCTGGTATACAGCCGTCAGGCCGCCACCCAGATCTTCGGAACCCTTCACGCCCAGACGGGAAGAGGCCAAGCCACCGGAAACAGCCAGGGTCTGGCTGCGCTCGCCAGTACCGGATACGCTAGCTATTGCAGCGTCAACTACGCCATATACGGTTGTGTCTGCAAATGCAGCCGGTGCAACGAATGCGCCAGCAACTGCCAAAGCGATAAGACTCTTCTTCATTAAGATTCTCCTAAAGTTATTTTAAGCGGGTTTCCCCTGTAAACCCCTCAAGGCTCGTAAGCCCCGCGAGAAGTCAGGGCGCATTCTGGCAGGGCGATGGAGGCGGATGCAAGGAATAAAACGGGTTTGTGGTATTTTTGCAACAGGTCTCAAATTGTGAGTCGTTAACGAAGAAATTCGTCTGGTGTGATTCCGGCTTGCTTGAGAATGGCGCGCAATGTTCCTTCTGGCATGTCGCCTGAATGATTCGGGATAGTGGTGTAACAGCGGGTGTTTTTATTGAACCAGATTTCGTGCGAGCCCGCCGCCTGGCGGTCGAATTCAAAACCAAATTGCTTGAGGCGTTTGACGATTTCCCGGTATTTGAAGCCCGCAAGGCGGCCCATGGTGTTACGCGCCTACGACGAGCGGGTAATCAAAATGTTCTTTGACTGGTGCCAGATGCGGCATGCCTTCGCGTTCTGCGCGCGCTTCAATCAGTTTTTTTGCTATGTCGCGGGCAATTTCCAAGGTTTCCTGCAATGTGCGGCCTTGTGCCACCAGTCCGGGTATGTCATCAGATACGGCCAGAAATACGCCCTCTGGAAGTTTTTCTATATGCAGGTTGACGATTTGTTCCATGGTATGTCCCTTCTTTATCCCAGGATTGCATTGGGCAGGCTGTGATTCTACGCCCGAAATGATTTGACTTGCACCCTAGGCATTGATTAGGATTGCTACAAAAGTAGCAAGGAGAAAGTCATGGGCATGCCGGTACGTATAGAGGATGAGCTTTATGAGCAAGCCAAGCTTGCGTCAAAAGGTGAGTGCCGCACGATTGCGGGACAATTGGAGTTTTGGGCGAAGGTGGGCAAGGCGGCACTGGACAACCCGGATCTGCCCACAGAGTTTATTCGCGATCTGTTAATTGCGAGGGCTGAAGACAAGACGCAACGTTCGCCTTTTGTACCGGGGCAACTGCGCTGATGCGGACGGCTATTCTGGTGCGGTGTATACAACCCCATCATGGCTAAAATTATTGTTCAGCAGACCAATGTCTTTTTGCGTGCCTATAAAAAATTGCACAGTAATCAGAAAGACGCTGTTGATCAGGCAGTGGCGGACATTGTGCGAGATCCCTCCAGCGGGGATGCGAAGAAAGGTGATCTGGCGGGCGTGTATGTTTACAAATTTGATTGTGTGAAACAGCAGTTTTTGTTGGCTTATGAGTTTGACCCGAAAACGCGGACATTGCTGCTGGTGGGGACGCACGAAAATTTTTATCGCAATCTGAAGCGGGTGTGAGAGGAGTTGCCATGCTGAACCTGGATAATCTGATCGTGGAATTCGATAAGGGCTTGCGCACCTTGTTCAGCAAGGCGCAAAGCATGCGCCCTTATCCGGATGCGAACCTGCCGGAGGCTGCGCTGAGCGAGGACGAGAAAAAGCTTTCAGCTTCGCTGATGCGTATCAATCACAGCGGCGAGATTTGCGCGCAGGCTTTATATCAGGGCCAGGCGCTGACCGCGCGCGATCCCGTGGTGCAGCAGAAGTTACAGCAGGCCGCGCAGGAAGAGACCGAGCATCTGGCTTGGACTTCGCGGCGCGTGCACGAACTGGGCGGTCATCTGAGCGTGCTCAATCCGGTCTGGTACACCGGCTCGCTGGCGCTGGGCGCATTCGCCGGATTGCTGGGCGATAAGTGGAATCTGGGTTTTCTCGCCGAGACCGAACATCAGGTCGGCGGGCATCTGCAAGAACATCTGGCGCGTTTGCCGCAACAGGACGAGAAGAGTCGCGCGGTAGTGTTGCAGATGTATGTGGACGAGACCAACCATTCCAATATGGCAAAACAACTGGGCGGCGCGGAACTGCCGCAGCCGGTGAAACTGGCGATGCAGGCCAGCTCCAAGGTGCTGACGCATACGGCGTATTGGGTTTAGTGTTCGTCATTCCCGCGCAGGCGGGAATCCAGTGGGTTTAAACAAAATGCATTTTTGTCTTGCTGGATTCCCGCCTGCGCGGGAATGACGTGATTGAAATTACTCCTGCACCACCTCAAAGTCATGCGTGACCTCAGCCGTCTTGCCCAGCATGATGGATGCCGAGCAATATTTTTCCGCAGACAGTTTGATGGCGCGCTCGACTACTTCAGGCTTGATGTCCTTGCCGGTCACCACGAAATGCATGTGGATTCTGGTGAATACTTTGGGGTCTTCTTCGGCGCGCTCCGCGCTCAGTTCCACGTAGCAATCCGAAACTGCCTGACGGCTTTTTTTCAGGATGGAGATCACGTCGAAGCTGGTGCAGCCGCCTGCGCCCAGCAGCAGCATTTCCATCGGGCGCGGCCCGAGGTTGCGCCCGCCCGCTGCCGGTGAGCCGTCCATCAACACGGCATGGCCGCTTTCGGATTCGCCGAGAAAGGAAACCTGCTCCACCCATTTGACGCGTGCTTTCATTTGAATGCCCCGTGATTTTTGTGTCGGTTTTTGTAGGTCGGGCTACGCCCGACGCGGCGGGCAAAGCCCGCCCTACGGTGAAAATTTCATAAATTACGCCAGCTAATGGTTCAGGATTTTAACCGATACCACAGCAGCCCGATCATTTCGTGCATGAAAATCCTGCTGTCATGCAAGGCTCCGGCGCCTGGAAGGAAACTGAATATGTCTGTGCGGTAATGGGTGGTGTAGGCAGTCGGGGCGGGCACGACCTCGAAGCCGGCGGCGCGGAACGCCATGACCGAGCGCGGCATGTGCCAGGCGTGGGTGACCAGATAGATGCGCTTGATCCCGGCCTCATGCAATAGCCGATAACTGTAGCGCGCGTTCTCCAGCGTGTTGTCGGAAGCATCTTCCGTCCATTGCACCGGAACCTTGAATTCCTGTTCCAGCACGGACTTCATCTGCTGCGCTTCGGAGCGCTCGTTGCCCAGCGGCTTGCCACCCGTGACCAGCACCGGCTTGCCGGTTTCGCGTTGCAGCTTTGCGGCGTAGCGCAAGCGTGCCAATGAGGCTTCGCTCACGGTATCTGCGCCATATTCCGGCGCATGGAAATACGTGCCGCCGCCCAGCACGACGATGGCATCGGCCTTTTGCGTTTTGATGTCGAGCGCCACGGGCTCGCCCTCCAGACTTTGCAGCGCACTTTGCGCGACGTAAGGCGTGGCGCAGATCCACAGTAGCATGAGCGATGCCGTGATCAGCATGCGCGCCATGCGTGGCCGTTTGTGCCAGAGCAATAGCCCTATGCAGCACAGCAGCAGTAGATTGAGCGGGGGAAGCAGGAACGCGCCGATCAGGTTGGTGAAGAACCAGGATAAGGACATTGCCGGAAGCATAGAGACTTCAATTTGCGAATGATACGCGAAGAAGGTTTGGCGGGATGGAGAGAAGCATGCGGCTACTCGCCATCGCTGCTATTGGCGGAACACACCCGGCCTGACATAATGCCGCGCAAATCTGACCTTCATATTCCCGGACGCACCCTTGAACATAAAATTTCAGCGCGCTGTTGACCGCCTTGCGGGTGTGCCGATCTGCGCGCTGTTCTCGCTGCTGGAACGCTTGCGCAATGTCTTCGGCATTGCCGCGCCGCCTGCTCCGCCGCGCCGGATATTGATCATCCTGCTGTCCGAGATGGGCAGTCTGGTGCTCGCACATCCGATGTTCATGCGGTTGAAGCAGAAATATCCCGATGCGTCGCTGCATATACTGATGTTCGGCAAGAACCGCGAGGTGCTGGATCTGATGGACGTGCTCCCGCGCGAGAACGTGCTGACCATCAATGATCGCGCGCTGTCCGGTTTTGCGCTGGACAGCCTGCAGGCGATACGCACGATGCGTGCGCTCAAGTTCGACGTGGTGATCGACTGCGAATTGTTCTCGCGCGTGAGCAGCATCTTCTCATATCTCTCCGGCGCGCCGCTGCGCGTGGGCTTTCACCCGCATACGCAGGAAGGGCTGTATCGCGGCTCATTCATCAATCGCCCGGTGTTGTACAACCCGTATCGGCATCTGTCGCAGCAGTTGCTGACCATGGTCGATGCGATCGAGTCTGGCACTTACCCGCACGCCAAGGGCGCGCAACAAACCGGCGTGCTGGCGCCGCCCGCGCTGGTTTTTCAGGATGGCGAGTTGCAACAGGTCGCGGAAACATTGCACGCGGATTTCCCCGCCGTGCGCGACCAGAAACTGGTGCTGGTCTATCCCGGCGGCGGCATTCTGCCGATACGCGCGTGGCCGCGCGAGAATTATCTCAAGCTATGCACCGCATTGCTCGACGAAGGTTATGCGGTGGGTGTGATCGGACTGAAAGAGGATAAGCCGCTGGCGCAGGCGCTGGTGGCGGATTGCCGCAGCACGTATTGCATAGACCTGACCGGCTACACGCGCTCCATCCGCCATCTGCTGGCCATCTTTAATCGCGCTTCGCTGTTGGTGACCAATGACGGCGGGCCGGGACAGTTCGCGGCGCTCACCACCATACCCGCGCTGGTCTTCTTCGGCCCGGAGACGCCCGCGTTATACAGTCCGCTGGCCGACAATATTCATTGCCTGTATTCGGCGTATTCCTGTTCGCCGTGCCTGACTGCATATAACCATCGCAACTCACCATGCGACGGCGACAACCAGTGCATCAAGTGCATCACGCCAGAGCAGGTGCTGGCGCAAGCGCGCGCGCTGCTGGTTGCCGGAGCGCATTCTGCATGACGCTCAACATCCGTCTCTCTGTTGCTTCACTGTTGCGCCGCATATTTTCGCGGCGCTTCCTGAAATTCGGCACCGTGGGCGTGTCCGGCATATTCATCAATCAGGGCGTGCTGTATCTGGCGCAGGAGCACTGGTTCAAGGCGGTGTCGGCATCCGGCGAGGTGGATTGGTTGCGGCTCAATATGGCGCTCGCACTGGCGATCTTCTTCGCCACCCTGAACAATTTTTTCTGGAACAGGTTGTGGACCTGGGCTGATCGCAAGCAGCATTACGACCGTCCGGTGCTGGTGCAGTTCGGGCAATACACGCTGTCCTGCGGGGTCAGCATCGCGTTGCAGGTGGCTTTCACCAACCTGCTGGCGCCGCATGTCTATTACCTGATCGCAAACCTGATCGCGATCATATTCACCAGCGTGCTGAATTTCTTGCTGAACGACATCTGGACCTTCGGGCGGCTGAAGCTGAAGGGGAAGCTGCCTTGAGTCTCAATGGCCTGTTAACCGTGCTGTCCCTCCACCTGCAAGGGAGTGGTTGTGCAGATGCAGCCCGGTAATTCACGTTTGCGCCTTGTCTGGTATGTGCTGGCCGTGCTGCTGGCCGTACTCACTTATTTCTATGGACTCGACAGCCAGCAGATACCCAAGAACGGCGACGAGTATCCTTACGAACATATCACGCGCCTGACCGCCGACAGCGGCCATTGGCTGCCGCTGCAATCGCAGCTCGACAACATGCGCAACACCAAGCCGCCGCTGCTGTTCTGGCAGGGCATCGCATCCACGCACTGGGGGCAGGACTGGAGCTTGTGGAGCCTGCGCTATCCGAGTGTGATCTATACCTTGCTCACCGCCGCGCTGACTTTTCTGCTGGCGTGGAAACTGTCGCGGCAACTGGAGACGGGCTTCATCGCGCTGCTGTGCTATCTCGCTTTTTTCAGCACCTATCGTTATGGCCGTCCCTTCCTGGTCAATCCGGCGGAAGTGTTCTGGTTCTTCCTGCCATTTTTTACCTTGCTGTACTGGCGGTACATCGCGTTCGAGTCGCGCTGGCTGGTGCCGCTGCTGCTGGGGGTCGAGGTCGGTATCGGCCTGCTGTACAAATCGTTTGCGCTGATCGCGCCCGTGGGGTTGTGCCTCACCTGGTGGTATCTGCATCACCGCGAATATCGCTGGTTCTATTGTTTGCGCAAGGATGCGCTGAAAGTGGCGATCACGTCGCTGCTGGCGCTGGCGCTGTTCGGGTTGTGGTTCGTGCTCGATCCCGATCCGCAATCGGTGTGGCGCGAATTCGTCGTGGGAGAGAATGCCGGCAAGTTCGATCCGCACGGCAACTATCTGCTGAAATTTCTGTGGGGCGGCAGCAGCGTGTGGGCGCTGGTGATCGGCTATCCGATGAACGCGGGCTTGCTGGCGATTCCTGTCGCGACCGTGTTCTTCATCGCTTTCCGGCGGCGCGTGCTGTTGATCGATGCGGAGAAAATGTTGTGGATATGGATGGCAGCCTTGTTCATCGTGTTCAGCCTGCCCAGCCAGCGTTCGGCGCGCTACCTGCTGGAAGCCATGCCGGGGCTCGCGGTGCTGTGCGCGCTTAACTGGCACCGCATCAGCCGCAAGGCTTTCATCGTCAGCCTGCTCATGGCCGCAGGCGCGCTGGCTTTCATCGCTTTCATGTCTGTGCATCTGCAGCAGGAGATGCCCGGCGGCGAGTTGTATTCCATGGTGTACTGGCTGTTGCTGGCGTTCGTCGCGGCTCTCATCTTGGTCGCGCTGTTCGTGCCGAAATCAACTTCCGCTATCGTCAATGTCGTGGCGCTGCTGGTGCTGCTCTGCTTTGCCGCTTTCCTGCGTCCGTTCGATGGCGCACCCGGCAATTACAGCGCAGCGGTGCAGCGCTATGCGCAGGGCAGGGACGTGTGGGCGCCATGCGATTTCAGGGCGAAGGATGAGGGCTATCGTTTCATCCTGCCGGGCGCAAAAGTGCATGGTTATCGCGAGGGAGCTTATCCGGATGCCGCCGCGCTGGCGACGCACTATCGCATGTTCGCCGTGCAGCTTCCGTTGCAGGGCAACGCCTGTGCGGAGTGCAAGATACTCGGCCAGCGCCTCGAGATCCGTGGCCGCCAGAGCGATGAAGAGATCAAACAAATGCTCAAGGGTGATGTGTTCCAGCATCTGTTCGCCAAGGAATTGCTGATCGAAGTTCCGAACATGAGCGTCAACATGACGCCCGGCTCGGTCGAGGAAGGATGCCGTTCATGAAGCGCTGGATGCTGTCGGGTTTCGTCCTGATCGCATTCGGCATGGGTTTCTTCAAGGCGTTGCAGCATCCGCCTGCCGCAGGTTTCGCGCTGCACTCGTATCCTGCCGCAGAAAATAACGCGGCAAAATTCCAGAGCCACTTCGCCTCTTCCGCGCTACATATCCAGACCCATGCCGCTTCGCTCGTCGAATTGAAAGATGGCCGCATCCGCGCGTTCTGGTTCGAGGGCAGCCGCGAGGGCGCAAAAGATGTCGAGATACGCAGCGCGGTGTTTGATCCGGCGCAGGGACTATGGAGCGCAGAGCAGACCGTCGCCACGCGCGAAAGGACCGAGCAGGCGTTGCAACGTTACGTCAGCAAACTGGGCAACCCGGTGGCAGGGCGCGCGGCGGACGGTACGCTGTGGCTGTATTACGTGACCGTGTCGCTGGGCGGCTGGGCAGGCAGTTCGATCACCGCGCTGACATCAATCGATGAAGGCGCGACCTGGAGTTCGCCGCGCCGCCTCATTACCTCGCCCTTTCTGAACATCAGCACGCTGGTGAAAGGTACGCCGTTTTTATATGGCGACGGCACATTGGGCTTGCCTGTCTATCATGAATTCATCGGCAAATTCGGCGAGCTGCTGCGTTTCGACCAACGCGGCGCCATCGTGGATAAACAGCGTCTGAGCAGTAGCAAGGATCACGGTTTGCAACCGGTGTTGCTGGCGAAGAATGCAGACGAGGCGCTGGTGCTGATGCGCCATGCCGGAGATGAGCACCGCAACGTGGTCAGCGTTTCCACCCGCGATGGCGGACGGCACTGGAGCGAACCTGTGCGATCTACGCTGGCGAATCCCGATGCGGCGCTTACTGCCGTGGCATTGTCTGATGAGCGCATGCTGGCAGTGTTGAACAATCAGAAACAGGGACGCGATGCTTTATCGCTGATGGTTTCTGTGGATGGCGGTGCGAACTGGAAGACCGTATATCAACTGGAAGATCAGCGCGGTCAGAAACTCGAAGAGTTGAATTACCTGAAGATTGCCGAGGGGCTGGCCAGGGACTCCGATGCCAAAGTCGCCACAGCGCCGGGCGATTATGTGGCATCGGCGCAGCAGCAGGTTTGCCCGGAGCACAACTGCCGTTTCGAGTTTTCCTATCCTTACCTGATTCAGGCGCGGCGCGGAGATTTTCATCTCGTCTACACCTGGAACCGCAGCTTCATCAAA
The DNA here is from genome assembly GCA_016199835.1 of Nitrosomonadales bacterium. Classification (GTDB taxonomy): domain Bacteria; phylum Pseudomonadota; class Gammaproteobacteria; order Burkholderiales; family Gallionellaceae; genus JACQFX01. The sequence goes on along the minus strand of JACQFX010000008.1, from coordinate 4,067 downwards.
CACGTTACGTTCACGCAAGCCTGGCTGGATCAGCGTTTGAAGGAGGCGCGATGATGGCCTTCACGGACATGACGGGTTTGGCGAGCATCGTCATCGCGATTACGGCGACGGCAGTCGCATTGCCCGGCGCCGTGCGTCTCTCCCGTTTTTATCGTGCCGGGTTGGCGTGCGCGGTCGCTGTCGTATTCTTGATCCCGTTCGGCGGATTGTCGCCGGCAGCTTATGTGCGCGGCGTGACGGGCGATCTGAGCATCACCACACAGATGCTGCTGATGCTGGCGATTCTGGGGGGCTTGCGCGGCGTATCTATAACGCCCACTTCCTTCAAAGAAGAAGGTGGCAGGCCGATATTGTTGCTCCTGATCGCAATCGCAGCATTGTTCCTGTATCCCATGGCGCTGGGCATGGGAATGTTCGACCCTTATCGCCTGGGTTATGGCGATCCGTGGTTTCTCGGCGCACTGCTGATCGTGGCGCTGAGCAGTTGTTTTCTGCGGTTATGGTTGCCTGCGCTGGGGATCGCGCTGGCCGTGTCGGCCTGGGCTCTGGGCTGGCTGGAATCGCCCAATCTATGGGATTACTTGCTCGACCCGTTGCTGGCGGTCTATGCGCTGGGCGCTCTGCTTAAGCGGGGCATGCGGATATACATGCGACGATAAGGCTGTTTCTGCCCGGTTTTGCAGACTGGTTGCCATAACTCCATGAAGTGTCGTAGAATCGCGCCCCCTTGGCATTCGCTAAGTGGGCATTAGCTAACGAAAAGCAGGTGAACTATGGTTGTTATTCGATTTTCACGCGGCGGCTCCAAGAATCGTCCGTTCTTCAATGTGGTGGTAGCGGATTCGCGCAATCGCCGCGACGGTCGCTTCATCGAGCGCATCGGTTTTTACAATCCGGTTGCTCCGGACAGCCCGGACGGTATGCGTATCCAGCTGGATCGCGTAGCGCACTGGCAGGAAAAAGGCGCGCAACTGAGCGACGCCGTTGCCAAGCTGGTCAAGCGCGCTGGTGCAGCAGCAAAAGCGTAACGAAGCTGACCCCATGATTATCATGGGGCGAGTGGCGGGTGCGCAGGGCATACTCGGCTGGGTGAAGCTCAAGACTTACACGGAATATGTGGAGAGTCTGGGCGATTATCCGGTCTGGTGGCTGGGGGATGAGAAACAACCCTGGCGCGAGGTCAGCGTGGAAAAGTTTGCGGTGCAGAGCAAAGGCCTGATCGCCAAGTTCCCCGGCTGCAACGACCGCACTGCTGCCGAGAAATATACAGGACTGCTGGTGGCTGTGCCGCGCAGCAGCTTGCCGCAGCAGGCGGAAGATGAATATTACTGGTCCGATCTGATCGGGCTGGATGTGGTCAGTGTCGCGGGCGAGAGCCTGGGCAAAGTGGACAACCTGATGGATACCGGCGCGAATCAGGTGCTGTGTGTGAAGGGCAGTAGCGGCGAGATTCTGATCCCGTTCATCGCCAGCGCCATCAAGCAGGTAAGCCTGGCCGAAAAAAAGATACGGGTAGATTGGGCTGCAGACTGGGCAGAGAAGCACTGAGTGACATGAGGTTCGATGTCATAACGTTGTTTCCGGAAATGTTCGGCGCGATCACGCAATATGGTGTGACGCGGCGCGCGGCGGAGCAGGACAAGTTTCAGTTGCAGACGTGGAATCCCAGGGATTTTACGACCGACAACTATCGCACCATAGATGATCGCCCCTACGGCGGCGGTCCCGGAATGGTGATGCTGGCGGAGCCGCTGGAAAAAGCCATCAGCGCAGCGAAAGCAGCGCAGGCAGAAAGCGGAGTAGCGAAGAGTCGTGTGATACACCTCTCGCCGCAAGGCAGGCAACTCACCCACGAGGTGGTGATGGAGCTGCTGGCAAGGGAAGAAGGATTGATACTGCTGGCGAGTCGTTACGAAGGCGTGGATGAGCGCCTGATCCGGCAGTGTGTGGATGAAGAGCTTTCCATCGGCGACTATGTGTTGTCCGGCGGCGAGTTGGCAGCGATGGTGTTGATGGACAGCGTGGTGCGGCAGATTCCCGGCGTGTTGGGAGACGATGCCTCGGCGCAGCAGGATTCGTTTGTAACAGGCCTGCTCGATTGTCCGCATTACACGCGGCCCGAGATTTATAACGGTGTGGGCGTTCCGGATGTATTGATGTCCGGGCATCACGCCGAGATAGAGAAGTGGCGATTGAAGCAGTCCCTTGGGCGGACTGCGGAACGTCGTCCGGATTTGCTGGCACATCGCCAGTTAACAAAACAGGAAGCTCGACTACTGGCAGAGTACCAGCAGGAACAAGCTTCCGTACAACAAGAGGAAACAAAATGAATCTGATCGCAATACTCGAGCAAGAAGAAATCGCCCGTCTGGGTAAAACCATTCCGAATTTCGCTCCCGGCGACACGGTGATCGTTGGCGTGAACGTGGTCGAAGGCGAGCGCAAGCGTACGCAGGCATTCGAAGGCGTGGTCATCGCCAAGCGCAACAAGGGGCTGAACTCCTCTTTCATCGTGCGCAAGGTTTCCGCCGGTGAAGGCGTGGAGCGTACCTTCCAGACCTACTCCCCCAGCATCGCCAGCATCGAAGTGAAGCGTCGTGGTGATGTGCGCCGCGCCAAGCTCTACTACCTGCGCGACCGCTCCGGCAAGTCGGCACGTATCAAAGAAAAGCTGGCTGCCCGCAAAGTCGCAGCGTAAGCTGCGGCGGGTTCCGCAAGAACGGGAGGGCGATGCCCTCCCGTTTTTTATTGCGCCCGATTCGTTATTCCGGTAGTGTCTCAGTTTGAATCTATGCATTATCACAAATTGATAAGAATATGATAATGTCTTGCCACTATGCCTAAACGCTCAAGCAAGCTAGTGTCATGTCACGCATGAAATGGCGTATATATTGTGCTAGACTTTCGCCGTCAATTTCAAGACGGCGAGGGATTTTCAATGAAACTGTACAAAGTGACGTTGCTGGCTGATGAAAGGGAGGAATTGGAGGCCATTACGCATAAAGGCTCGCACCAATCCCAGAAGGTAATCAATGCGCTGATACTGCTGAACTGCGACGAAGGAGAGTTCAATGATCATCGTAGTCGCGGAGAGGACGTGGCAAATATCTTGCGGATTAGCATGCGCAAGATTGATCGGATCAAGAAGCGCTTTATCGAGGAGGGGCTGGATGCGGCGTTAGGGCGACAGCAGAGCCAGCGCAGCTACGAACGCAAGGCCGACGGCGAGTTTGAGGCGCACTTGGTGGCACTGAGTTGCGGCGAGCCACCGGAGGGTTTCGCCCGATGGTCGCTACGATTGCTGGCTGATCGCGCGGTGGAGCTTGAGTACATCGACAGTGTTTCCTACGAGACGGTTCGCCGTGTACTAAAAAAAACGAGATCAAGCCGTGGCGGAAGATTGGCTGGGTAATTCCTCCCGAAGCCAATGCGGAATTTGTCGCCGCGATGGAGCGGGTTCTCGATGTTTACTGTCGGCCTTATAACGCGGGCATCCCGGTAGTCTGTATGGACGAGACACCGCGCAGCTCATCTGTGAAACGCGCACACCAATTCCGGCAAGCCCGGGCCATTTGGCGCGTGAGGACTACGAATATGAGCGGTGTGGTGTCTGTAACGTATTCATGGCGAGCGAGCCGCTGGCCGGAACGCGGATGACCAAGGTGACGGAGCGCAAGACAAAAGTGGACTGGGCCAGATTTCTTCAGGATATTGCCGAACGCTATCAGGATGCGGAGAGGATTACGCTGGTGATGGACAATCTGAACACCCATAGTCCGGGCGCGCTGTACCAGACATTTCCCCTGATCAGGCGAAGGCGCTATGGGATCGCTTTGAATTTGTCTACACGCCAAAGCACGGCAGTTGGCTCAATGTCGCCGAGATCGAACTCAATGTGATGATCCGCCAATGCCTTGATCGGCGCATAGAAGTGGCCCCAGCAATTCGGACGGTCTGTTAAGTGGTAGCCTTGCTCAACCCAAGCCGCACGGAGTGCGGCCAACAGAGGAGCAAGCGCATGAGAAGGACGAGAAGGAATCACGCACCGGGATTCAAAGCCAAAGTGG
>JACQFX010000054.1 GCA_016199835.1 Nitrosomonadales bacterium | reverse complement strand
GCGTCTTTTCGCTGCTTGATGCGAAACAGTTCGAAGCGTGTTTCATGCGCTGGATCAGCGGGCTGTGCCCGTCACTTGTAGGACAGAACGTGGCCATCGATGGCAAATGTATTCGCGGCTCACATGATGGCAAGCAGAGCGCGATTCACCTCGTGTCGGCTTGGAGCAGCACGAGTGGTTTGACGCTTGGGCAGGTCAAGACGGCCGACAAGAGCAACGAGATCACCGCCATACCGGAATTATTGAGTGCGCTGGACATCAAGGGAAGCATCATCACCATCGACGCGATGGGATGCCAGCACGACATTGCTGCCAAGATTGTGCAAAACGGTGCAGACTATGTATTGGGCGTGAAGGACAACCAGCCCGGCCTGGCCGAAGCCGTCAAGCTATGGTTCGATGCAGCCGATGCGGGCAAGCTGGATCGTCCATACTGGGACGATATCCAGACAGAAAAAGATCACGGACGGATTGAAACCCGACGCTGTCTGGTGACCGATGACGTCGCCTGGCTGCAGGAACAAAACCAGCACTGGAGCGGGCTGTGCAGCTTGATCATGATCGAATCGACGCGAGAAATCATAGGCAGAAACAGCACCGGCATAGCCAGCGTAGAACGCCGCTACTACATCAGCAGCCTCCCGGCCAAGGCGGCCTTGCTCGGGAACACCGTGCGGGCTCACTGGGGGATCGAGAACAGCATGCACTGGGTATTGGATGTCGCATTCCGCGAAGACGATTGCCGAATCCGGATTGGCGAGGCAGCACAAAACTTTGCCATCCTGCGCCGTATTGCGCTCAACCTTCTCAAAAGCGACACCACCACAAAACTCGGCATCGCCAACAAGCGACTGAAAGCTGGTTGGAATGTTGATTACTTAGGGAGGTTACTGGGCCTAAACAACTGACCCTTCATGCAATCGCCCTGGCGCACGAACAGGTAGCGATTGCCAAATATTATTTGGCTTTTTGCGCATAATTCGAAATTTGCATTTGCCACAATTCAATACATCTTTTGTATCATGGGAAACATACGGGTCCATGTGTAGTGCTGCGATGCGGCATTTTTTTGTGGCGCGTCGTCATATTTGCTCATGTTGCATTTAGGCGCATAATCTCAATACCGGCTGCCAGCCGGACCATAAGACGCGTAGACGTTAATAGCAGGTGTTTAAGGTCTGTTCGCATGTGCATTGTCTCTGGCAATGCACATGCGAACAGACCTTGCTACATCACCGAAGCACTTGAACAGGAGTCAATACAATGCAATTCCACCACATTTCGAAACTGGCAAGCGCACTGCTCGCTGCAGGTTTGTTGTCCGGTGCCGCGCAAGCACAAGAACTGACCGGCACGCTGAAGAAAATCAAGGATTCCGGCCAGATCACTCTGGGCGTGCGCGATTCCTCGATTCCGTTTTCGTATCTGGACGATAAGCAGTCATATCAGGGTTATTCAATCGACCTTTGCATGAAAGTCGTCACTGCGGTGCAAAAGCAGCTTGGCCTGACCGCGCTGAATGTGAAAATGAATCCGGTGACATCGGCCACCCGTATCCCGCTGATGGCCAACGGCACGATAGACCTCGAGTGCGGTTCCACCACCAACAATGTCGAGCGTCAGAAGCAGGTCGCTTTTGCGCCGACCACCTTCGTTTCAGCCTCGCGCATCCTGGCCAAAAAATCGTCGAATATCCAGTCGATGGCCGACATGAAGGGCAAGGCGATCGTCTCGACGTCCGGCACCTCCAGCCTGAAGCAGACCGTGACCCTGAACGGCAGCCAGAATCTCGGCATGAACGTGATGCCCGCGAAAGACCATGCGGAAGCCTTCCTGATGGTGGAAACCGGCCGCGCCGTGGCCTTCGTGATGGATGACATCTTGCTGGCCTCGCTGGCGGCCAATTCCAAAGCGCCGGCCGATTACGAAATCAGCAAGGAAGCGCTGTCGGTAGAGCCGTACGGCAT
>JACQFX010000059.1 GCA_016199835.1 Nitrosomonadales bacterium | reverse complement strand
GAAAAGGAAATTTATCAGCGCATCAAGGACGGCGCGAGTTTTGCTGAAATGGCAAAACAGTATTCTGCTCATGCCTCGGCAAAAATGGGGGGCGATATGGGGTATGTGCATCGCGGTATGTTGCCGGATCAACTTCAGGAAAAGATAGATCAATCCAGGATCGGAGAGGTAACCGAGCCGTTCAGGATACTTGAGGGGATTGCAATGTACCGGGTGGATGAGCGCTCGGAAGCGAAGTTGCAGGATTTCGCTGCGGTGGCGCAACGTGCCGAAGATTTGCTTAAGCGCGAGCGTTCGGAACAGGCTTGGAAAGATGCTATCGCCCGATTGCGCGCGGCAGCCAAGATAGAAATACTGGTTCCGCTTAGCGGCGCAGAAGGACGAGCTGTTACGCAGTGATGGAGAATTGATGGTTTTGTGAATATCGTATCCGGCTTGCGGGATGCTTGCCTTGACCAGACTCTTGGCGCTGTCGATCTGGCTGGCTGACAGGGATGCCAGCCAGGTTGCTGCTTTTATAGCGGGAGATTCGGGTGGCGAGCAATGTGTCAGAATCGTCGTGTGCCCACAAGTATTTTCATTCAAACCAGGCGTTGAGCCTGTCGCGGCAGGGGACGGTTTGTTATGATTGCGCCGCCGGTTATTTCTGGATCGCAGGGGGCGTTCTGAATATTTCAGTTGCGTGCAAAATTGTGCAAGAAGGGTGAGCCAGTGAGGCAGCGAGTACGTGTTGTCGCAATCACTCTACTGCAATGCGCCACGATTATTTGCATTGCTTGCCGACAATCGGTAGCGGCTGACATTGAGCAGCCCGTACCCCTGTCGCCACAAGATAGCGCTTCATCTCCCCAATTAAGTTTACCTTCGCCAGAGCAGGGAGGGACAGATGCGTCTGCGACTCAGGAGAGTGGGTCCATGCCCGTGATCGTTCGACAAGAGTCGCTGGCGCGCCAGCCAAGTCGAAGATTGCGGCGCAGGAAACCCAAAATGGCGGGCGTGCCGGGAGGGGCGCAAGCAAGCGAAGAGGTGCAGCAAGCCGATGCGTCCTCAGACACGGGCAAGACATCGCAGGACGCTGTGCAAGTTGCAACTTCATCCGATGCGGCGGCTGGCAAGAAGGTGTTGGCGCAGTCCAGCGGCGCACCTGAAATAACGACAGCCAAAAAAGAAGTTGCCCAAGCCAGTGTGCCGGGGGTGTCGGCTGTGTCGCCAGGCGGTTCGAGTGCGGGCGGTGCGGAGAGGAAGTATGCGCTGGCCCCGATAAAATGGAATGGTTCTGTATCTGCGGGATTGCTCTGGTCAAAAGGTACATATGAAAACCATAGCCACGGGTTTGGCAATGTGGAAACCGCAAAGATTCAGGCGTCGACCTATATTCTGGCCTCCTATATTGCCAAGGTGAGGGGGGGTATCGGTTTCGTACATAGCACCCAAAACACGAAAACGCCCGGAGTCGTGGATAACCGCAAGAATAACCTCACCCTTATTGGGAATGCCGACGTATCGCTATTCAGTTATAGTCGTTACCCGATAAAGATGGGCGTGGATGTCAGCGACAGTCGCGCCCTGGATGTATTGACGAACGACAACAGAAGGTCAAAAAGATTTATTGCCGAACAAGAATACAAGAAGCCGAGAAACATGAATATGTGGCTGGGCTGGAACTATGGCATTACTTCGACCCAGACGGATACCATTAAAGAACTGATTGCGACCGGAACCGCCACATTTCACGGACTTCCAAACAAACAAGAAAGCCTGGATGCCAAGCTGAATATCAGCAGGGATGATGTGCGTAATTCGATAGCGGGGGAGAGTTTTACTACGGAGAGGTCGCTTGCTATGCAGCGCACTTACTTGCCGTTCGATTCTCTGTGGTCCTCGGCAACTAGCGTCAGGTTGATTAATACAGGGCAAGGCTCAGTGGATGGCGGGGTGTTGGCGCGAAATTTTTATGTTGATCAAATTTTCTCATGGCAACCTGAAGATGAGGATTTGAATGTTTTTGTAAACGGCGGGGTGAACCTGGCGGATACAAGAACCAGTTATTTATCTTCAGTCAGTACATCGCACTATCTCGGGGGTAACGTCACGGCGACTGACATCGTTTCCCAGAATCTCAGGTACACCGCAAGCGGGAGGGTCGGATTAAACGTATCGGCCGGAAGAATCGGGAGCGGGAGTGGTGTGGGGGGGAAGCGGACGATGGCGGCAGAAGAGCGCGTGGGGGCTGCTTATCGAGCCGACCCATATAAAATGGGGAAGGCGACCTATGGTCGAAATTGGAGTGTGGGTCTTATCGCAGACCAAGCCAGTGGCGGGGTACGGGCAGATCAGAAAATTACCGGGTCAGTTGGGCACAGTTTGGGGTTGCCGCTGGATTACAAATTGTTCAAGAAAGCTCAGCATTTTTTCTTCTCGGTCAGCCAAGGCCTGGTTGCGACTCATGGTCGAATTCTGGGTAATGAGGTGGTATTGAGAAACGATTTGAATGCTGCCTGGCATACCCAGTGGGGGGGGGCGCGGGCCGGGGTGACTTTGGGGGTTGGGAATGTGCGCACTTGGGGGCGGAATCCTTCCAGCGTACCTAAAAAAACAAGGACAATTTCTTTTGATGTCGTGGAAGACGGGACAGCTCAATACCGGTCGGGCGGTTGGCGACTTAAAGGTACCGTTCAAGCGCACCTTGATGTCACTGGGCACGTAGTGGTCAATGTCTTGGGTAACGCTATATATACGAAACCCCGCCCGTTTGGCGTACGAGGTCTGACGTATCAGGGGTCGCTCCTGGCTAACCCCGGGCAACTAAATGCAGGGGGGCCATCAACGAGCGTTGCGTCTCAGGCGAGTCAGCCAAGTTACTCGCTAGTTCAGCAGTTGCGCTATCGAATAGGGATGAACGAGGCGCTGTTTACGGCGGATATGTCCAGTACGGGTGGTCATAAATCCGGCGGGCTTTACCTGCAACTAAGAGCATGGCGGAATTTCGGTAATTGATTTAGTATACTTGCTGTTGCGCAGGCATCGTTTTTGCTGGTAATTTCTGCTTGAGAGTCGCCCTTGGGATGAGCGTTGCTGGATTGGGGGCTGCTGGTTTTGGAATGGGTGAGGGAATTGGCCATCCATGTGGTCAAGACAGTTCCGGATAATAATAAATTGCGGAGAAAAGGGAGATGATGAAACGAATGAGACTGATAGCGGGCGGGGTGCTATGTGCGCTGGCGGCGTCGGTATTGCTGGCTGTGATGGCAGCGCCGGAGGCGAAGGCTGAATATGGGGATGTTGTTATCAATAATTATTCTGATAAGGCGGGGATGCGTCCCGCTGTTTTCCCCCATTGGTATCATCGCATACGTTTTGCCTGCAAGGTTTGTCATGCGGATTTGGGTTTCAAGTTCAAAGCCGGCGGCAATGAAATCAATATGGCCAAGATTATTGATGGACAGTTTTGCGGTGCGTGCCATAACGGCGAAATAGCCTGGAGCGTGGAAAACTGTAACATCTGTCATTCCGGTCTCCCCGGTACGCCGACACAGTTTCATAATAGCTCTCAAGGACGTTTGTTCGCTCCCAAGGGGGGAGCGTCCGGCTTAAGAGGGGGTGGAGCAACATTCGGCCCCGAGAGCCAGACGGCGCCGTCCGAAGGGGTGGCCGGGAAAAAGGGGAGATAGGCGCGCCATGAAAATATTAAATTTTGTTGCAATTACTCTTTTTGCAAATATATTGGCATCCACCGCATCGGCACAAGTGCCGGAGGGAAAGCCGCCGTATGACAAGGGGTGCTCTTTCTGTCATAACGCAGGCATTGCTGGCGCACCGCGTCTGGGAGATCCGGATGCATGGCGGGATCGCGTAGCGGGTGGGATGGCCAGATTGTATAAGAGCGCGCTAGAGGGAACTCCGAAGGGAATGCCATCGCGAGGTGGGGTGGATGGACGAAGCCTTACCGATAACGAAATAAAATATGCAGTGGATTATATGGTGGATAAGGTCAAGGATGCTTTGGCTGCAGCACCTGCGTCCGCCGATCCGGCGGCGAATGCAGCAGCAGCTGCGGTGCAGCCGACTGCTCCTGTGCTATTCAGCTTTAACCGACTATTGCGCCCGCTGGATAAGCGCAATTTGGCGCCGCCGGATGATGGTATTCATGATCCGGAAAACGAGGGTACGCACATGTTGCAGTCGCCGGCTGTGGGTCTGGCCGATTTTGTGAAGAGCAATTTCGGCAATCGTGTTGACTGGGTAGCGACGCTGGAGAGCGGGAAAATTTCTCCCCGCTGGGAGCGTACCAATCCGGATGCGGAGGGTATTGTGATGGATATGAATATCCTGCGAGTACCCAGAGGATTTATGCCCAATGTGGTGTTTCCGCACAAGCAGCATACGGAGTGGCTGGAGTGCTCTAATTGTCACCCGGCGATATTTATTCCGCAGAAAGGCGCGAACCAGATTAGCATGCCGCTGATTCTGTTGGGGCAAAAGTGCGGTGTTTGCCACGGCAAGGTCTCGTTCCCTATTTCCGAGTGCCGCAAATGCCATTCGCAAAAGAAGGATGCGCCACAGAAAGCTGTGGGCACGCCATAGATGGAGGTTCGCTGCTTGGTGGCGGGGATTGTTTGGGGTATGTCGCAGATTGCACTGGCCCAGGCTCCTGTGCAGTCTGCGGGGATGCCGCCGAGTTTGGAACAGAAGCAGGTATTCGTTCTTGGTCTGATTGAAGATGCTTCCGTGACGAAACGTATCCAGTCCAGTCGGGATGAAGTGGCGGTACGTTTTTATATGTCGGCGAAGGAGGCCTATAGCGGAGCGCTCACTGCCGTTTCTAACCATGACTTTTCAAGTGCTGACAGGCTATTTAATGAAGCCATGCTGGCGATGGGCAAGGCGCGCCGCAAGGTTCCTAACGTCGAATCACTGGCTGCAAGGCAGCATGCTACTTATGAGAAGGCGCTGGAACGCGTAGCATCTTTGGAAAGCGCTTCTCACATTCACTTTGTCAAGCTGTTACCTGGCAACGAAGCGGAGGATTTCCCCGGCCTCGGTGTTTTGGAGCTAATGGAGGCCGCGAAAGCGCGCGCTGCAGAGGAGCATTGGGACGAGGCTTTGCAGATATTGGGCAGGGCTGAGCAATCGATGCAGTTAGCAATGAGTCGGATGCTGGATTTCTTGCTTAGGGAAGACGACCGGAAATTTGTAACTCAGGCAGAAGAATATGCCTATGAATTGGCGCGCAACAAGAATATTGGCAACTTGATTCCGATGGCTGTTGCCAGACTTTCCCCTACGGAAACCGAAAGAGAAGCCATAGAGAGTCTGGCCATGCAGAACCAAGTGGCGCTTCAGCAATCCGATGGTTACGCAACAAGTAAGGATTATGAGGCAGCGCTGGCCAGTTTGCGGACGGGGACTGGTTTTTTGCGGCTTGCATTGAGTGCAGCCGGCATTGTTATCTCGATTAATCCAGGGAATATGTAAAATTGGGCGCACAAGGTTGGCGAAGTTGGGCTTGTTGCCGGGAACGATGCGCAATCATGCGGATGGAGAGGGCGAGGGTGTGAGACCGAATGGTGCTGATTCGTGTTTTCCGGATGATTGGTGTGGCAATATGCATACATTTCTTATGTGTGCGGTTTGGCTTGGCTGATGATTTATCTGCCGAGCAGCCTGTAACGCTCGAAACATTCGCGAGTAAACAGGATTTTGTGCCGACATGGATGCGCCTTGCAGAAGATAAGGTGCACGATCCTTCCGGGCCGGCAATAAATGAATTGCAATACCCAGGCGAAATACTTTCCAGACTGCCCAAGGATACGTTGGGCAATCAGGTGCGCTGGGTGACCGCGATGCAAAGTGGTGCAATCAAGCCGCGCCGCTCCAGACTGTTGCCGGAAGACGAAATTCCCGTGCTCGATATGGATGTGTTGCTGAATCTTCGTGGCAGCGCACACATTGTGCGTTTTCCTCATTTGGCCCACACGCAATGGCTCTCCTGCAATAATTGCCACGAAGATATATTCAAGACGAAAATCGGAGAATCAAAGATTGGCATGATCAACATATTGTCCGGGGAGAAATGTGGCCTGTGTCACGGCGCAGTATCTTTCCCGCTGATTGGTTGTGGCAGATGTCACAGTGTTTCGCGCTATACGCAGTTGCCATATCGCGCGCCTGGCGCTAGCGGTGTCGGGGCGGTTCAATGATATTTAAAGAAATGATTGCGTGGCGGCGCACCGTTTTACTGTTCGCTTTAATGTTGTTCGTGACGTTGGCGCAGGCGGAATATGCCGATGTAGTGCTGAACCGGAGAGCAGAAACGGAAGGCATGCGCCCTGTGGTTTTCCCGCATTGGTTCCATCGGCTTCGTTTTACCTGCAATGTCTGTCACCCCGATATTTTCAAGATGCGTGCTGGTAGCAATGATGTCACCATGGCTGAAATTATCGACGGGAAATTTTGTGGCAAGTGTCACAACGGAGAAATTGCCTGGAGTCCGGAACACTGTCACCGATGCCATTCCGGGTTGCCCGGCCTCAGGAGCGGGTTCAAGAACAGTCAGAATCCTGGCGGGCCGGGAACTATAAACTCGCCCGGCAGCGCATTTGGTCGGCGCGAATAACGCCCGGATTTGAATGCAATGCGCTTGCATACGACTTGTTGCCATGCCTGACAGCATATTTTGCGATGTGGATTAATGATGAATGATTACGAACAAAATATAAACTTCCGGAACGCCTGGATGAAACATCAAGAGGGAGATTCTGCCGTTGCGGAGAAGTTCTATAAGCGCGCGATCAAGGATAATCCTTATCATCTGGATGCACGTTACTTACTGGGAACGCTGTATGCGGAAAAAGGCGATTTGCCCAATGCCCTGAAATGCCTGTTATTTGCTGCAAGCATTAATCCAAAATCGCAAATGGTACAAAATAACCTTGGGAACGTATATCTCAAGTTTGGTCAATTCGAAAAGGCGGCGGTATGTTTTCAGCGCGCCCTGGAAATTCAGCCAGATATGCCTGAAGTGTATAACAATCTTGGAAATATCTATAAACGCCTGAAGCAATATGACCAAGCCGAATCCAATTACAGGATAGCAATAAAATTTCGTCCTGAATCAGTTGATGCTCGTTACAATTTGGCTGTGTGTTTAAGGCTTGCCGAGAAATATCCTGATGCGATAGACGTTTTTGAGGAACTTCTCGCGCTATTCCCCTCCCATAGGGGAGCCCAGATGGAATTGGGGCGATGTTATCTGGAATCTGGCCGTCGGGAGGATGCTATATCTATCCTGACCAACTATCTCGGGCAATATCCTGATGAGGAAAATGAGGTCGCGCTGATGCTGGCTTTTCTTGATGCAGGAGGTTTGCCGGGGAAATATCCTTCATCGTTGACGCTGAAGACTTATAGGGAAAAGGCCGAGTTCTATGATTCTGATGCAGAGAATGAGGCCATGCAGTTCCTGGGACCCAAGCATGTGGAAGATACGCTTGTAGAGCTTGGTCTTGAGCGTGGACGACAGATGAGTGTGCTGGATTTGGGGTGTGGAACGGGCGCTTGCGGTTTTTTCCTTCGCGAATATGCCAAAGACCTGGTGGGAGTTGATTTGTCTCCCCAGATGATTCGGCAGGCCGAAAAAAAAGGTTTTTATACCAGATTGGAATGCGCAGACTTGATGGACTGTTTTGCCGGTGAAGCCAGGCAACTCGATTTGGTTGTTGCTTCTGGCGTTCTGATTTTGTTCGGAAACCTGCAACCAATTTTTGGTGCTATAAAGAACTTGATGAAGGAAGGCGGAGTGTTCGTTGCTACTGTATATCGTAGCGATTCAGAACAAATTAAGGTTCGGCATAACATGCACTTTGCGCACAGTGCGGCAGCGATTGAGGCGTGGGCGCGGTCTTCTGGTTTGCGCGTAATCCTGATGAAGGATGTCGTGCATGAGTATGAGCATGGCGAGCCGCAACCTGGCTATGTGATGGCATTGGGTCATGCTTTCAGCTAGTAACGTGATGGCAACCATATGCAAATATAGAGTACCTCCTTGGTTTTGAAGGGGGCTTGCGGGCAACGAACTTGCCAGGATAGGGTGGTATGAATAAAGGCATTTTTGTGAAGCGTTTGTTCTGCTGGCATGCGTTGATGATGGCCGTTGCCATTTTGGCGGGCGGTTGTGCTACGAACGCGGAGCACGGCGTTTTTAACTATCAAATTGAACCATCGCTTTATGTGAACCGCCCAATGTGGCCGACACCTGAAGATGGTGAAGTGCCACGGTATATGTATGCCGGGCAGCTTCTTGGTGAGGAAAATTTTCGCAAACCAGAAGAAAAAAGAGAGGGATTAAAGGCCTTCTTGCACTGGCTGGGCGGGTTGTTTGATAGCGAGGCTGTGCCGGTCGTGCTGCAGCGGCCCCAATCAGGCGTAGTGGATAGTACGGGACGTTTTTGGGTCACCGACAACAGCCGTCAGGCGGTATTTGTTTTCGATCAGGAAGCGGGGCAGCTTAATTTATTTGAATATGCCGATTCTGCAACGCATTTTGTCGCGCCCACAGGAATCGCGCTGGGAGTGGCAGATGATATCTATGTGGCAGATTCCGAACTGGGTTTGGTGGTACGCCTCAACCGGAAGGGAGAAAGCGTTGGTGTTATAGGTAAAGGTGAGCTGCGCCGCCCTGTCGGATTGGCATTCGATATGGCAACGCGCCATCTTTATGTTGCCGATACCTACGCGCATGACATCAAGGTGTTTGATGCTGATGGTCGCCTGTTGCGGACATTGGGGCGGCGAGGGGTGCAACCGGGAGAATTCAATTATCCGACTTTTCTTGCTTTTGCGAATGGCGAGCTTTACGTTTCCGATACCATGAACGCACGGATACAGGTGCTGGATGCGGAAACCGGGGAGTCAAAGCAGGTTATCGGCGAGATGGGGATGAACATGGGCAATCTGGTTCGCCCTAAAGGTATTGCGGTCGATCCAGAGGGGAACATATATGTTGTCGAGTCGTATTATGATTACCTGCTGGTATTTAATAAACATGGTGAATTCCTGATGCCTATCGGCGGCACAGGGCAGGATGTGGGTAAATTTTATTTACCATCTGGAGTGTGGTCGGACGCAATGAACCGGATATTCGTGGCAGACGTATTCAATGGCCGGATTGTACTGTTTCAATTTCTGGGCGGAGAGGGGTAATGAATAATCCTGTTCTACAAACGAGGAAAAATTCCTGCGTAATGCGCGCTTTTGTGCTTTTCTGCTCGGAAAGTAAAAAATGGTATTTGATGGTGTTCGCCATGTTATGCATGGCCTTGCCAGGCAGCAGTGTGTTGGCCGCCAAGATATCGGATATCCGGGGGACGAAACATAATCTTTCCGCAGTTGCCGATGAAACCAGTTTGCCTTCTGGCGGCACGGTTCCGATTCGAACGGTCAAAGCAACATCAGAGAGCCAGGTATGCGTGTTTTGCCATACGCCGCACGGTGCATCGGCGCAAGTGATGCCGTTGTGGAACCGTAAATTTTCCGATGCAACTTATGCTCCCTATACATCGTCGTCGCTTGATGCAGACGTCATTCAAGCCAGCCTGCGGGATCCTGCGGGCAGTTCCAAGCTTTGCCTGTCCTGCCATGATGGAACCCTTGCCATAGGCGGCGTCAATGTGTTGAATGGCGCTGGTGGACAATCTCCTGGGGGGGTAATGATAGAGATGGCGGGCACCGCCAGCGGCGTCATGCCGTCTGGCAGCGGAACGGACACAGGATATACGCGCAATCTGGGCGTCGATCTGACTAACGATCATCCAATATCGGTGGACTACACCACGGCGCTATCAAGTCGTGACGGCGAGCTGCGTGCCGTGGACATTAATCAGAAATATCCTGCCGGAACAGGCGAAATCATCGGTATCCGGGATGCGGGACACTGGCCAAAAGCAGCATTGGAACCGACTGGAAATAGTGGCGTAGGTCAGATCCAGTGCGCTACCTGTCACGACCCCCATTTGCGGGAAACCGATGAGGCAACGAATGGCAATCAGAAATTTTTGCGCTTGAATCGTTTCCAGACCGCGAGTCCGATTACAACATATAACTCTGCTAACGATATCAATTGCGTAGCCTGCCATGATAAGGATAACGGTGTCGGTGCCTGGACATATTCTGTCCATGCCAATTCCAATGTGGCTACGCAAACATATAAAAATGGCACGGCAGCGCGAAATGAATTTCCGCTAGATTTGCCGGTCTGGAAAGCTTCCTGCCTGAATTGTCACGACACGCATTCCGTCCAGGGCAGTCGCTGGCTGTTGCGTGAAGGTGTCAGTAACGGAGCCAGTTCTGATCCAAATTTCAATCCGAGCACCTCCATCAAGGCGGGAGGTACATCCGCAATTGAAGAAGCATGTTATCAATGTCACACGAGCAGCGGAAATAGCGCTGTTACCGGGAACCCGGTGCAGGACATCAAAGCTGATTTTGAGTTGTCCAGGCATATGCCGATCAAGTCATATGAGCAGGCAGCAAACGCCGAAGTGCATGATATCGGCGGGAACTTTGATGACTCCGGAATGAATGTCACGGGGCCGATTAATTGCACCAACTCAACCAACAAATGTGGCGCTGATTTTGTCGAAAATCGTACCAAGCTTGGTGTCGGCAATCTGAATAATCGCCATGCTGAATGCTCCGATTGCCACAATCCACATCGGGTGCAGAAAACGCGATCCGCCATGACGGTTCCCGGCACCACATCCGAGAACGCGGGCACGCATGATGCCACTACCGGCCTTAATCGCGATCATGATGCGACTGACTATATACATACCAATATTGCATCGGGTGTGTTGCGTGGTACTTTCGGCGTGGAACCGAGCAGCTATGGCTCCCACTCTTTTAATGATCCGAGCCTGTTGACGACTTATACCGTTAAACGTGGAGATCCTGGTATGAGCACAGCTACCTCGGTGACCGAAACTTATGTTACCCGCGAATACCAGATTTGCCTGAAATGCCACTCTGATTATGGATACAGTGATAATAACGGGGTGGAGGCTTTATCCGATCGGCCAGCGCTGGGGACGAGCGCCGGACTGACCCAGGCAGGCAAAAATGGGTTGTATTATTACACTAACCAGGCGAAAGAATTCCAGGCGCCGACTTCCCATAAGGGCGAGACTTCAGGGCTTGTTACCCTCAATGTCGGGATAGATGGCGGAGCAGGGTCTGCCTATAACAATAATAACCATCGCAGTTGGCATCCGGTGATGGATGCCACTGGACGCACTCCCGCTCTGCGCGGCGGCATGAATGCCGCAGCGTTTAATGCGCCGTGGGGCAACATTGTTGCCGGCATTGATGCGGTGGGCAACCAGACCATGTATTGCAGCGATTGCCATGGCGTCAAGGTAAATTCGTCAGTTTCTGTAGCCCCTGATGGTGGCGAGATCAATGGCAGCACCTCTTGGGGGCCGCATGGTTCGAGTAACGATTTTATCCTGAAAGGCATGTGGGATAACGCTACGGGTGATGGGCAGAGTGATGGGCTGTGCTTCAAGTGTCACGACTACGCCAGCTATGCGCAGGGTGTGGGAGGCGGCGGGAAGGCAACTGGCTTCGGAATAGATCCAGCGGGCGGCGATACCGGGGCGGGGACGGACGGCCATCAACTTCACGTTGATCGGATTGCACTCACGCAGCCGGGCAAAAAGGTTCGTTGTAACTGGTGTCATGTGGCCGTGCCGCACGGCTGGAAAAACAAGGCGCTGCTGGTGAACCTGAATGATGTGGGAGCAGAAGCCGGATTGGGTGGTGTAGAAGTAAATGGAGGTTCGGCGGCTGGTTATAATGCGCCACCTTATTACTTAAATGCGAGACTCAAGGTCGTCAACTTCAAGCCTAGCGGCAAATGGACTGCGGCAGATTGCGGCTCATCGGGCCAGAATGGCGGCAATGGTTTGACTGGCTTGAACTGGATGAAAACGGGCACCGAGACTTGTCAAACGCCACCGTGATGGAGTGCCTTGCTTCGCCGGTTATTCTTGTCGCAACGCCTGAATTAAAAATGGCACAGAGATCAAGGTCAGGTCGTGGAACAGCCTGACCCGTTACGAAACGCTCCGCTACAAGGCATCTTGTGGCAGCTTCTGGATATTCTGGCTTCCCTCAAGTTTACCTTGCTGATTATCGTTGCACTGGCAGCCGGGGTGATCGTTGCGTATACCTCAAAAACGCAAGCCACTTGGGCGCTGGTTGTGCCGCTTGCTGCTTGCGCGGTGAACCTTGCTGCAACGGTGATGACTAATCCGGTGTTTCGCCGCCAGACGCCTTTGCTGATTTTCCATTTGGCATTGATCGCAATCGTATTGTTGGTCGCGATCGGGAGACTTACTTACCTGAAAGGCCAATTGGAATTGGCCGAAGGTGAAGTGTTCGATGGCCAGTTGACGCAGGAGGAGAGTGGTCCCTGGCATCCGCGCAAGCTGAGCGAATTGCAATTCAGCAACGAGGGTTTCACTGTAAGTTACGCCAAAGGCATGCGTCGGGGTGACACGCGCAATCAGGTGGCGTGGACAGACACAGAGGGGCGAGTGCATCGCGAGGTGATCGGCGATCAGGATGCGCTGATCCTGGCGGGTTATCGTTTCTATACCAGCTTCAACAAGGGATATGCCCCGGCATTTATCTGGCAACCCAATTCGGGTGGTTCACCCATGTTGGGCACGGTGCATTTACCGGCTTATCCATTGCATGAATACAAGCAGTCGCTTGAATGGACTCCGCCGGGCTCCAGAATGCCGCTGTGGATCATGTTGCAATTTGACGAGGTGATACTTGACCCGGAAAGGCCATCCGAATTTCGCCTGCCCTCCCAGCATCGGATAATCGTGCGGGAAGGCGAGGTTCGCCATGAGCTAAAATCGGGCGAATCGGTGCGGTTGGCGGATGGTGTGCTGGTCTATGATGGACTGCATAGCTGGATGGGTTATACGGTATTTTATGATTTTACTTTGCCATGGTTATTGGCGGCAGGCATGCTGGCAGTGCTGAGTCTGGCTCTGCACTTCTGGAAGAAGTTCTCGGTACGCCCTTGGGATAAGGATTAGCTCGGCATGACCCTGGAATTGGAACTGCAAACATTGTGGGCGGCGCTGGTGTTCTATGTGCTGGCAGGAACGGTGGCGATCTTCGGTGTGGTGTTGCAACGCAAGCCCGAGCGCACGGTGCTGGGCTTGCTGCTGGCAGGGCTGGCACTGCAAACGTTGTCCATTGCTTTCCGCTGGGACCGCCTTGGTCACGGCCCTTACATCACGATGTACGAAATCCTGCTGAGCAACATCTGGAGTTTGCTCACGGTTTATGTGATTGCCTACTGGCGCATTCCGCAGATCCGCGCGACGGCGGCGGTGGTGATGCCGATCCTGTTTGTGATGATGGGCTGGCTGCTGATGACCAGCCCGAATGCGGGACATCTGCCGGCGACCTATCACACCGTCTGGTTATTCATCCATATCGGGTTCGGCAAAATTTTTCTGGGTACTGTGCTGGTGGCGGTAGGCATCTCGGGCATCATACTGTTGCGTCAGAGCCGATATGGCGCGGGCCGTTTCACGCGCATGCCGAACGATGATCGGCTCGATGAGTTGTCCTTCCGTTTCATGGCGATCGGTTTGATTTTCGACACCTTGATGCTGATTGCAGGCGCCATCTGGGCGCAGGATGCATGGGGTCGCTACTGGAACTGGGACCCGCTGGAAACCTGGGCTTTCCTGACCTGGCTGTTTGTGGCCTTCTCGCTGCATGCGCGTTTTACCTACAAGACCACGCCACGCACCGGTGCGCTGATGGTGCTGGGCGTATTCGTTCTGGCTTTCCTGACATTTTTCGGTGTGCCTTTCATTTCACCGTCCCCACACAAGGGGGCTGTCTGACGTGATGGAGCCGCAAAAAAAACGGCGTGACCAACGCTTGCGGGCGTTGTTGATTACCACCGCGCTGGTTGTCGTGGGTGGTTTCGCCATCGCATATTTGCCGAATACATTGCGCCCGACTTCCGTAATGGATGGTTCACAGGATGAGCGTGCGGCTCATGTGCGGGAAAAAACTGAAGCGGAAATCAGGCAGCGTTTCGACCAGGGCGTTGCCATGCTTCAGGCCAAAAATTACGAGCATGCACTTACGGCTTTCCACCGCGTACTTGAGTTGTCGCCCAACATGCCGGAGGCGCACGTCAATGCTGGCTTTGCGCTGATCGGCCTGAAGCGCTATGGCATAGCCAGGGATTTTTTCGAGGGCGCTTTGGCACTGCGCAAGACACAGCTCAATGCCTACTATGGTCTGGCCGAGGCATTGGAAGGCATGAATGATTTGCCGGGTGCACTCGGGGCCATGCGTGCTTATCTGCATCTGGCGCCGGCCGATGACCCTTACCGGCGCAAGGCAGAAGCGGCAGTATGGGAGTGGGGGGGCAAAGTGAATGCGGCGCATAGTAGTGTGACCATGACAAAAAACGGAGCTGGGCATTGATGGAATGATGGCCATGAAATTGTTCTGCTGTTCCAGAATTTGGTTGGGGAACGGTAGGGGGCTGGATGTGATGTGGCAGCCGATTAGCAAGAGTCTGCACGTTTTTCTATTTGCAATAATACTGACTGGTGGGATAGTCCAGTAGTTTCCAGACGTAGAGAGGATTCGCGTGTCTCAGGGGGATTTCAAGTCAGGTTACAGGCCGGAGCTGGATGGGCTTCGCGGTGTCGCCATTCTAGGGGTGATGGCTTATCATGCAGGCGCCCCCTTTTTGAGAGGCGGGTTTATTGGGGTGGACATTTTTTTTGTATTAAGTGGATTCCTGATCACCTCTCTGCTCGTGTCGGAATTTGACCGCTATGGCAGTGTGAGCCTCAGGGCTTTTTATATGAGACGCGTGCTTCGACTCGGGCCTGCATTGCTAACGTTACTGATTACATTCTGTGTTGTCAGCTTCGCATTTCTGGGGGAAGAGCAGGCCAATCGGAATTATATCGATGCCCTGATTTCGCTCGCCTATCTTACAAATTGGGCCAGAGCATTCTCCATGCATCCGCCTGATGTTCTGGGGTACACATGGTCACTCTCCATTGAGGAGCAGTTTTACATTGTTTGGCCCATTGCGCTTCTGACGCTGTTGCGCGTATGCAAGAAGCGGTATCAGGTAGTAATTTTTGCGGCGGCCATCGCGCTCTTTTCGTGGGCTCTCAGAGTCTATCTTCTGTCGAATGGCTCAACGCCTTTGCGCCTTTACAATGGCCTGGATACAAGGGCTGATGCACTCATGGTTGGTTGCACTTTTGGAGTGGCCCTGGCTTCTGGCCTGATAAACACGGAAGGAATTCTTTCGAGGCTTCTTGCTTTTATGGCTCCTGTTTCTGTGGCATGCCTGTCTGTTCTTTTCGTTTTTAGTGATTTGCGCGCGCCGTGGATGTATCAGTTCGGGCTTGTTGCCGTTGAGCTGCTTACGGCAATATTGGTTATTGACGCACTCACTAATCCTCGAAGTTTCGTCAGAAAATTCCTGGCTATGAGATGGCTGGTTTGGGTAGGGTCAATTTCGTATGGCTTGTACCTTTGGCATTACCCGATGTATCGAATGATGTATGCGTTTGGTTTGCACCCCGGGCCTGTCACCATGGGGCTTGGAACCCTTGCGACTTTCCTTGTGGCTGTGCTTTCTTACTATGCCATGGAAAAGCCGATACTCAAATTCAAGAGAAATTTTACCCGCACCGTAGCTAACGGTAGCGCCCAACCGGCTGTCGCGACATAGCGCGGGTGGCAGAGATACATAGCGGCGACGACCGCCAGATTGAAATTATGGGAATGCCCAACGTGCATTGGGTCAAGGAAGGATAAGATATGAGTTCAACTTGCAGCGATGATCTGGAGATCGAAATAAGTGGAGGGACGAAGATATCTGTTCCCAATTCGCTCCAACTGATCACCCCCTACATCTTGCAAGAACAGGGAGACTGGTTCGAGGATGAAATAAAATTTGTACGCAAGATTCTGCGACCCGGCCAGAATGTGATTGATATCGGCGCGAATTACGGCGTGTATACCCTTTCCATGGCGGCAATCGCCGGTTTGCATGGGCACGTCTGGGCCTTCGAACCTGCCGCATCCACCGCAGCTTACCTGCAACGCAGTATCCATATTAACCGCTATGAAAATGTCACGCTAATTCAGGCTGCGCTGTCGGACCACGTGGGAACCGCGCGGCTTAGCCTTAATCAAAATAGCGAACTGAATAGCCTGACGGGATCAATAGAAAATTCAGAAAATGTAGCGCTGACCACTCTGGATCAGGCCATGCAGCAATACCGCTGGGAAGATATCGCTTTTGTGAAGCTGGATGCCGAGGGGGAGGAAAGCAATATTCTTAAAGGCGGTGTGACATTCTTTGAGCGCACCTCGCCGCTGGTCATGTTTGAAGTCAAGCATGGCAGTGCACTGAATCTGCCGCTGATCCGCCTGTTTGAAAATTCTGGATACGCTACATATCGTCTAATCCCGGGGCTGGATGTGCTGGCGCCATTTTCCATGCATGAACAACTCGATCCTAGCCAATTAAATTTATTTTGCTGCAAAGCTGATCGGGCGCAGAAACTGGAAAGCTCCAACTGGTTGTCACGCTCCCCGCTATCCGATCCGTTGCGAGATGAAAACTGGAAGGAAACCCTCACGCAGTTACCCTGCATGCAATCTTTGCCGATAAAGGCGCTCCCTCATCGGGAGAGCCCGGGCTCGGAAGAATACGGGCAGGCATTGGCTTATTTCTTCAGTGCCCATAATTCGGAACATTCGCCTGGTACCCGTCTCGCATCCTTGCATCAATCGCTGTTGCTGTTGCGCAAAGTCTGTGATCGGCATGCCAATCTGCCGCGTCTTTGCAGTCTTTCCAGAGTGGCGTGGGAATATGGTTTGCGATCATTTGCCGTTAATGTGATTGCGCAAGCGCTCGCTTTATTTCAAAGCGGGGGAATGCGGCTGGAGGAACAATTTCTACCAAGCTCGGAACGATTCGATACAATACCGCCCGGTAATAATTTGGCTGAGTGGATGTTGGCATCCTTGCTGGAGCAGGGCGAGTTGTTGCGTGCGTTCTCGTCCTACCATACCGGGCAAGCGTCGCTGGGTAGTCTGCGCCGACTCAATGCGAGTGGTTTCCAGTCCGAACAAATTGCCAAGAGGATACGGCTCATAGAAGCCCGCTTTGGCAATCAGGCTGTTTAATTAATTTAGCGCCAAGAGGAAGGCGGCAGTTGTTGTCGCCCACACTTTCTCCCGAGGAAAAATTGACACGTTCTGAAATTAAATTCAATCTCATCGGGGCTGCCATTGCGGCATTTCTTGCCGTTGTCCAATTCCGCCTCATCGCAATGTTTCTGCAAAATGGGTTTATCAGTTCGGCTGAAGCGGCCTACGGAATTACCATTGGCAAGCCATATTGGCGCGTCTATCAAAATCGTGTGCTCGGGCCATACGCTATCGATGTTATTTCCCCGCTCTTCCCAAGCTATGTTGTAGCGCACATATTTTTCTCCATCGTTGCGCTGATGATTGCCGGATTCCTCGCCTGGAAAATCGGGAAGCGCATCGGAGGGAAAATGGAGCATGCCCTGATGGCCATTTTTCTGTTCCACCTGGGCTTTACTTTTCTGCTGGCGCCGCCCTGGTTGTACGCATGGGATTATCTGGACGCGATATTCTTTCTGCTGTTCGTGGATTTTGTTATCGCGGGGAAGCGCTGGTTCTGGTTCGCAGGCCTTTTCTCAATTGCAATTTTCAATCGGGAAAGCGCGTTGTTCATTGCCTTGTGGATGCTGCTCGACCCATTGATAAAATGGAAAATAAACAAACAATCGGGGAGCGCCATATCTCTGGATAAGGGGATGGCGATTGCGGGCATTTTCTGCTTGGCGTCAGGGGCGGTTATAGTTGAATTCCTGCGTCAGCATTTGCTGATAGAGGAAGTCGCACCGAAGATGCTTCCCAATGCAACATTTGCCGGACCCTACATTCATTTCAGATTGTTCGACAACCTGAATGCAATTGGTCATGCCTTTTCGAGATTCGAGCCTGCGGTTCCGTTGGTGCTGGCTATATTCTTGCTGGGAATTGTTTGCATGGCCGCCTTTCTGGCATACAAGCATCCTTATAAGCTTCTGGGATTGATGACAACCTACGCGCTGTTGATTGCGTCGCTGGTTTTCTTTGGCTACTTCCCCGAGGCAAGAATATACATTGTACTGATCCCGCTTCTGATAGTCGGCACCCTCATGCTGGCGACTTCCGGAGAGCATACGGTACCCTCTGAAAAGCATGAGCCCTGACCGCAATGCTCCCTGCCCCTGCGGTAGCGGGAAAAAATACAAGAAATGCTGCCTGGGTAATACGATGCCGGCACAGAAGTCTGCCATTCAGGCCACTCGCTCCCAGCCGTCGTCTGAGAGTCCGGATCTTCTGGAAAAAGCGCTCACCCTGCATCGCGCCGGCATGCTGGATGGCGCAATCGTCATCTATCGCGAGATTCTTTCGGTAAAGCCGGACCACGCCGAAGCTCATTGCAATTTGGGGAATGCGCTTTGCGCCCTCAATAAATTTGAGGAAGCTAGCGCTTGCTATCATCGTGCGCTCTCGATAAAGCCGGACTATGCCGAAGTGCTCTGCAACCTTGGAAACCTGGCTTACATGAGAGGCAGACTGAATGAAGCACTGGCCTATTACCAGCGGACATTGCCGCTCGTTCCCAATGCTGCCGAAATTCATTACAACCTGGGGCTCGTGCTCAAGGATCAGGGCAAGTCGGACGCCGCAATCGAGAGTTTTCGCAGGGCGCTTGTGCTCAAGCCGGATCACGCCACTGCGCGTAGTTCCATGCTGCTTCTCTATAGTTATCGTGCTGCACTTGATCCTTATGAATATCTTTCCCAGGCGCGTGGATGGGAAATGGCATGCTTGTCTGAAAGCGAGCGAGAAGCAGCCAGACGCAGGACATTCCGACGCTCATTGCTGGCCGGCAGACGGTTGCGGGTGGGGTATGTATCCGGGGATTTTCGCCAGCATGCGGTGAGCTACTTCATCGAGCAACTTTTTGCTTACCATGATCGTACGCGAGTGGAGGTATATGCCTACTCGAGCCATGGCCGGCGGGATGCTGTTACGGAGCGGCTGCAAGCTTTGTCTGATCACTGGATTCCTGTAGCAGGAGTTTCCGATTCCGTGATCCGCGATCGCATCGAGGCGGACGGCATAGACGTACTTGTTGATCTGTCCGGTTATACACCGTACAACCGCTTGGGAGCCTTTGCTCGTCGTGCAGCTCCGGTGCAAGCGCATTATCTGGGTTACTGGGCCAGTACCGGACTGAGCGAGATGGATTACTTCATCGGCGACGAAGTGCTCACACCACCGGAGACAGACAGCCATTTCAGCGAACAGGTATGGCGTCTGCCACGGGTAAGAGCCAGCTATGACGGCAAGGCAGATGCTCCGATCCCGGCATGGCAACCAGCACAGAATGGAACGATATGGGTCGGCAGTTTCAATAATTTCGGCAAGTTGACTCCGGCTACCCTGGAGCTTTGGGCCGGGGTGCTGCATGCATTGCCGGAGGGGAAGCTATTGCTGAAGACCAAGGGGCTGGCTGACGCTGGTAACCGCCAACGCATTCTGGATGACATGATTAGCCATGGCATTCCGGCCTGTCGTATCGAGCTTGAGGACGGCGTCAATACACCCGGATGGAGTGAGCATATGGCTTACTATGACCGGCTGGACGTAGCGCTTGATCCTGTCGGTGCTCATGGGGGCTATACCACTACATGCGATGCACTCTGGATGGGGGTGCCGGTCATCACACTTGAGGGCGATTGCATGGTTTCGCGGATGGCGGCCTCGATAGTGAGTGCCGTCGGTCACCCGGAATGGATAGTCCGCTCCGAGGCCGCATACGTCGATCATGTCTGTGCTCTTGCGCGCGATATAGGGTTGCGCAAACGCCTTCGTTTCGCGCAGCGGGAGCGTATGGCCAATAGTCCGTTGTGTGACGCGAAAGGCATTGCCACATGCCTGGAAGATGCATACATCGAGATGTTCGCGCGATGGCAAGCTGCTTGTGGCAAAGGAGCGTAAGCCCGGCTTTGCGTTTTTGAAGCTGTGCCCATCAGAAACCTTGCTGGAATTCAAGGAAAGGCAATCGAGATCGGCATGCAGTCGGGAACATTTTAGCTGCAACACAATCTCATTCCCGGTGTGGGCCGGGTCTGCGAGAGCCGGTTTGCCTCAAGTCAGGTCATGGACAAGGCTGATATAGGCCAAGTACAATGCCCGGCTGCTGTAGCTTTCTAAACTAACCTGAGGAACTTTCATGAGAACCATTGCTGCCCTGTTTGCGTTGACCGTTTTTTCTGCCCCCGTTTTTGCCGGGACTACTTCCGACCATAGCCAGCAGGCGTCCGGCAAGATGATGGTCGCCGCCAGCAGCCAATTGCCGAACAAGGGCAAGGCTGTTGAGGTGATTGATACCGGCATGTATACCTACATCCAGGTGTCACAAGGCAACAAGAATGTCTGGCTGGCTGCACCGACCGTGGCTGTGAAGAAAGGTGACATCGTCCGCTTTGATGATGGTGCGCCCATGGCCAATTTCCACAGCAAGACCCTGAATCGCGACTTCCCGGAAATCTTCTTCGTAGGCAAGGCTGTCGTCAGCAACGAGAAGGAATAAGGTATTGATGGAAGCCGCTTTGCCGGAGTGCGGGCGAAGCGGTTTTTGTTGAACTGTTTGTGACGTTTCCCGGAATTTCTCTCAAGCAACTTGTCGGTGCACTGTGCGCCGGGTTGCTGTTCTCCGCCGCCAATGCGGCCCCCCCCACGATAGATCATAAACGAGGCGGTAGCGTCTCGATCACGGTGGCAGCTATTCCCGCAGGAATGCAACTCGCGCTGGTTCCCGGCGGGCCTTATTCCAGCTCTATTGCGGCCATGCAGACTGCGGTGTTGTCGCTGGCAAGTGATGAGCATCATGCGTATGTCGCGGCAGGAGACGGCGGCTTGCTGGTATTTGAATTGGCTACCGGCACACAGCCGCGTTTGCTGGCGAGCTTCAAGGGGCAAGGCAGAATTACCTTGGCAGTGTTGCGCGATGGTTATGCCTACCTTGCCGATAGTGCAGGAGCATTGCTGATAGTCGATGTGCACGATCCACGGCAACCACAATTGCGCGGACGATATGCCCTGATGCAGCCACTCGACGCTTTATGCGTAGAGCAAGGGCGTGCCTATCTTGCCAGCGGCAAGCAGCTCGACATCCTGGATGTAAGCAATCCGCAGATGCCGACCCGGCTTGCCGGTTCTACCCTGGAGCATGATGCGCATGCGATACAGCTTGCCGATGGATACGCATACATAGCGCAGTTGCAAGCCGGTCTGGGTATATACGATGCGCGCGATCCAGCGCACATACGTGAGGCCGGGCGTTTTCATGGTGATGTAAAAGATGTGGCCGTGGTTCAAGGCCGTGCTTATCTGGCCAACGGTGCGACCGGACTCACCGTGCTGGATGTGAGTACGCCGCAAGCGCCGCACTGGCTGGGCAGCGCCAATCATATCGGTGCCAGCCTGGCGCTGAGTTATGACGATGGCTATGTTGCGCTACGCGATGAACGTTCCGAAATCACGTTCGTTGATGTGCACAACCCCAGAATGCCCAAGGTGGTTGCGCTGCAGCATGCGGCACATGTGAACACCATCGCGCTGTCACAAAAACAAGTGCTGACCGGAACGGATGAGGGTATCGAGACAGTGGATTTTTCCGCACCCGTGCCGAACGTGGTCAACATCGGAGCCAATTTCGGCGGCAGCCGTCGCGCGGTGATACGCGACAACATCCTGTTCGTCGCCGACTGGTTCTCCGGCCTGCACCTGTATGACATAAGCGATCCCGTCGCGCCGCGCCATCTTGCCAATTACCATACGCAGGGTTCATCCAAGGGCGTGCTGGTGCGCGGCGGCTATGCCTTCGTTGCAGACGACGATCACGGCGTGCAGATACTGGATATTTCCAATCCCAAACAACCGCGCAAGATTTCAGAAGTCGCAACGCCCGGTCTTGCTTACACCATGAAACTGGTCGGCGATTATCTGTATCTTGCCGATCATCGCGGCGGCTTCCACATCATCAGCGTGGCTGACATCGCGCACCCATCCATTGTTGGCAGTGCGCAAACAGCAGGCAAGGCCTGGGCGGTGGAGATAGTCGGCAACCTGGCTTATGTCGCGGCCGACAGCGCGGGTCTGCTGGTGTTCGACATCAGCGATCCGCAGCAGCCACGGCAGCTTGCGGCCTACGATGTGGGCGGTGCGGCGGAAGACGTGGTGATACGCGAGCATTTTGCCTACGTCGCGAGCTTTGATAATGGATTGCATATCTTCGACATCAGTGCACCGTTGCAGGCGCGCGAGATCAGCCATCTGCTTACGCCCGGCAATGCGCGCGGCATCGAACTGGATGGCGACCTCGCCTATATCGCGGACTGGGTGTCCGGTGTCCAGATCGTGAATGTTTCGAATCCGGCGCAGCCATTTACGCTCGGTTCATATGACACCATAGGCTGGTCGTGGGGCGTGCGCGTGCAAGGCCAGTACGCTTATGTGCTCGACTGGTGGGGCGGCATTGCGGTGCTCGACGTATCCAATCCGGCAACCCCGACACTTGCTGGCGCATACCACGCGCGCGGACAGACCAGAGATGTGACGGTCAGGGACAATTATGCCTATGTCGCGGACGGCAGCAATGGCCTGCAGATTTTCGACGTGAAGAATCCGCTGAACCCGATCTGGATGGCGGGAGTGGACTTCGCGGGTGATGCGCAGAGTGTGGTGCTGGCCGGCAATGTTGCCTATCTCGCCGCCGGTACGGGCGGGCTGGCCACCGTGGATATAAGCAATCCGTTCGAGCCCAGGCTGCGCAGGCAATTCGCCACGCCCAGCGATGTGGTGCGCGCGCAAGGCAACGTTATTTATGCAGCGCAACGGCAGCATGGTGTCGCCATGCTCGATGCGGACAGTGGACAATTCCTTGCCTGGCATGATGCGCAGGTGAACGATATGTGGCTCGCCGGTGACCGCTTGCTGCTTGCCACGCAGAGCGATGTCGAGATACTGGATGTGAGTGACCCCCAGCATCATCATCCGCGCATGTTCAAGCAGTTGCCGCAGCGTGCCGATCTGGTGCGGCTGCAAAATAATCTGCTGGTACTCTATGACAAGGCGACGGGAATTTCGCTTTACGATTATGCCACGCTGAAATTGCGGGGGCGTTTCAATCCCGGCGAGGAGATTCTGGATGTGCAGATCTCCGGCAAGCGTTTGTACGCCAGCGGCAGCGAGTCCGGCCTGCTGGAGCTCGATATTTCGGATGCGCGTCACCCCCTGTTGCGGGCTGCCTATCCGGCGGCAAGCCGCGTCACCGGGCTGAGTGCGTTTTCCGGCTCGGTGTTCATGGCGGGCAATGAGACATTAGCCGAGGTGCGCTTGTTGCCGGATGTCGCGATCAAGCGCGGCAGGCATGGTGCGGTCACCGTGACCACACCCCGGGATATGCCGCTGGGAAGCTACCATCTGCTTGCGTTCGATACGACCAGTGGCAAGCGCTTAACATATAACGACATATTCCGCGTTGCCATGCCGCCGTCAAAAAAACCGCGTTTCACCATGCAGGATCTGGAACGGGAGATGCGCAAACGCGGCCTGGATCCGGCTACGCATCAATAAATAACGCATCTATTTTCTGCTGAAGATAAAGCCGACGGTCTTCAATTTCTCTACTAATTTGCCGTTCTCCATAAAGGGCGACAGAGCCTGCTTCAGATCGGCTGCAAAATATTCCGCTTGATCTCCAAGTTTGGATGCCGGGGTGGCGGGATAGCCATACGCCCGTTTTACCAGATAGTCCGGCGTGACCATATGCGGCCTCTGGATCACGATCTTGTCGCTAATCTGGAAACGTGAGCCCTCGAAGAAATGGCCGGGATTGATGTCCAGGCGACCCCAGGGAAAATCCGGTGCCCACTTGAGCAGCACTTGAAAAAATGTGGCGCGCCATGGTGCTTCGGCGGTTGCCAGGCAGACCAGTATCTTTCCATGTTCTTTGAGCAGGGCATCCATTTTTGGTATGACCATGCGGGCGTCCAGATACCAGTGGGCCTTGCCCATTACCATGATGTCGAACGGGCCTGTCTCTGTCGGAATATCTTCCATTCTGGAATGGATGAGATGGATGTCGATATTGTGTGTTTCGGCATGCTGCCTCGCGTTCTCCAGCATTGGCAGTTCCATGTCCACACCCGTGAGCGAGGATACGAACGGAGCGAAACCGAATGCTACCGTTCCGGTGCCGCAAGCGATGTCCAGTAATCTTTCGTGGCCGTGCAGAGGGAGGAGCCTTGCCGCATCCTGGAAAAATCTTGGCAAATAAGGCTCGCGATAACTACGATGAGGTATGGTTTTCGACCACATGATCTTGCTTCGCGCCGTGCCGGGATCAGTTTGCCTGTTTGATTGCCAGGAAACCGGCGAACAGATGATTGCGCCAGAAAACCTGGATGCAGTCCTTGTGGAAACCGGCCTTTTCCAGAGATGTGATTATCTGAGGCTCGGACCAGAGCTTGAGTTTGTTGCGCAAGGACCTTTCTTTTTCCAATATTTCCTGCTCGCTGAAATTCTGTCGTTTGTAGTCGTAATACATGAAGGTGAGCATGTCCTGAATCTTGGGGGATTTGCCCAGAGTTTTTTCCGCCATCACAAATGCGCCGCCCGGGATCAGATTGCAGAAAATTTTCTGCATCACCGAGCAACGATCCTTCTCCGGAATGAACTGCAACGAGAACAGGCTGGTAATGAACGACAGATTCTCGTATCCATCGAATGATCTCAGATCGCACAGATGGTAATACACGTTGTCGGTCGCATGCGCAGCCCATTGCTTGCGGAACATCGCCTCTATATCCACCCCCAGATAGCGCGCATCGGGAGCCTTGTCTTGATTGTGATTCCGTATCTCGCGCAGAAACTTGCCGGTGGAACAGCCCAGGTCGAGCACATTGGTATCGTTCTCGACGAAATATTCAGACAACAGGATGCAATCGTTGCGCAGATCCGCATATCCCCTGATGCTCTTCTCGATGTGTTCATCGAAGTTTTCGGCATGGCTGGAGAAAGAAAACGGAATAATGGATTTTTCTTGCGACATGGGCCGATCTATAAAATGGGCGGTTAATGGGTAATTTTTTCCGGCAGATCACTTAAAGGCGCCTCGCGGCGAATCCCGATCCTACCGGGTGCAAAACACTTCGCGCATCATCCCTACCAGTCTGATGGTGCGCGGATCGCCGATGCGGTAGTACACGCGGTTGGCGTCCTTGCGCGTGGCCAGCACGCCCTTGTCGCGCAGGATGGCGAGATGCTGCGAAATGTTGCTCTGCGAAGTGCCCACGTCGGCAACGATGTCCTGCACACTGACCTCTTTGTCGCCCAGCACACACAATATCTTCAGGCGCAGGGGATGAGCGATGGCCTTGATCGCCAGCGAGGCCTGCAGGATGTCTTCGTCCTTGTCTATCAGTTTTGTCATGATCCACCATTAAACTGCTGTTACCCGGCATTATGCGATGCCCGGAAATCGGCTAAAATACGCATTAAATTAGTACGCGCTTATATTTTGATACTTAGACACCCTAAAAGTCCAGCATGATGAACGTAAAGCCTGTCCTTCTGCTTATCCTCGACGGCTTCGGTTATAGCGAAGACGCGGATCACAACGCCGTCGCCAATGCGCGCAAACCGAACTGGGACAGGCTGTGGAACACCTATCCGCACACGCTGATCGAAACGTCGGAAATGGCTGTGGGTCTGCCCAAGGGGCAGATGGGCAACTCCGAAGTCGGTCATCTCAACATCGGTGCGGGCCGCGTGATCTACCAGGATCTCACGCGCGTGGACGTGGCGATAGAAGACGGCAGCTTCTACACCAATCCGGTGTTTACAGGAGCAGTGGCGAAAGTCAAAGCAAACGGCTCTGCGCTGCACATCATGGGGCTGCTGTCGCCCGGCGGGGTGCACAGCCACGAAGAACACATCCTCGCCATGCTGGAACTGGCGGCGCGTGCGGGATTGCGCAAGATTTACCTCCACGCCTTTCTCGACGGACGCGACACGCCGCCGCGCAGCGCCGCAGCTTCGCTGCAACGCGTGCAGGATAAATGTGCGGCGCTCGGCGCCGGGTGCATCGCCAGCATCGTCGGGCGCTATTATGCGATGGACAGGGACAATCGCTGGGATCGCGTGCAGGCAGCCTGCGATCTGCTGACTCAGGGCAAAGCCGCATATAGCGCGGCTACAGCGGTGGAAGGTTTGAAACAGGCTTACGCGCGCGACGAGAACGACGAGTTCGTCAAGGCTACGATCATCGGCGAACCGGTCGCCATGCAGGATGGCGATGTTGCAGTGTTCATGAATTTTCGCGCCGACCGTGCAAGAGAAATCACCCGCGCGCTCACCGACGCCGCGTTCGATAAATTTCCGCGCGAGCGTTTCCCCAGGCTGGCCGACTATGTCACCTTAAGCAGCTATGGCGACGATTTCAGCCACTTGTCCATCGCTTACGGGCCGTCCTCCATCCACAATGGTTTCGGCGAATACGTTTCCGGCCTGGGACTCAAACAATTGCGTATTGCGGAAACGGAAAAATATGCGCACGTCACCTACTTCTTCAACGGTGGCACCGAGCAGCCCTATGCGGGCGAAGACCGAATTCTGGTGCCTTCGCCCAAGGTGGCGACTTATGACCTGCAACCGGAGATGAGCGCGGTCGAAGTCACCGACAAGCTCGAAGCTGCGATCCGCAGCGGGCAATATCAGGCCATCATCTGTAACTATGCCAACGGCGACATGGTGGGTCACACCGGCATCCTGGAAGCGGCGATCAAGGCGGTCGAGACGCTGGATGTTTGCGTGAACCGCGTGGTGAGTGCGATGCTCGAATGCGGTGGCGAAGTGCTGATCACCGCCGACCATGGCAACGCCGAGCAGATGATAGACCACGCCACGCATCAGGCGCACACCGCGCACACGCTGAACCTGGTGCCGTTCCTGTACATAGGCCGCAAGGCGCAGATGGTGGACGGCGGCGCACTGCGCGATGTCGCTCCCACCCTGCTTGCCATGATGGGCCTGCCGCAACCGCCGGAAATGACGGGTAAGCCGCTTATCAATCTCCAGTGAGTCTTTGCCTGCGTTTAGCGCTGCTGTGCCTGTGCCTGTCGGTGAGCAGCGCACAGGCCTCGCAGCAGGACAAGCTGGACAGCCTGCGCAAGCGCATCGCCAGCCTGCAACATGAACTGGAAAAAACCAGTGAATCCAGAACCGAAGCAGCGGACGCACTGCGCGAGTCGGAGCGCGCCATCAGCGATAGCAACCGCAAGCTGGCGGAGCTGGCACAGCAACAACGCGAAGCAGAGCAAACCCTGAAGCAATTGCAGCAACAAGGACATCATCTGGATCAGGACATCCAGGGGCAGCAGACATTGCTGGGTAACTTGCTTTACCGGCAATATCTGGGCGGGCAGCAGGAATACCTGAAGTTGCTGCTTGACAACCGCGACCCCAATCAGGCGGCACGCGAGATGCAGTATTACGAGTACATCGCGCGCAGCCGGGCCGATTTGCTCAAGACCTTGCGTGCCAATCTCGACCAGTTGCATGAAGTCACCGACCAGACCAAACAGAAAAGCGCCGAGATTGCTTCATTGCAGGCGGAAGAGCGTTCACAGAAGAAAACGCTGGAGAAAGGCAAGCGCGCCCGTCAGCAGATGCTGGGCAAGATCGCGCTGCAACTCAAGCAGCAGCGCCGCGAGATCGGGCGTCTGCAGCGCGACGAAACCCGTCTGGCGCAACTGGTGGATAAGCTTTCCCGTATGCTGGCGCAGCCCAAGGGCAGGAACCTGTTCAGCAACGATAAGCTACCCGACGATCATTTCGATGGCAGCCCGTTCGAGCAACTCAAGGGCAGGCTGGTGCTGCCGGTGAAAGGCCTGGTCAGCAACAGGTTCGGCAGCCCGCGCCCGGACAGCACGGTGCTGTGGAAGGGGCTGTTCCTGCGTGCGGCAGCCGACCAGCCAGTCAAGGCGGTGGCTGCGGGGCGCGTAGTATTCGCCGATTGGCTGCGCGGCTTCGGGAACTTATTGATACTGGATCATGGCAAAGGCTACATGAGTTTGTATGGCAACAATGAAACACTGTACAAGCAGGTGGGGGACGTTTTGCGCGGGGGCGACACCATTGCTGCCGTAGGCAACAGCGGCGGGAATGAGGAATCCGGTTTATACTTCGAGTTGCGCCATGAAGGGCAGCCCATGGATCCGATGAAATGGGTTGCTCATTAAGAGCATGGCAATTTTTTATGAGGTCATTAATGCGTAGTCGTATCGAAAAAGCCGGGTTGGTCGTACTGGGTGTAATCGCAGGTGTCTTGCTCAGCCTGCATTTTTCCGCTGTCGCCGACAAAGATAAAGACATCGAAACCACGTTGCCGGTCGAGGAGTTGCGCACTTTTTCAGAGGTGTTCGGGCGCATCAAGAGCGATTACGTGGAGCCGGTCAGCGACAAGAAGCTGATCACCGAAGCTATCAACGGCATGTTGAGCGGGCTGGACCCGCATTCCGCTTATCTGGACGCCGAGGGCTTCAAGGAACTGCAAGTCGGCACGCAAGG
This sequence comes from Nitrosomonadales bacterium, assembly GCA_016199835.1. GTDB lineage: Bacteria > Pseudomonadota > Gammaproteobacteria > Burkholderiales > Gallionellaceae > JACQFX01. Next base: position 42,786 of record JACQFX010000059.1, on the reverse strand, counting down.
TGAATTCGGCGGACTGGGCATCGAGGTCGGCATGGAAGACGGGCTGGTGAAAGTCGTCTCGCCTATCGAAGACACGCCCGCATTCCAGGCGGGGATCAAGACCGGCGACCTGATCTTCAAGCTGGACGATACGCTGGTGAAGGGGCTGACGCTGAATGATGCAGTCAAGCACATGCGTGGCAAGCCGGGCAGCAAGATCACGCTGACCGTGCTGCGCAAGAACGAAACCAAGCCGCTGACTTTTACGCTGACACGCGCCGTCATCAAGGTGCAGAGCGTCAAGCCCAAGTTGATTGAGCCGGGCTATGCATTTGTACGCATCACCCAGTTCCAAGAGCATACCGGCGAGAATCTCGCTGCTGCGCTGGAGAATCTGTACAAGGAAAACAAGGGCGATCTGAAAGGTCTGGTGCTGGATCTGCGCAACAATCCGGGCGGACTGCTCACCGCAGCCGTGGGTGTGTCTTCCGCCTTCCTGCCCAAGGATGCGCTGGTGGTCTATACCGAAGGACGCACCGAGGATGCCAAGATGCGTCTGACAGCCACACCTGAGGATTATCTGCACGGCGATGGCAAGATAGATTATCTCAAGGAGTTGCCCGCAGCTTTCAAGGAAGTGCCTATGATCGTGCTGGTGAACGGTGGCTCGGCTTCCGCTTCGGAGATCGTGTCCGGCGCGTTGCAGGACCACAAGCGCGCGCTCATCATGGGTACGCAAAGCTTCGGCAAGGGTTCGGTGCAGACCATCTTGCCCCTGGGTAACAACACTGCGATCAAGCTCACCACCGCGCGTTATTACACGCCCGGTGGACGCTCCATTCAGGCCAAGGGCATCGTGCCCGACATCGTGGTGGAAGATCCCGCGAGCGGAGGCATGGACAATGCGCTGCATCTGCGCGAAGCCGATCTGGAGCGTCACCTGAGCAATGACCGCCAGCCAGGCGACGAAGTCAAATCGAGCACGCCTAAGGACAGCAATACGGACAAACCCAAGGATAAAGAGGGCAGCAAGATGGAGTTGCCCGTGTTCGGTGAGAAGAATGATTACCAGTTGAACCAGGCCATGAATTTGCTCAAGGGCATGAACATCCTGGGCAAGAAATAATTCGTACCATTTACCCGGCGGGGCGACCCGCCGGAAATCCCACATTTCCTTAACGCATGGACGACCAGCAGTTACTGCGTTACAGCCGCCACATCCTGCTGCCCGAGATCGGCATCGAGGGTCAGCAACGCCTGCTGGGTGCGCATGCGCTGGCGATAGGCGCGGGCGGGCTGGGTTGCCCTGCCGCGCTGTTTCTCGCTGCCAGTGGGGTCGGGACGTTGACGCTGTGCGATGGCGACACGGTGGATCTCACCAACCTGCAGCGCCAGATACTGCACCGCACTTCCTTCATAGGTAGGCCCAAGGTCGAATCCGCGCAGGCTGCATTGGCCGAAATAAATCCGGAAGTGCGCGTCGTTGTGTTACAGGAACGCGCAGATGAAACGCACTTGCTGGCGCTGGCGGCACAGGCCGATGTGGTGCTTGATTGCAGCGACAATTTCGCCACGCGCTATGCGCTCAACCGGGTTTGCGTGCGCCTGAAAAAACCACTGGTGTCCGGCGCTGCCACGCGTTTCGACGGACAGGTAACGGTGTTCGATCTGCGCCACGCGCACAGCCCTTGCTACCATTGCCTGTATCCGGAGCAGACCGAATCCGAAGAGACGCGCTGCGCGGTGATGGGCGTGTTCGCCCCGCTGGTCGGCGTCATCGGCAGCCTGCAAGCCGCCGAAGCGCTCAAACTCCTGCTCGATGCGGGCACGTCCTTGCAAGGTAGGTTGCTGGTCATGGATGCGTTGCACATGGAGCTGCGCAGCGTCAGATTGCACAAGGACAAAACCTGTCCAGTATGCAGCTCAACAACAGGGAATTAAACGGATGGAAAAAGTACGTCTCTCCAAACTGATGTCCGAGCAGAGCCTGTGCTCGCGCCGCGAGGCGGACAGCTATATCGAGCGCGGCTGGGTGCTGGTGGACGGCCAGCCGGTCACCGAACTTGGCACCAAGATACTGCCCACGCAGCGCATCACGCTGAATCGCGCCGCGCAGAACCAGCAACAGACGCGCGTCACCATCCTGCTGAACAAGCCCGTCGGTTATGTATCCGGGCAGGCCGAGGATAATCACAAGCCCGCCGTCACCCTGATCAGCGCAGCTTCGCACTTTGCCGCAGACAAATCACCGCAGCGCTTCAGCCATCACAATTTGCAAGGCCTTGCTCCAGCAGGCCGCCTGGACATCGACTCGCAGGGCTTGCTGGTGCTGACGCAGGATGGGCGCATCGCGAAACAACTCATAGGGGAAGACTCCGGCGTTGAAAAGGAATATCTGGTGCGCGTGCAGGGTAAGCTGGTCGGTAATGGATTGAACATGCTGAACCACGGACTGAAACTCGATGGCCAGGCGCTCAAGCCGGCAAAAGTCAGTTGGCAGAACGATGACCAGTTGCGTTTCATTTTACGTGAAGGCAAGAAACGCCAGATCCGCCGCATGTGCGAACTGGTGGGCCTGAAAGTTACTGGCTTGAAGCGCGTGCGCATCGGGAAAATAAAACTCGGCGATCTGCCGCCGGGACAGTGGCGCTATTTGCGCGAAGACGAAAGTTTTTAGGGAAATGTCTGGCCCTGACTGCTCCTAACGCTGCAGCTTGATGTTGAAAGTCTCGCCTATCCCTTTCACGAATTCCGGGCTGTCCCATTCATGGGCGCCATGAATCTTGTCGAGTACGCGGCCATTGGCGTCCACCAGCACGGTCAACGGAATCGTGTTGGCGCCCAGCATGTTTTCCAGAAACACTTTGCTGTCGAGGAAGTTGGGGAAGGAAATTTTTGATTTTCTGATGAACAGTTCGGCTGCGTCGCCAAAATCGTCGGTTGAAATGCCGATCACGTTGAACTGTTTCCCGCCATAGCGCTTGGCCAGCCGGTTCAGCGATCCCATCTCCGCCCGGCACGGGCTGCACCAACTGGCCCACACGTTGATGATCAGCGGCTTGCCGCGATAGTCGGCAAACTTTTTCGTTTCCCCGTGGAAACCATGCAGGGTCGCTTCGCGCAGGTAGCCGCCGATCGGCACCTCGCCGGGCGTGTCCGCAAATGCGGTTGCAGATGTCGCGGACATCCAGACCAGAATCAGAAATATAATTTTTTTCAAGGATAGCTCCTGTTTTTCAGCGCGCAATCATACAGAGGATACATGTTGTCGTGAGTTGAGTTGATAACCATCAACTGGCCGCATAGGTGATATGCACGCTATGCTCACCCAGCAGTGTTCTCAGTCCGCCCATCAGATCGTCATGCAGCGTGACGCACCATTCCTCGCCCAGTTTTAATTGTGCCCTGCCTATGCCGTTGCGGTAATTGATCAGCACGGGGCATCTTCCATCGCGGTAAGCCGAGAACAAATCTTTCAATTGCGCTACGCGGATTTTGCTGTTTGCATCTATGCCCAGCTCCAGCTGCTTGGCGAAAGTGGAGCGCGCGGAGGCGAGGTCGAACAGCTCTTCGGCGGTCACGCGCATACCGCCGGAATAGTCGTCGAAGCTGGCTTTGCCACGCACGATCAGCAACTCGTCATCGCGTATCCAGGGGCGGCTGGCTTCGAAGGTTTCGTTGAAAACGGTCATTTCGAGTTGCGCGCTACCGTCGTCCAGCGTGACCACGCCCATGCGCCCGCGCCGCGTTTGCTGGATGCGCACCCCCGCGACGATGCCCGCCAGTACGACCTGCACACCGCTGTTGCGCCGCCCATTGCCGTTATTGTTTCCCTGCCCGGCAAGCTGGGGCGTCACATCGCTGAGTTTGTATTTGATGAAGTCCGATAGTTCCGCTGCGTATTCCTGGAAGGGATGGCCGCTGAGGTAAAAGCCCAGCGCGAGTTTTTCGTTCTGCAAGCGCTCGCGTGCCCCCCAGTACGGCACGTCGGCCAGCATCACCGGCATGGACACGCTGACGTCGTCGCCGAACAGGCTGTTCTGGTTGGCCGCGCGCGCCAGTTGTTCGGCGCTGCCGAGCGCTGCATCCAGCGAGGCCATGAGCTGGTGGCGGTGATCGGAAATGCGGTCGAACGCGCCGCCGCGTATCAGCGCTTCGATGGCGCGGCGATTAACGATACGCTTGTCTACTCGGCGGCAAAAATCGAACAGATCATTGAACGGGCCGCTGTTGCGCGCCGCGACGATGTTCTCGATCGCCGCTTCGCCCGTGCCCTTGATCGCGCCGAGTCCATAAGCCATGGTTTTTTCGTCCACGGGGGCGAAGCGGTAGCCGGAGGAATTGATGTCAGGCGGCAGGATGGTTATGCCTTGTTGCACCGCATCCTGGTAGAAGAAGCTGACTTTGTCGGTGTTGTCCATTTCCGAGGTCAGCGTCGAGGCCATGAATGCGGCGGGATGGTGGCACTTCAGGTATGCGGTCTGGTAAGCGACCAGCGAATAGGCGGCGGCGTGCGATTTGTTGAAACCGTAGCCCGCGAACTTCTCCATGGTGTCGAAGATATTGTTCGCCTGCGCTTCGTTGATATTGTTCCTGGCCGCGCCTTCGACGAAGATTGCGCGCTGCTGTGCCATCTCTTCCGGCTTCTTCTTGCCCATCGCGCGGCGCAGCATGTCCGCACCGCCGAGACTGTAGCCTGCCGCGACCTGTGCCGCCTGCATCACCTGTTCCTGATACACCATGATGCCGTAGGTGGTGGCAAGCACCGGCTCCAGGCAGGGATGCGGCATGATCACGCTCTCGCGCCCATGTTTGCGGTTGATGTAGTCGGGAATGAAATCCATGGGGCCGGGACGGTACAGCGCGTTCAACGCGATCAGGTCTTCCAGGCAATCCGGTTTGGCTTTCACCAGCGTATCTTTCATGCCGCGTGATTCAAACTGGAACACGGCGGTAGTGTTCGCGGGCTTGAAGATGCGGTCATAGGTGGCCTTGTCGTCGAGCGGAATGGTCTCAATCGAAAAGGGGGTAGCCGTTTCATGGCTGGGGAAGGGAGAAGGGACCGCACCTTCGGTGCTCAAGGGGGAAGGGGAAACCCCCGCCACACTGCCGTTACCCTTCCCCTTCCCCTTCCCCCTTCCCCCTTCCCCCTTCCCCAGTTCATTAACATACTTCACTGCCCAATCAATAATCGTCAGCGTGCGCAGCCCCAGAAAGTCGAACTTCACCAGTCCGACGGCTTCCACGTCGTCCTTGTCGAACTGGCTCACCACGCTCTCGCTGCCTTCGGCGCAATACAGCGGACAGAAGTCGGTGAGCTTGCCGGGCGCGATCAGCACGCCGCCCGCGTGCATGCCGACGTTGCGCGTCATATCTTCGAGCCGCTCGCCGAGTTCAAGCAACTCGTCCACGCCTTCTTCGCTGTTGATGATTGCGTTGAATTCCGGTTCCAGTTCGCGCGCCTTCTTCAGCGACACCGGCTTGGGCCCGTCCATGGGCACCAGCTTGGACAGGCGGTCGCACAGCCCATAAGGAAAATCCAGTACGCGTCCTACGTCGCGGATCACGCCCTTGGATGCCATGGTGCCGAAGGTGGCAATCTGCGATACGCACTGTGCGCCGTATTTCTGCCGCACATACTGGATCACGCGCTCGCGCCCATCCTGACAGAAATCCACGTCGAAGTCGGGCATGGATACTCGTTCTGGATTGAGGAAGCGCTCGAACAGCAAGGCATAGCGCAAGGGGTCGAGATCGGTAATACCGAGGCTGTAGGCTACCAGCGAACCGGCGCCGGAGCCGCGACCGGGGCCGACCGGAACACCGTTATTCTTTGACCAGCGGATGAAGTCGGCCACGATCAGGAAGTAGCCGGGAAACTTCATATTGATGATGGTGTTGACTTCGAACGTAAGGCGCGCACTGTATTCGGGCAGCTTCGCCGCACGCTCGGCATCCTCAGGGTACAGTTGCAACATGCGTTCCTGCAATCCGCGCTCGGACTCGCTGCGCAGAAATTCCTCCAGGCTCTCGCCGTTGGGCGTGGGGAAGTCTGGCAAATGCGGCTTACCGAGTTTCAGCGTGAGGTTGCAGCGTTTGGCGATTTCCACGCTGTTCTGCAAGGCCTCCGGCAAGTCGGCGAAGAGTGCCGCCATCTCGGCCTGGGTCTTGAAATATTGCTGTGCGGTAAAAGCCTTGGCGCGGCGCTTGTCGTTCAGCACATAGCCTTCGGCGATGCACACGCGCGCTTCGTGCGCCTTGTAGTCGTCTATGGTGAGGAACTGCACCGGATGCGTGGCTACCACGGGCAGGCCGAGTTCTGCCGCGATTTGCACTGTCGCGCGCAGATGGGTTTCCTCGCGCGGGCAGCCGTAGCGCTGGACTTCCAGATAGAAACGCATGGGGAACAGCCCCGCATATTCCTGCGCGATGTGGCGCGCCGCAGCCCGGTTGCCGTTAAGCAATGCAACGCCCGCTTCGCCGTAATGCGCGCCGGACAAGGCGATCAGCCCATCTGTTCCCGCACTTAGCCATTCCTTGCGCACTTCGGGTCGGCCGCGATACTGGTTCTCGCGGTAGGCGCGCGTGAGCAGGTCACACAAACGCAGATAGCCCGCGTGGGATTGGCATAGCAGCAGCAAGCGGAATGGTTTGTCGCGTTCGGCCATGTTGCTGATGAACACGTCGCAACCGGCTATGGGTTTGATGCCATTGCTGCGCGTACTCTGGTAGAACTTGACCAGGCCGAATACATTGGAAAGATCGGTGAGCGCCAGCGCGGGCATGGCATCCTGTTTCGCGGCTGCAACCGCCTCCGGAATGCGCACGATGCCGTCGGCGATGGAGTATTCGCTGTGCAGGCGCAGGTGGACAAAAGCGGGAGCGGACATGGCGGGCGAGTAATGATTTCTGGCAGAATTTTACCACCGCCGAACGACTGTAAATCTTAAAGATTATTTGTGTTTGTTTTGCCTCGTAAAATCAATGCGGCAATTGGCGCGAAGGTCAAAGGTTGTTGCGGTGCTTCTGCGCTTCCATTGCCTCGCGCAGCCCTTTCATGCAGGAGGTCAGCGTGTCGGCTTCTGTCTGGCTCATGCGCTGATTGAAGGCAAATACCGTGTCGGCTTCGTTCTCGCCCCTGTGGAATCCGATGCGAAACTCCGCCTGTGTTATTTCGGATAACAGATTCATGGCCTGGCCGAAATCCAGCGAGGTCATATATCCATCGCCGTGCAGGGCTTCACCGCCTGTGGCGGGCTGCAAACGGTTTCCCGCACCGGTTTCGAGCCATGCCTTGCGTATGCTGCCCAGATTCGCAAAGACCGCGCGGCCATCCTGCAATAAGGGGATGCCGTCTTTCTTGAGAACTTTCCTGACGACCACCTTGAACATTGCCGTAGGTTCTTTTGTTTCGCGCATGAATACATTGAGTACCACGTTGATCCACAGATCGTCTTCGGTTTCTCCCGTGATGCGCACGCCGCATCCCGTCGGCCCGAGTCTGCCGAAATAGGCAAGGGCGGCGAGGTTCTGGTTGTGCGGAACCATGGCGGGGTTCGTGAGGGACGGGGCTGGCGTGCCGGCCATGGCATGAACCGATAACGCCAGGCACAAGAAGAACGCGCAAATAGTTTTCATGGGGTCGTTCCTTTGAGCCTGCACGAAGATGGCGGCAGGGTAGCACGATTGCCGCCAACTGGCATTGTTTGCACATGCCATGACCTTTCCCGGATTATTGGTTCGGTTTTTCCGGGGATTGAGGCACAATGCACATTGTGTGCTGGTATCACTTGATAGGGGTTTAAGCGATGAGTAAGAAGCTGGATCGGATGTTGGATTCCATGGCGAGATCCATTAACAGGACGTTCGCCTTGATATGCACGCCTTACTTCTGGGGAGTAACTGCGATCATCTTTTCGGTAACCGGATTTCTGGTTGCGGGGGTCGCCACGCTGACCGACTTCGACCTCATGCGCATGAGATATTGCTTCGATGCCAGCGATGTCCATTCCTTTCAGATGTTCATGTGTCTCCTGTTCTTTGTTTTTTGCGGACTGATGGCGATCGGCGAAAGCTTCAATTTATTCGACAACATTAAGCACGGCATCCCGCATAAATACACTACGCTGTTCGGACTTTTGTTTGCCTGCGGGGTTCTGGGGATCATCGGGCTGAAGATGGTAAAACTCTATTGCTGACAGGCGGGAATGGGGTGCGGAATGTGCACCACTTGCCGCCGTGCAGCGACAGAGAGCAAGTATTTCTGGAGCTATGCACTAACGCCGAAGGCGTCGCCGAACGCCAGATTCGGGAATAAAAATCACTTGCCTGCCGGTACAGGTTTGGGTTGCGGTTTCTTGCCCTTTGATTCTTTCTTTTTGTCTTTGCTTCCCATGATGCTTTCTCCTTATTGGGTTAACGGTGTGCCAGGATGTGCAGGAATTTCATGGCTGCCCATCGTGTCTGGTTGTCCATTCCTGTAACTGGCGCTGCGCGTCCACGATCTGGCTGACAGTCATTTTGTCCGCCAGCGAATCGCGGTGTTTGATAGCTTCCCTGTCACCGGATGCGGCGGCCAGATTGAACCACATGTGCGCCTGCACATAATCCTGCGCAACGCCCAGCCCCTTTTCATACTTAACCCCGAGCAGGATTTGTGCGTCAACGTTGCCCTGCGCCGCAGCCTTGCGATACCACTCTACTGCCTGTACATAGTCTTGCGGAATCCCCAAGCCGGATTCGTACATCGTTCCGAGTATGAGTTGCGCATTGACTACGCCACGCTCTACGTTCTTGCGGTACCACTCGAGTTTTTCATTGTGCTGTGGGGCAGAGGGGTCTTTCCCATCGCTTGCGCCAGCAGGGCTATGTGCAGATGACTTGCGGAACCACTCGGCGGCTTGCGCATAATCCTGCGGGATCCCGCGACCATTGAAATACATCATTCCCAGATTGCTTTGCGCATCAGCGTTTCCCTGCGCTGCGGATTTACGGAACCACTCTACGGCCTGTACATAATCCTGCTGGACCCCCAGGCCTTCTTCATACATTTCTCCGAGATCAGCCTGTGCCTCGGCATTGCCCTGCCTGGCCAGATTTTGTATTTCTGCCGCAGCCGCCTTGAAGTCGCCCTTTCTGTATGTTTCCAGCGCATTGCCGATCTCCGCCGATACCAACCCCGGCCACAATAGAGCACACAACAGGAATAGCAGCTTGAGCATTTTCATCTCCCGAGTTTTTACCAAGGGTTAAACCTGCTTTATGGCGCGTAGTTTCCGCCCCAATTGAATTTCCCGCAACCGGAAAATCAGGCCAGTCCAAAATACTGCTATGCGTGCAACCGGGAACGTGGCAGATGAAACGAAAAACCCGCCAAGCGCAAGAGAGTCGGTGGGTTTCGTGTATTGCATCAGATGTTATAAAACAGTGTTCTGGGAGGGTGTCATTCAAACACTTAGCGCAATACCGCTCCCCTGCTTAATCTGCGTGGCGTGATTTTGCAATATGCCCCCGATTGTGCCCCCAGAGGTAGCGGGCCTAGGGCTATGTAAAGAAGAGCCGCCGAATTACCATAGTGCCAGTCTCGTTTAGCCGCCCAGTTTTTTCATTATCCGCCGCTACCGTTACTTTGACTGTCTCTATTGCGGCATCAATCTTTTCTTTTGCCTGCCCGGCATTGGTGCCGGATAGAAAAACTGCCGCAACAGCCGCAACAAATAGATGCTGAAATTTCATAATAAGCCTCCCGTGGAATGGGCTGAATCTAGGTTCAAGTTCTAGGCGCAGGCTACGCCCATACTGCCCATCAGGCAATATGCCAAGGTATCTAGGCGGCATCCTTGAGTATGTCCCGCTGCTTTCGCAACATCATGGACATTTCGCGCAGCATCACCCGGTGCCCGCCCTTGTATGCGTTGCGTGATGAGGCCGCTTTGCCTGCCGACGTTCGTGCTCCCGTTGATCTAGCCCACGGCTGCCATTGCCTTATTTTTTCTGATTGCTTTGCCCGTTGTTCCTGCGTCCAGTGTCTCGCTGCCATGTTGCACCTCTAATAGTTCGTTTGGCTGATTTATATTTTTCTCCGCGTGCGTGGGCGCGTGCGGAATGTTCGGCATGGCTGGCGGCGTTCCATTGTTCACTTGCTGGTTGCCATTGCCGTGGTTGATATTCGCCTGCTTCGCAAACACCACTGGCGGGTTCTTGATCGCGGCCAATGTTTCCAGCGTCATGCGGCTTTGATTCTGCGCTTTCAATGCAAGGCGCAAAAAAGTTTCGTAATTCGTCAAATACTCCTGATTGATTGCGCGCCGTGCGAGGCTCACAAATATGGATTGCAGCGCGTGCGCCTGCCCTACCAGCATTGATTCACAATATTGGAGGTCGCCATTCTCTACCTTGGTAAATTGTTCGCGAAGCTCGGTCACCAGCACAAGAAAATCCGGCTCACCAAAAGTCCCTTTCCCGAAGGCTTGAACAACTGCCGCAGCATTTGTACTGGGTAGTAATGCCATCTTTGATAGATGCTCGGTTCTTTCCTTGTCGGTAATTGCTGGGGGTTTTGCTTCCTTGGATTTTTTCGTTGCCATGTTTCAACCTTTCTCAGTTGGTGCGCTGCACTTCACTGCCAACCAGATACCCAACAAGATGCACAGGGATAGATGGTAATTCTATAGAGGGCTACGCCTGCCGTAGTAGAGAGGGCTGGAAAATTGCCCGCATAGCTACGCCTGCCGTAGTAGTGAAGCCCCTTTCCCGGTTTCCTTACTACGCCTGCCGTAGCTATCCTGTGCGCTCTACTACGGCTGGCGTGGGTCGGTTTGCGTTTTGCATCACTCGCGGAACGATAACCGGGCGCGGGTCTTTCAGCTTGTATGCACCACGCGGAAACGATTGTGCGGTTATGTCCAGCTTGCCGCCGCAATCGTCAAGCGCGTACCACGTCAAAGCGAACAGACTGCACTTGTTTGGTCGCGCGCCCTTGCGCGTTTCCACGATCAGGCCAACTTCCAATAAATCACGCTTGGCCTTGCCCAGCGTTTCTTCTGACTTCCAGCCGCGTGGGTGCATCAGCTTCCATGCCGCGCACAGGTCGCCGTTGTTGTCGCCCCGATACTGGGCGGCAAGATCGAACAGCAACATGCGCGCATGAGCATTCAAACCAAGGTACGCCGCACCATTCAGCACACTCAACGGCAGTGTGATGAATGCGCCGCCGTCGCGTTTCTCGGTCGCGTTCTTGAATCGGCTTTTCGCCATCGCCTAGCCATCCGCCAGACGCGACAGGAAGCGATACAAACCCCACGCCTCGACCACAGACAGCGCGGCGAGGTCAGCGCCCATGCCAAGGTGCGCAAACCGATTGCAGAGCATGTGCAGGCGTTCCCGCCAGTCCAGGTTATTCATCGGACACGCTCCCCGGCAACAAGACATACAGCGCGACACGATGCGGCTTGCCTTCGCTGGTGCAGCGCGTTACCCACACGGTATCAATTCGGTATTGTTTGCGTAGCTCCATGCAACGGGCAGCCGGGTGAAGTATGTCGAGATAACTGCGTGCCTCCAGTGTGTCCATTGGTGCGAATTGCAGCGCATGGTATAGCCGCACACCTTGCACCTCGGCAGAATTGCCGGGAAAGGTTTTTATCAGCATGGCATAATGTTCGCGCTTCGCTTCATCAGCCGCCGCTATGGTTTCCACGCCCCCGGCGGCTTTCTCATTTTCGATTTTCCCCATGATCGCCGCCCTCACTTTCCGGCCTGCGATGCAGTGATTCGAGATTGTGCCCATGCCTCTACATCCGCTGCGCACCATGCCGTGCAATTTGACGAGAGGTGATAAGGCTTCGGGAATGTCCCTTTTTTTACCCAAGCCCAAATGCTTGATCCTGATACTTGGAACTTTTTCTTGAGGTGGGGCAGACGATAGAACTGCGCGGGGTGTGGTGCGGTTTGTTGCGATTCTTTTACCATGATAAATCTCCGTAGAGGTTTATGCGCATCTAGCCCAATGCTAGGTGCATCATGGTTGTTCATCATAGTCACATAAAAGAAAATAGCATGGTACGTATTAAGTTGGTTTTGCGTACCGACTTTCCCCCTACCGACTCCTTGTCCGTTGCCTCTTTGCAGGCTGCATAGAATTCGGAACGCCCGTTACATCAGCCACCACATCAAGGGCAGAATACATCCTGTTGATTATGCTCTTTGCCAATTTGTGATGAAGCTTCCATCGTTTATGAACCACGGAATCCGAAACGCCAAATTCTTTCACCACAGACACCACATTTGCCATGGCATCTGCGAGGCTTTCTCCCAATAAATAACGCCGATATTCAATACGTAGCGCTATATTTAACCCCGAATCGAAATCGGCTGGTTTCTGCCCACGTTTGAGAGGCAAAAAACCTTTCGAGTTTTCCAGGTTTTTTCGCATCTTTACCGCCCCGTCTGCGAGAGCTTCTCGTGTATTTTTCGGCAAGACATCGAAGGCGCGAAGTGCGTCGGCCATGATGTCCAGATGTGCCAACATTGCTTTTCTATCACCCGCCTCAATGCCACTTCTAATGTCGGCTAGCCTTGTAGATTTATCTTCCGAGTGGACGCGAGGCAAATATGGCTCAACGTTGCCAAGCGTTGAAAAGATGACGTTAAGCCTCGCCTGCTCAAACTCTATCCATCGTTCCTCTACCTCGCGGCTTTTTATTTCGCAGTATTTCCTTGCACGCGCTTGCTCGTCAGATTCAGCATTCAGTTCATTTGCCATAGCATCCCTTTCGACTATGCGCGCAGCGCGATTATTTGCGACGCCCGGTAGCCTTCGGTGCGCGGCTCATACTCCACCCACTTCGGGAGCTTGCCGCCTTGCTGCATCTTGTCCAGCGTGTCCGCCCAGAATTGCATCATGGCCTTGCGGTATTCCATGTAATCCGCCCGGTTGTAGGCAGCGCGCACGGCATTTTTATCGGCATGGGCTAATTGCGCTTCGATTATGTCAGGCCGGATCGTGCCCAGCTCGTTCAAGTATGTGGACGCCACCGAGCGGAAGCCGTGGCCGCACATTTTGCCCGCATAGCCTGAGCGTTTGAGCACCATGTTTATGGTGTTGTCGCTCATAGCTTTACCTTCACCGGAACGGCTGGGGAATAACAGCGCACCGTGACCAGTAAGCGGATGAATTTCATTTAAGGCTGCCAGCGCCTGCCGTGAGAGTGGTACGGTGTGCGGCTCACGAGCTTTCATGCGTTCCGCCGGAATAGTCCAAAGCATTTTTTCAAAATCAAATTCATTCCATCGTGCTCCGCGTAACTCACCCGTGCGGACAAAGGTTAGCGATAACAGGCGCGTGGCAATTCTCGCCAAGGTGCTGGCCTTGTCTCGCTCCCAATAGTCAGCCAAGGCGTGCAACAGGGTGGGCATTTCGTGCGGCTTGATTGCAGGGTAGTGTTTCTTCTTCGGGCGGGGTGCAAGCGCCCCCATGATTTCCGCCGCCGGGTTATGTCGTGCGCGCCCGCTGGCAATGGCATAGGCGAACACCACACGCACCCGCTGCAATACTCGCCCCGCCACGTCCAGCGCCTTACGCCCTTCAATTTTGCGGATCGCGTCCAGCACTGTGGGGGCATCTATGCTGGAAATGGGGGCATCACCGAAGGCGGGGAATACTTCCTTTTCCAGCGAGTGCAGCACGTCATAGGCATGGTTAGCCGTCCAGCGTGGGGTGTTCAGGGTATGCCACTCGCGGGCTATAGCCTCGAATGAATTTTCAATGGCAATCTTGTTTTGCTTCTTTTGGGCTTGCTTTATCTCGCTGGGATCAATGCCATTCGCCAGCAGCTTGCGTGCATCATCCCGGCGGATGCGGGCATGGGCCAGAGTTACGGCTGGATATACACCCAAGGCCAGCTTCTTTTCCTTGCCGCCAAAGCGATATTTTAGCCGCCAATACTTTGATCCATTGGGCATTACCTCAAGATACATCCCGCCGCCGTCAGCCAATTTGTAGGGCTTGGCTTCGGGCTTGGCCTTCTTCACTTTGGGATCGGACAGTTTCACGAGCTTTTTACCTCGCTGGGGGCATAATTTTCAGGCTGGGGGCATTTCGTTGGAATTATGCCCCCAATGCCCCCGCGATTGCAATAGACGGGAAAATACGGCACAAAACAAAAAGCCCGCTAGGCAATTGAGCTTTAGCGGGTTTCGTGTACGTCGTTGGACGGGGTAATACTTGATTCTGGCGGAGAGGGTGGGATTCGAACCCACGGTACCTTGCGGTACGCCTGATTTCGAGTCAGGTACATTCGACCACTCTGCCACCTCTCCGAAGGGTGCGACTTTCTAGGCGCGCGCATTTTACCAGCAATGCAAAAATTCAGGCAGAATGTTTGCATGTGCCATTCCATGCGCCCGTTAATTATTCTGCCTGCCTGGCTGAGCGCCGCCCTGCTGGTGGCTTGCATGCCTGCCACCGACCCACCTGCCAGGCCGTGGCGGGAGGAATTGACGATCATTGTGGAGCAGGGCAAAAACAATGTGGACGTGGAATTCGAGCAGCAGTTGTCCGCCCTGTTCGCAAAACAGTTGCATGTACCGGTACGCCTGCTACCGCTGCCGCCGGACAAGATCAACCCCGCCTTGATGACCAGGCGTGCGCATTTTTCCGCAGCCGGAATGCGCAGCAACGAGTCCGGCGGACTACGTTTTACGTCTTCCTACCAGACCGTCAGCGAACAAATGGTGTGCCTGACCCCGCCGCCGCGCCTGAATGCGCTGGTCGGGAAAAATATTGCAGTGGTGGATGACTCGCCACAGGAAGAGGCATTGCGCGAGGTGCAAAAGACATTGCCCGCATTGCAATGGGAATCGCGCCGCGACAAGACGGTGAACGATCTGCTGGCTGAAGTGGCTGACGGCAAGCTCGAATGCACGGTCGCCAACGAAGAGCAACTCGCGCTGGCGCGCAATTTCCACCCCAAACTGAATGCCTCGCTCGATATTGCCACGCCTTCCAAACTGGCCTGGGCATTTGCGCCGGACAGCGATGAAGAATTGTTCGCGGAAGCGCGCAAGTTCTTTGAGCTGATCAAACGGGATGGCACGCTGCGCCGCCTGCTGGATCGGTATTACGGCCACAACGAACGGCTCGAACCCGTGGATGCGGCGGCCTTCCTGGCCAGTGCGCGCACCATACTGCCGCGTTTCCGCCGCATATTCGAGGAGGCCGAAACAGTGACCGGGATCGAGTGGCAATTGCTCGCCGCGCTCGCCTATCAGGAGTCGCACTGGAACCCGCTGGCCACCTCATACACCAACGTGCGCGGCATGATGATGCTGACCGAGGAAACGGCGGATCGCATGCACGTGGAGAACCGGCTGGACGCGCGTGCAAGCATCCTTGCCGGAGCGCGTTATCTGGAACTGCTCAAGGAGCAATTGCCGCCGCGCATCGCGAACGAGGAGCGCACCTGGCTGGCGCTGGCCGCCTACAATCAGGGCATAGGCCATCTGGAAGATGCGCGCGTGCTGGCTGCACGCAACGGACTCAACCCGGATTCATGGACGGATGTGAAAAAGACCATGCCGCTGCTGGCCCAGCCGGAATACATAGACCAGACCAAACACGGCTATGCGCGCGGCGGCGAAGCGGTGGTGCTGGTGGAGACGGTACACCTGTACTATGACATGCTGAAACGCCTGAACCCGCGTGACATGCCCAGCCTGCCGTCATCGCCGTTCCATTTGCGCTTCCCGGATATATCGAAGCTCAGTTTGCCTTGAACCTTTGTGTAGGGCGGGCTCTGCCCGCCACGTCGGGCGTAGCCCGACCTACCGACTATGGACGCAAAAATGATCAGCCTGCCCGTATGATTTCCATCCCGCCCATGTAGGGGCGCAATACTTCTGGTATGCGCACGCTGCCATCGGCTTGTTGATTGTTTTCAAGTACGGCGACCAGCGTGCGTCCAACAGCCAGCCCGGAGCCATTCAGTGTGTGTAGCAATTCCGTCTTGCCCTGAGCGTTGCGGAAACGCGCCTGCATGCGCCGCGCCTGGAAGGATTCGAAATTGGAGCAGGAGGAGATTTCGCGGTAGGTGTTCTGCGCGGGCAGCCACACTTCGATGTCGTAAGTCATCGCGGCGGAGAAACCCATGTCGCCCGTGCATAGCCTCACCACGCGGTAGGGCAGGCCAAGTTTCTGCAATATTGTTTCGGCATGACCGAGCAAAGCTTCCAATCCCTCATAGGACTTATCTGGATGCACCATCTGCACCAGCTCCACTTTGTCGAACTGGTGCTGGCGTATCATACCGCGCGTATCGCGCCCATAGGAACCGGCCTCGCTGCGGAAGCAGGGTGTATGCGCCACGAATTTCAGCGGCAGCTTTTCCAGCGGCACGATCTCGTCGCGCACCATGTTAGTCACGGGGACTTCGGCGGTGGGGATCAGATACAACTTTTGTCCCTGCTTCGTCGGATCATCAATCGATTTAATTCCTGAGGTACTGGTTACAACTCCAAATAAGTCTTCCTCAAATTTTGGAAGTTGTCCTGTACCGCGCATCGAATCACTATTAACTATGTACGGCACATAAGTCTCGGTATAACCGTGCTGTTCGGTGTGCGTGTCCAGCATGAACTGCGCGAGTGCGCGATGCAGCCGCGCCAGCGGGCCTTTGAGCAGCGAGAAGCGCGCACCGGAAATCTTCGTGGCAGTGTCGAAATCCAGTCCGCCCAGACCTTCGCCTATGCTGACATGATCCTTGGCCTCGAACGCGAATTTCGGAACCTCGCCGACCTTGCGCACTTCCAGATTGTCGGCTTCGGATTTTCCGACGGGTACTTCGGCACTCGGCATGTTGGGGATGACCGCGAGAAACGCATCCAACTCTTGCAGCACTTTGGGCAAGGCTTCCGATTCCAGCTTCTTCAGTTCATCGCCCAGCACGGCTACTTCCGCCATGATGGCTGACACATCCTCCCCCTTGGCTTTTGCTTGCCCGATCAGTTTGGAAGTCGCATTGCGCTTGGCTTGCAGCTCCTGCGTGCGTGTCTGTATGGTTTTGCGTTCGGCTTCGAGTTGTTCGAAGCGCGCAGTATCCAGCGCGAATCCGCGTGTTGCCAAACGTGCGGCGACATTCGCCAGGTCGTTGCGTAATGCTTGTATGTCTAACATTTCATCTCCACTTCATGTAGGTCGGGCTACGCCCACCATGTCGGGCATAGCCCGACCTACTTGTTTTCTTCTTTGGCACATCCGGCTTGCGCAGGTATGTAAGCCGCAAGGTTTTCGTAGGGCGGATTCCACTCGCCATCGTCTACAACGACGGGCGGAACCCGCCCTATATTTTCTTTTTTGCTACTGTATCCAGTTCGCGCAAATGCGTCAGCTTCTCCGCGATCTTCGCTTCCAGCCCGCGCCCGCTGGGTTGGTAGAAACTTACTTCCTGCATGTCGTCCGGAAAATAATTCTCGCCTGCCGCATAGCCGTCCGTTTCATCGTGCGCGTAGCGGTAGCCCTTGCCGTAATCGAGCTGCTTCATCAATTTGGTCGGTGCGTTGCGCAAATGCAGCGGCACTTCGCGCGATTTATCCTGGGCGACGAAGGCGCGCGCGGCATTATACGCGACATAGCCCGCGTTCGACTTGGCGGCGACGGCGAGATAGAGCACGGCTTGCGCCAGCGCCAGTTCGCCTTCGGGCGAGCCCAGGCGCTCGTAGGTCGCGGCGGCATCGTTGCATAACTGCATCGCACGCGGATCGGCGAGGCCGATGTCTTCCCACGCCATGCGCACGATGCGCCGCGCGAGATAACGCGGGTCGGCGCCGCCGTCCAGCATGCGCACCAGCCAGTACAGCGCCGCATCGGGATGGGAGCCGCGCACCGATTTATGCAGCGCGGAAATCTGGTCGTAGAACGCTTCGCCGCCCTTGTCGAAACGGCGCAGTTTCTGCGCGAGCGTGGCGTCAAGAAATTCGATGGTGACGCCGGTTACCTTCGCGGCTTGCGCGGCGGTGTGCAGTTGCTCCAGCACATTGAGCAAACGCCGCGCGTCGCCGTCGGCATAGCCGATGATGCGCTCGCGCGCCGCAGCATCGAAATTCAACCCCTGCAAGGCAACTTGTTGCGCGCGCTCCAGCAACGCGCCCAGCTCCACATCTGACAAGGATTGCAGCACATACACCTGCGCGCGCGACAGCAAGGCGTTGTTCAACTCGAACGAAGGATTCTCGGTGGTCGCGCCGATGAAAGTGACCAGTCCCTGCTCGACGAAAGGCAGGAAAGCATCCTGCTGCGACTTGTTGAAGCGGTGCACTTCGTCCACGAACAGGATGGTGTGGCGGCCGCTCTGCTGCAAGGTGAGCCCGGCTTGCGCGATGGCCTCGCGGATGTCCTTCACCCCGGACAGCACCGCCGACAGCGGCACGAACTCGGCATCGAACGCAGACGCCATCAATCGCGCCAGCGTGGTTTTGCCCACGCCCGGCGGCCCCCACAGGATCATCGAATGCAGCTTGCCTGATTCGAAGGCGAGACGCAGCGGTTTGCCCGCTCCCAACAAGTGCGATTGGCCGATGACTTCGTCTATATGTTTTGGGCGCAGACGCTCGGCCAGCGGTGCGGCGGGTTGTGCGGGAGCGAACAGATCGCTCATCACTCACCCAGCACGTCCGCGCCCTGGGGAGGAACGAACTTGAACAATGACGGTGCGAGTTGCGGGTTGCGTTGCATGCTGGAGAACCGCAGCATGGTGATATGCCCAAAGGAATCGTGCAGCTCCATCACCACAAGTTCGGATTTCGAATTGAATGCCATGCGGATTTTTTCGAAGCTGGTGTCCTGCGTCCTGGGTGTCGCTTCCAGCCAGTCCAGCCCTTCCTTTTCACCGTTGTCCTTCAGCGCGAAACCGCGCTCGATCTCGTTGTTGCCGGAGAGCAGGGCTGCCGGACTGCTGCCCAGCGCGGCATCGAGTTTCCTGGTCGTGACCTGATTGAGATCCATGTCGTACAACCAGAATTTTTCACCGTCGCCGACGATCAATTGCGCATACGGTTTTTGATACGACCAGCGGAATTTTCCGGGGCGCACGAACTGCATGGTGCCGGAGGCGGACTGGATCTTTTTGCCATTCTTGTCCAGCACGGCCTGGGTGAAATCCGCCTGTCCGGAACGGGTGGCGGCGATGAAAGTCTTCAGCTTGTCGCTGGCACCAGCGTAAGCGCTGGTGGCGCACAGGAGAATCGAGAGGGTGATAAAAAGTGTTCTGTACATGCTTACACCTGAGTTGGAGAAGGGGGTAAAGGGAAGGGAGAAGGGTAACAGCCGCTCTGAGTTTACCCTTCTTCCTTTTCCCTTCACCCTTCTCTGTTTGGAGCGATTACTTCCCGGTTGCCGTTGCTCTGCATCGGCGTCACCACGCCGGATTTTTCCATCTGCTCCACCAGGCGCGCGGCGCGGTTGTAGCCTATGCGCAGATGGCGCTGCACCAGCGAAATGGAAGCGCGGCGCGATTTCACCACGATCTCCACCGCCTGGTCGTAGAGCGGATCGGCTTCATCATTGCTGCTGCCTCCCCCGCCATTGCTGCTGCCATCTTCCTGCTCTTCCAGCGAAGTCAGCATGCCCTCGATGTAGTTCGGTTCGCCCTGCGTCTTGAGATGTTCTGCCACGCGATGCACTTCCTGGTCGGATACGAAAGCGCCGTGCACGCGTTGCGGGAAGCCGCTGCCCGGTGGCAGGTAGAGCATGTCGCCCTGGCCCAGCAGTGCTTCCGCGCCCTGTTGATCCAGTATGGTGCGCGAGTCTATTTTGCTCGACACCTGGAATGCCACGCGCGTCGGCACGTTGGCCTTGATGAGGCCGGTGATCACGTCCACCGATGGACGCTGCGTGGCCAGCACCAGATGGATGCCGGAGGCGCGCGCTTTCTGCGCGAGGCGCGCGATCAGCTCTTCGACTTTTTTGCCTACCACCATCATCATGTCGGCGAGCTCGTCTATGAATACCACGATGAACGGCAGTTCTTCCAGCGCTTCCGGGTTATCCGGCGTCAGCGTGAACGGGTTGGTCAGCGGCGCTCCGGCCTTGATCGCATCGCGCACTTTCTGGTTGTAACCCGCGATGTTGCGCACACCCAGCGATGACATCAGCTTGTAGCGCTTTTCCATTTCCTGCACACACCAGTTGAGCCCGGACGCCGCCTGGCGCATGTCGGTGACCACGGGCGCGAGCAGGTGCGGTATGCCTTCGTACACCGACAGTTCCAGCATCTTGGGATCGACCAGCAGCAGGCGCACCTGTTGCGGCGTGGCCTTGTACAGCAGGCTCAGTATCATCGCGTTGATAGCCACCGACTTGCCCGAGCCGGTGGTGCCCGCCACCAGCACATGCGGCATCTTGCCCAGATCAGCCACCACGGGCTTGCCGGAGATATCCTTGCCCATCGCCATGGTCAGCACCGAAGCCATGTCCGCATACACCTGCGAGCTGAGTATCTCGGATAGCTTCACCACCTGGCGTTTCGGGTTGGGCAACTCCAGCGCCATGTAGGTCTTGCCGGGGATGGTCTCGACCACGCGTATGCTCACCACCGACAGCGCGCGCGCAAGATCTTTCACCAGATTGACGATCTGGCTGCCTTTCACGCCGATGGCGGGATCGATCTCATAGCGTGTGATGACCGGACCGGGATAGGCGGCGACCACTTTTACTTCCACGCCGAAATCCTTGAGCTTGCGCTCGATCAGGCGTGAGGTGAATTCCAGCGTGTCGGCGGACAGCACTTCGACTTCCTGTGTTGGCTGATCCAGCAGATGCAGCGGCGGCAGCGGAGAATCCGGCATATCGGAAAACAGCGGCACCTGCATTTCCTTCACCATGCGCGTGGACTGCGGCACTTCGAGCACGGGCTGTTCGATGATGATAGGCAGGTGTTCTTCCACGCGCTTCTTCTCTTCCTCCACCACGGCTTCGCGCGCAGTCAATGCCTGCTCGCCTATGCGTTTGTCCTGCCAGGTTTGTACGGCGATGCGCGCGCGCAAATAATTCGTTTCGAGGAAGGTGCCCAGCCAGTCGGTGAAACGCAGCCAGGACAAGCCGGAGAACAGGCTGAAGCCGACCGCGATCAGCGCCAGCAGGAACAGGGTCGCGCCAGTGAACCCCAGCAAGTGTGCCAGCCCATCGCCCAGCAGCGCGCCCAGCATGCCGCCAGGCGCTTGCGGCAAGGCGGCTTTCAGGGTGTATAAGCGCAGGGATTCGAGTGCGCTGGAAGCAAACAGCAGTACGGCAAAGCCAGCCAGTGCTACCCATAGTGCGCGGCGGTCGAACAGGCTGTTCGGAGTGATGTTGCGATAGCCTGCCCATACGCGCTGCAACAGGAACACGGCCCACCACCACGCCGAGAAACCGAACACGTAGAGCAACACATCTGCCAGCCACGCACCTAGCATGCCGCCGGGATTATGCAGCACCGTATCGCTGGAATTGTGCGACCAGGAGGCGTCGTTGCGGTCGTAGCCATAGAGGATGAGAACCAGATAGGCTGCTACCGCAAGCAGCAGCAGCCAGCGCGATTCGCGCAGCAATGCAACCAGCCTGCCGGGCAGGGGAGATGATTTATCGGCTATGCTGCTAACAGGCATGGCGGGAATCTACGAATTCCTGGGTGCATTTGTTTCCGTGAGGATGCCAAGGTGCCGTGCCGTTTGCACCGCTTCCGCACGCTTGTTTACACGCAAAGCCGAGAATATCGCAGCGACATGGATCTTGACTGTGCCTTCTGCCAAACCGATAGCATCGCCGATGTCCTTGTTCGACATGCCGTCGGCCATGCACAGCAACACTTCCATCTGGCGCGGTGTCAGGCCGAATTCATTGGTGCGCCAGGTGCGCTTGTCCATGCGCCCTTGCTCTATCCCGGAGATGGCAAGTTGCAATAACTGCGGAGACAGGTAAACGCCGCCGTCGAGCACCAGACGCAGAGCCTGCACCATGGAGTCACTGGAAGACATTTTGGAAATGAAACCCATGGCGCCGTTGTTCATCACTTTCTCGATGTCGTCGCGCTGGTCGGTGCCGCTGATCACCACTATCGGGATGGCCGGATGATGGGTATGCAGCAGCTTGACCGACGGCACCCCCGCACTGCCAGGCAGGTGGAGGTCGAGCAGTATGAGATCGAGATCGGGGTTGCCTTCTGCAAGAGTCAGCGCCGCCGGAAAGTTGCCCGCATCGAGAATATCCACATGTTCGTCCAGTTGGCGCAGGACGTAATGCATGCCGTCACGAAACAAAGCATGATCGTCTACCAGCAATATTTTCATTCCTTGAACTCCGTGCTTTTCCCGCCGGCTATCATACAACAAGCGGGGCTTAGAAATTGCTTCCCAATAGTAATTTAATATCTTCGGCCAGCAGCTCGGCAGGCTGTCCATATGGCGACATCAGTACGCTCCTGCCGCTCTTGCCTATGAGGAAAGTGCTGTCGGTATGATCCAGCGTGTAGCCGTTCTTGTCGGCATGCTTTTCATAGCTCACGGCAAACGCCTGCGCTGCCTGTGCCGTGGTCTGGGCATCGCCGTACAGCCCCAGGAACGAGGGATGGAACGCCGGCACAAATTGCGCGAGCACTTGCGGTGTATCGCGCTCCGGATCGAGCGTGACGAACAATACTTGCACTTTGTCCGCATCCTGGCCCAGTTGCCGCATCACCCGCGCCAGATCGGCCAGTGTGGTCGGACACACTTCCGGGCAGTGGGTGTAGCCGAAGAACAGCACCACCACTTTGCCACGAAAATCGGAGAGGCTGCGCGGCTTGCCGCCGGCATCGGTGAGATGAAACTCGGCGGCGGTCTGCTCATAGCGCCAACTGACGTCCACGGCATGTGAGGGCAATGGCGGCGGCGCAGACTTGTGGCAACCTGCGAGCAGCAGTAACAGCAGCAAGAAGTTACGCAGCATCGGATTCATGGGATTGCAGTGATTCGATGTTCAATTGCGCTGCCGCCACTTGTGCCTCTGGCTGTGCCTGGTATCCGACCACACCCAGCAACGGCGCTGGCAGGCGCTGTTCCAGAGCCGTAATGTTGTCGTGCAGCGCGGGCATGTCCGCATCCAGCACGTTCGCCACCCAGCCCGCCAGCTTCAGCCCGTACGCCGCGATGGCATCGGCGGTGAGCAGCGCATGATTGAGGCACCCGAGGCGCATGCCCACCACCAATATCACCGGCAACTCCAGTTGCTGCGCCAGCTCGGCGCTGTCCTGCTTCTCGTTGAGCGGCACCTTGAAGCCGCCTATGCCTTCCACGATCACTACATCGGCCTGCGATTGCAGTTCGCGGCAGGAAGTCAGGATGCGCTCGAGTTCTATGCGTACGCCGAAATTTATCGAAGCGATATGCGGTGCAACAGGATGCACGAAGCTATAGGGATTGATCTGGCCGTAACCCGCCAGGACGTTGCTGGCCGCGCGCAACTGTCGCACGTCTTCGTTCTGTTCATGCTCGCCGTAGCCGCATGCCACCGGCTTCATGCCGACTACGCGCAAACCTTTTGCCGCGAAGGCATGCAGCAGCGCACAACTGATCAGTGTCTTGCCGACGCCGGTGTCGGTGCCTGTGATGAAGTAGCTCATAGTTTGAATGATGTTTGAATGATTTGCGCGCCGCTCGTTGTCGCTTCGGGTTGCGGCTTCCATGCATGCCCGTAGATGATCTCGAAAGTCGCGGGCAGCTTGCCTTCGCGGCGATAGCGCTCATAGCCTTCGATCACGTTTTGCCATGCAGCCTTGCCCATCATACCTTGCGCGCGCCCGGCGGTGGCGTTGTGCGCGCCTATGTTGCGCAGATCCTGCATCACGGTTTTCACGTCATTGTAGGTCAGCGTGATGATCTCCATATCCATCACCGGCTCGGTGAAGCCGCCGTGCATCAGCATGTCGCCGATGTCGTGCATATCGATAAAACGGTTGACGTGGCTGTTGCCGTCCACGCTGTGGAACGCGCTGCGCAATTCTTTCAGGGTATCCGGGCCGAAAGTGCTGAACATCAGCAGGCCATCCGTTTTCAGAATATCGTGCAAGCCGCGCAGGGTGGCGGGCAAGTCGTTGCACCATTGCAGCGTGAGATTCGACCACACCATATCCATGCTGTTCGCGGCCAGCGGCAATGCCTCGACATCGGCGCAGACGTGGCTTTGCTGGCGTCCGGAAAACAGCTTGCGCCACCAGCTCGATTGTTCGCGCGCCATGTTCAGCATGCCCAGCGCCATGTCCAGCGCCACCACCTGCGCAGACGGATAGCGCTGGGCCAACTGGCGCGTGCCCCAGCCGGTGCCGCTGCCCACATCCAGCATGCGCGCGGGCTGCTGCTTGATATAGTCCAGCCGTTCCAGCATGCGTGTGCATATTTCGCGCTGCAACACGGCAGCGGTATCGTAATCATGTGCGGCGCGGCTGAAGGCGCGGCGCACGGCGCGTTTGTCTATTTCAAATTCGTTCATAAAAATCCTTATCCGCAGATTTTACAGGTTACCCGGATTCCCCCGGAACTTCATGGCTAAGCAGGGTTTGCGGTTGGTCGGTTAAATCTGCGGACTGTCTTGCATGAAATCCATCAACTGCGCCACAAAAATTTCAGGGTGCGACAGGAACGGCGCGTGCGCCGCGCCTTTTATTTCCACCATGCGCGCATCGGGCAAATTCTGCGCAAGACAGGCTGATGCCTGTGGTGGCGTCAGCCTGTCGCGCTCTCCGCTTATGACCAGCGTGGGTTGCCTGATGGCTGGCAGGTCTGTGCGCAGATCCGCATCGCGCAGGATATTCAATCCAGCGCGCAATGCGTCGATGTCCGGTTCGCCGCGACTGAACAAGCGGGTGCGCAAATCTGCCAGCAATGCGCGTTCACTTGCGCTGCCGCGCATTTGCAATGCCAGGAAGCGGCGCAGCGTAGCGGCATAATCCCGTTCCAGTTCGGCGGCAAATTGCCGCAAAGTATCCGCCGCCATGCCGAATAGCCAATCTTCGCGTTCGGCAAAGCACGGCGTACTGGCAACCAGCACCAGCCGCTTTATTTTTCCCGGATCGCGTACTGCCCAGCGTTGTGCAATCATGCCACCCAGCGACCAGCCACAGACATTTACCGGTTCGTCAAACTGCACAGACAGTTCACTGACAATAGCATCCAGGGAGAAGGGGGAAGGGAGAAGGGGGAAGGGTAACTGCGGCTCGGAGGTTTTCCTCTTCCCCCTTGCCTCTTCCCCCTTCTCTGCCTTGCTGTATCCATGCCCCGGCAGGTCCACGCAATGCACGCGGAAATGCTGCGCCAGTTGCGGCACGACCTCACCCCAGATGCCGCCGTGCATGCCCCAGCCATGCAGCATGACCAAGGGCGCGCTGCTGCCTGTAACGTCAATATGCAAGGTTCCCACACTCTCTCCCCAACCCTCTCCCGCGCGCGGGAGAGGGGGCAAACGAACACTGTGCGAATTTATGATTCCCGTGCAAGCTCATGCAATGCCTCCATGAGTTGCGCGACATCAGCCTCGCTGTGTGCGGCTGAAAGCGAGATGCGCAGCCGCGCCGTGCTTTGCGGAACGGTTGGCGGACGGATCGCGGGCACCCAGATGCCGCGCGCACGCAGCCCTTCGCTCAACGCAACGGCATCTTCATTGCCGCCGACGAGCAGAGGCTGGATGGGGGTGGATGAGGGCATCAGCGTCCATGGCGATCCGGACAAGCCCGCGCGCAACTGTGCGATCGATTTGCGCAACTGTTCGCGTCGCCATTCTTCCTCGCGCATCAATGCCAGGCTTGCCAGCAAGGCTGTGGACAAGGCCGGCGGGCTGGCGGTGGTGTAGATGTAGCTGCGCGCATTCTGCTGCAGCGTGTCTATTACCACCTGTTCTGCCGCGACGAATGCGCCCGACACGCCGGCTGCTTTGCCCAGGGTTGCCATGTAGATGATGCGCGGCGAAATCAGCCCGAAATGCGCCAGTGCGCCGCGCCCCTGTGCGCCCAGCACACCCAGGCCATGCGCATCGTCCACCAGCAGCCAGGCATCATGGCGTTCGCACAGCGCCAGCAGTTTGGGCAGCGGTGCGAGATCGCCATCCATGCTGAACACGGTATCGGTGATGACGAGCTTGCGCCCGCCGGGCGCTTGTTGCAGCAACTGTTCGAGCTGTTCCGTGTCGTTGTGGCGATAGCGCCTGACCTCGGCGCGCGACAGCAGCATGGCATCGTTGAGCGAGGCGTGATTGAGCTTGTCGGCGTACACGGTATCGCCGCGCCCGACCAGCGCCTGCACTGCGCCGAGATTGGCGAGATAGCCGGTGGAGAATAGAAGCGCGGCAGGTTTGCCGACGAATTCTGCGAGCGCCTGTTCCAGTTCGTGGTGCGCATCAAAGTGGCCGCTGACCAGATGCGACGCGCCTGCCCCCACGCCATGCTGTTGCGCACCCTGCTGCAATGCTGCGATCAATTGCGGATGATGGGCGAGGCCGAGATAATCATTGCTGCAAAACGACAGATACGGTTTTCCATCCACGGTGATATGCACACCCTGCGGTGACTCCAGCACGCGGCGGCGGCGCAGCAGGCCTTGTGTGGCGCGGGTTTCGAGCTCGCGTTGTAATTCTATGAATGGCATTTATGGGATGGAGTCAAAAGCTTTCAACCACGGAAAACACGGATGACTCGGAAAAATCGCCCCCGACTTAAAGTCTATTTTTGACTTTTCCGTGTCATCCGTGTTTTCCGTGGTTCCAATTTTTAGTGTTTCTCTGCAAACGGGTACATGCCCAGCTTGTCGAGCAGTGTGCGGTCGCGTTCCACTTCGGGGTTGCCGGTGGTGAGCAACTGCTCGCCGTAGAAAATAGAATTCGCCCCTGCGAGGAAACACAGCGCCTGCACAGCGTCGGACATTTGCTGCCGCCCGGCAGACAGGCGCACGCGCGCGCGCGGCATGGTGATGCGAGCCACCGCGATGGTGCGCACGAAATCCAGCGGGTCGAGTTCTTCTGC
Organism: Nitrosomonadales bacterium; assembly: GCA_016199835.1. Lineage (GTDB taxonomy): Bacteria > Pseudomonadota > Gammaproteobacteria > Burkholderiales > Gallionellaceae > JACQFX01. The sequence goes on along the minus strand of JACQFX010000059.1, from coordinate 15,793 downwards.
GTTTTCCAGCGGCGTGCCTTCCACTTTCACCAGATTGTTGATGGGCACGCTTTCCGGGTAGGGCTGCATGTTGGCCAGTTGCGCGATCAGCCCGGCGCGCTGGGTTAAGGATTCTCCCATCCCGACAATTCCGCCGCTGCACACGTTGATACCTGCGCGGCGTACGCGCTCCAGCGTGTCCAGCCGGTCCTGGTAGTCGCGCGTGCTGATGATCTCGCCATAGAATTCCGGCGCGGTGTCGAGGTTGTGGTTGTAGTAGTCGAGCCCGGCAGCGCGCAATTGCGTGACGTGTTCTTCGCGCAACATACCCAGAGTAGCGCAGGTTTCCATGCCGAGATTACGCACGGCCTTGACCATTTCCACCACGCTTTGCATGTCCTCGGCGCTTGGTTCGCGCCATGCCGCACCCATGCAGAAACGATCCGCACCGGCCTGCTGTGCGGCCTTGGCGGCCTGTACTACGGCGGCCACATCCAGCATCTTCCGATCTTCCACTCCGGCGGAATGGAACGCCGATTGCGGGCAATAGCCGCAGTCCTCGGAACAGCCGCCGGTCTTGATGGACAGCAAGGTGGAAAGCTGCACCTCGTTGGGGTCGAAGTGTTCGCGATGGGTTTGCTGTGCCCGATACAGCAGATCGGCGAACGGCAGTTTGAATAGAGCCTCGATCCCGGCGATGCTCCACTGCTCAGCATTGGCAGCTTGGATGGGACGGGCGAAATATATAGTCTGGGCTTTCATGGCGACAAAACAGGATTGATCTGAATGTTTATTTTATCACGCCCATTGCTGAACATCGGAGCAAAGCTTGAGCAGACGCTGCCGGCACAGCCTTGCCTGCTGTGCGGTGCGCTGAGCCGTCATGGCCTATGGTGCGCAGCATGCGATGCCGGGTTGCCCTATCTGGTTGCGGCGCATTGCCCGGTGTGCGCGCTACCAGTGCCGGATGGCAGGGTATGCGGGCGCTGCCTGAAGCAACCACCGCATTTCGGGCGCACCGTCGCCGTGTTCGCCTACGCCTTCCCGCTCGACAAGCTGATGCAGGCGTTCAAGTTCAACGAGCAATTGCTGTTGGCGGACAGCTTTGCAGACAAGCTGGCGCAACGCATAAGCGAGCGTCCCGATTGCGTCGTTCCCATGCCGCTGCATCCGGCACGCTTGCGCGAACGCGGCTTCAATCAATCGCTGGAACTGGCACGACGGGTCGCGCGCCAACTCGAATTGCCGTTGTTGCCACACGCCTGCGAACGCATACGCGACACGCCCGCACAATCCGCGCTGAAGTGGAGGGAGCGCAGCAAGAACGTGCGCAAGGCTTTCGTTTGCACGCAGGATGTGGCGGGTAAGCATGTCGCCATGGTGGATGACGTGATGACCAGCGGCGCATCGTTGAACGAACTGGCGGCCGCCTTGCGCCGTGCCGGCGCGCGCGAGGTGAGTGCATGGGTGGTGGCGCGCACGCTGCCACACATCAGGGCGCAGACGGAGAGTCGGGAATCTTGAGAACCTCCCGGAAAGCTCCGAGAGGGTCGCTACGCTGAACCAGCCTTATTTATTTCTTTCGATGGTGCCGTTGTCCGCAATGATAACGATGCCAGGGATCAATACAATTGCGATGAGAATAATTTCTGTTATACCCATAACCAAGCTCCTCTAGTATGTTAAAAAACATTCAGGGAAATCCTTGGGGGTTCTTTTCTCCAGAAAATGGAATTCAAGGCATGCAACCGAGATTCTTGAATTCCCGTCTCAGGAATGACCCGGAAAAAACGTTTTCAGGAACTCCCGCCGCACGTTATACACCATATTGAAAATATGGTTAATATTTTTATGGCTACGGGCGGGGCGAGATGGGAAAGGCTCAGAGCTCCTTCAGGCGCTGCGCGACGAATGCCTGCAACTCTGCATTCAGTGTATGCGATTCGATGGCATGCCTGAACGCCTCGCGCGCCTCGTCGTTGTGTTGCATGGCCTGCAACGATATGCCCAAGCCCATCAGCCAGACGCCCGAGTCCGGCGACAATTGCAGTGCGGACTGATAGTGCGCGACGGCTTCCTGATGTTGCCCCAGACGCTGCTGCACCGCCGCGATGAAGGCATGGTAATCGGCTTGCTGCCCGGCGTAAGGAAGAGTCTTGTGCAGGGTTTCCAGCGCCTGGGGCAAGGCGCCGCGCTCGACTTGCAAACGCGCCAGCAGCATGGCGAAGTTGCCGTGTGCGGGATCGAGATCCAGGCCTTCCTGCAACACACGCTCGGCATCGGCATTGCGTTTTGCTTCCAGCAACAGCCCGACCAGCGATTGGCGTGCGGCGGCATGGCTGGCGTCAAGGCGCAGTGCCGACTCATAGCCGTTTATTGCCTCGGTGCTACGGCCTTGCTGCATCAGGTTGTTCGCCTGGAGGAACTCGTTGTCTGCCTGCTGTTGCGCGCTGAGCGGCCTGATCTTTTTGTCCACGCCGGAGGGCATGGCGATCGGCGCGGGTGTAGCATCGGGCGCTGTCTTGTTGAGGCTAGGCGCACTTGCCGTAGTGGGCGGCTTGGCGTGGTGCGGGGCAGCATGGGGCGTGATGGCGCTTAACGCGAAACTCATATGTGAAGCGGGAGGCGTGCTGCTTGCAGCCTTCTTTTCCGGGGGGCGGGTTTTCGTGTCTGCGACGGACGGTTGCGGCTGAGGTTGCGGCTGAGTTTGCGGAACGGCAAGTGGAGCGGGTTGCGCATCTGCATGGACTACGGCAACTTTGGGTTGCGCACGGTTCCACCCTATGCCCGCCAGCACGGACAGCAACACCAGCGCGGCGATTGCCGACGGCAATAGTATTTTGCGTGGCCTGTTTTGCACGGACACCGGGCGTATCGCGGGCTCGCCGGGCAAGGTATGCGCCCCGCGTTTCTCCAGATCGCTCAACATTTGATTGATCAGGCTCATCGTTGCATTACCTGTTTGCGCCGCTTAGCCACGCGTCGGCGATGCCCCGGATGCGGACAAGCCAGCTACGCCGCGCTTCAGGCGTGTCGGCAGCGGCGGCGCGTACATGGCGCGCCAGCACCTGCTGCCGCCCTTCGCCGTAGGCCAGCAGCAGAGTCTTGTGTGCCATGATGTTGACCAGGCGCGGCGTACCCTTGCTCGCGTGGTGCAGGGTGGCGACGGCGCTGCGGTCAAACAACGTTTCACCGGCAAAGCCGGCCACGCCCAGACGATGGCGCAGGTAGCGATCCAGTTCGTCGCGTTGCAGGCCTTGCAGGTCGTACTGGAAACTGATGCGCTGGCGCAACTGGCGCACGGAATTCTGCTTCAGGCGCTCGTCGAGTTCCGGCTGGCCGAACAGCACCACCTGCATCAGCTTGCGTTTCTCGGTTTCCAGATTGGTGAGCAGGCGCAGCACTTCCAGGCTTTCGAGTGGCATCGCCTGCGCCTCATCCAAACACACCAGCACGCGTTTGCCCTCCTTGGCAAAATTCAGCAATGCGTTGGTCAAGCCCCTGAGCATCAGGTGTTGGTCGACATTCTGGTCGAGATTGATGCGGAACTCGTCCGCCAGCGCGAGTAGCAGGCTGCGCGGTTCGAGATAGGGGTTGGGCAAATAGGCGGTGACGAATTGTGCGGGGGAACATCTGGCGGCGCTTTCGTCCTGCGTGCCTATGATGGTGGTAGCGACGTTCTCGTTACGGTTGAGTGTGGCGAGAAATTTGCGGCACAGCAGGGTCTTGCCGTTGCCCACTTCGCCTACGATCTTGATGAAACCCTCGCCGTTGCGCGCTGCTATCAGCAAGGTGTTGAGCGCTTCCTGATAGTTGGCGCAGGCAAAGAAAAAACTGGTATCTGGAGTCAGCCCGAACGGAAATTCACGCAGGCCGAAGTGCTCCAGATACATCAGCGTGTCAGGCCATTCATGCGGTCGCGGCTGTGCGTGATGTCTTCCGACCAGTCCTTGTCGTTGTCCACCACCGTGGGCTTGAGCAGGATCACGAGTTCGCGTTTCTCGACGGTCTTGCTGGTCTGGCCGAATAATAGCTTGGGCAGGCCGGGCAAGCCGGATTGGTCATCAATCGCCGCTTGGCGCATCAGGCCACCGATGGCCACGATCTGGCCATCGCGCGCGCGCACGATGCTGTCTGTTTCGGACACCGTGCTCGATGCGAGTGGCAAGTTGTAAGTGCCCATGGTTGAGCCGAGGTTGATGGTCTTGTTCACTGTGGTAACCGAGCTTACCGAGGGATGAACGTGCAGAATGATCTCGTTGTTCTGGTCTATGCTTGGAGTGACATCCAGCATGATGCCGGAGAAGAAGGGTTGCACCTTGACCGTGGGGGCGGTGCCTGCGACATTGGTTGTTGCCTGCGTTCCGCCGGAAACCTCGGTCACGAAAAATTCATCCGTACCCACTTTCAGCACGGCTTTCTGGTCGTTCAGGGTGGCGATGCGCGGGCTCGACAATACATGCACATTGCCTTGCGATTCCAGGAAATTCAGCAGCGCGGCAAAGTTGCTGGTCTGGAATGCCAGGCCGAACAGGGAGCCGGCAGTCTGTCCGGGAGCGGACGCTGCCAGGGACAAGTCTGTGCCCGGAATGGAAGTTGTGGTGCCGTTGGTGATGGAGCCGCTCATGGAAAGCGCGGCGCCGGGGGATAGCTGGCCGGCGGAGACATGGCTGTTCGGGCCGTTCTTGAACGCGCCCCAGTTTACGCCGGACTGGAAGGCATCGTTCAATTGCACCTCGAGTATCTTTGCTTCCAGAATCACCTGACGCTCGATGGAGAGTTGCGAGGCCCTGAGATAGGCCGTTACGCTGCGCAGTTCTTCCGGCATGGCGCGCACCACGATCACGCCGGACATTGGGCTAACCACCACGCTGCGGCCTTTCTCATTGCCGACGATGGCTTGCAGCGACTTGCCCAGTTCATCCCAGAAATCCGTGCTGGAAGTCATGGTGACTTTGCTGCTGTCGGTGCGTGTCGAAGTCGCAGAAGAGGACGAGCTGGAAGAATTCCCGGATGTATTGGATGGAGCGGCATCGGCCACCGAGCCGCCGGATATGTGCAGCAGGGATTCTCCCTTGCGCAACCCGGTCAGGTAGTTCACCTGGAACAAACGCGTCTGCATCGATGCCGGCTGGATGTAGATGCGCGCCCCGTCCACCTTGTATTCGTAGCCGTAAAGTTCGCGCACTGCTTCCAGTGCTTCGAATACGGTCACGTCCTTGAGATTGAGCGAGATGTCGCCGTTTATATCCGGCGGCACCAGCATGCTGTAGCGCGTCCCCGATACGATGGCAGTGAATACCTGATTGGCCGGAGTGTTGTTTACGGCCAGGTCGAAACGGGGTTCCAGCGGCTTGCTGTCTATTCTGGGCATGGGCACGGTGAGCGGCGGCAGCAAGGCCTCGTTTACAGCCTCGGGTTTGGCGGGCTTGCTCTCTTGCACGGCGGCATCCATCTCATGCCGTATGGTTTCCGCCGTATTGTTCTTCTGCCCCGGCGCGGTGCAGGCAGGCAAGCCCAGCACCAGGACAAGCATCCATAATGTTCGCCTCATTTACCTTCTCCCCTATTCTGCTTTGGCGGCGCTGTATGGCCGACAGGTTTCCCGTGATGTTTTTTTGTTTTCCCGGCTGGTTTCTTCCCGGCAGCAGGTGCAGCTTCGTTTTGCGCCGCCGATTTCTTCTTGCTGATTTCCACACCGGGGAACAGGGGCAGCACCTGGCGTCCATGTACACCTTGCAGCACTACGCCGTTCTCATTGACTTCGATCAATCTGGCATCGCCGGTCATTTCTCCCGGCTCAACCACTTGCCCATTGATGACGGCGGCGCGATGCGTGGGCGAAATGATCACGGATTGCAGGCCGCGCTCCTTGCTGACGGCATGTCCGGTTTGCGTCACAGGCGCGCTGATTTCGGATGGCGGACGCGTGGGATCGGGCAGCACCTCCTGTGCCGTTGCTGCCGTGCACAGCAACATGCCCGCCATCAGGCCGCGCGTCAGATTTGCAACCATGTTTTGTCCAGGCTCAAGGTGTAGAGAGTCAGCGTGAGCTCCGCCGAGGGATATTGCGCCACTTTCATCGAGGCAGTTCCCCAGAACATCTGAACCGGCAAGCGTTCGAGGGTGGTAAGGTATTGCAGCAAATCCGCATAGCTGCCGCGCACGGTGATTTTCACGCGATGGGTATAGACTTGCTGGGCGGCATCCGGTGGGGCAATCTTCACGCCTTCCGCAGGAGGTTTTTCCTCGATCAACGGTGTGGCCGGCAGGGTTTGCAGATTGACCAGTTCCAGCTGGCCTTCTTTCTTGAGCACCCGCTGCAACAGGCCGGCCATTTTTTCCGGTTGCACCAGGCGGTCGCGCAGTCCTTGCAAATAGGCATCGCCATCTGCGATCTGCTGCCTGGCTTGTATCAACTGCTTGCGCAATGGGGAGTCCACGTCATTCCTCTTGGCATCCATCAGTGCTTCCATTTGCGCGCGGATTTCCTTTATTTTCTCTTGTTGTTGCACGACCTGATTGGCCAGAATCTTTTGCTTTTCCAGCAGAGGGTTGAGGAACAGTTGATTGATCAGCGAGACAGCCAGGAACGCGATGGCGGCGAAAATCAGCACACGCTCGCGCAGCGACATGCTATCAATTTTGGCGACCAGCTTTTCCCATTGCTGTTTCATGGTGCGGCCCCGCCAGTTTTGGCTTCACTGCTTCCGGCTTCCACCGATTGCAGGGTGAATTCGACATAGCGCAGCGCGGGCTTTCCGGTTTCCACCTTGGGCTGCTGCATTTGCAATACGGCAAAACTCTTGCCGTGCAATACTTTTTCCTTGCCCAGTTGCTGGACGTAAACGGGCAGCAAATCGGGCGACAATACCGCGCCTTTCATACTCAGTTGCGCTGCATCTCCCGCGATGTCGAAGCCGGTCAGCCACAGGCCGTTCACGGACTGGCGGGCGAATGCGCGCAGGTATTGGGAGTAGCCGGTGGTGTTGCCTATTGCTCCACCCTTCAGAGTGTCGAGCAACTCCTGCTGCGCGGCGGCTCGTGCCTGGGCCTGCTTCAGTTCGATGCCCAGCAATTGCGCCACTTGCTGCGGCGAGAATTGTGATTGGAGTGCTGCCAGCCGCAGTTGCTCCGTGTCGTAGCGCTTGGTGGCCTCATTCGATTGCGCGGCAAGCAGGGTGACCTGATGTGCGGCATAAGCATAGAACAATGCCGATCCGGCCACGATCAGCGCCAGTGCCTGCAACATGGCGAGCACAGAAAAGTATTTTTTCTGTTTCAGGAAAACCGGGTTGAACAGATTGATCTGCTGGCTCACAGCGCGCGCCTCTCATAGCGCAGCGCTGCGCCCAGCACGGGGAGCATATGCGCGGCATATTCGCTGTCGGCCAACTCGGGTGCTTCGCTGATATCCAGCACTTGTGCCAGATTCAATTGTTCCAGCGGCAGGTCAACGGCGGACGCGAGTCGTTGTACCAGTCCCAGTTGTTCCGGTGCGGAGATCAATAACCGCTTCAGCGAAACGTAGTGGAATTGCCGTCCGAAATAATCCGCCGAACGTTGCAGTTCCAGTTCCACGCGATCCAGATATTGTTCGCGCTGGCGCTCGTCGGCATCCTGCAATTGTCCCAGCGTGATTTCCAGACGGCGCGCCAGGAACAGCTCGCCGTCGCTGGTGAAAGTCAGCATGCCGCCGGTATCGTCGAACGCCAGCAATGCCAGGCCGCGGCCCTCTTCCTCAAACAGCGCCGCCACGTTGCGTTGTGCAGTCTCCGGGATGTCTATTACCGTGAGATTCATTTTTGCTTTCTCGAACAACTCGATGCGTTTCTGCACCGTGTTGTTGGCGGCGGCAATGGCATACAGCGACTTGGGGCGGTCGCCGCCGGTCTTGTTTACGGGGATTTGCAGCACGTCCACCGTGGCATCGTCGACGTGGTAGTTCAGGTTATCCTTGATGCGCCAGCGCACGGCGGTCTTGAGTTCGTCCAGTGGTACGTTCGGGGCATCCACCATCAGAATCTGGTATTCGCCGGGCGCAAGCAGGGTGGTGAAATCGGAATTGTTCGCGCGCTCATCCTTGCACAGTTTCTCCAGCGCCGCCGGACTTATGCTGCTGGAAGGGTGGAAGGAGCAGCAGCTTACCTTGGGCATATTCCCGTTGCGCTGCACTTGCGCGAAATACACTCCCCGGTTATTTGTGCAGGCGGCAAACCAGCCGGCCTGCTGGCGGGACGGTTTGAATAAGCCGGACAAAATCGGTATTTGCATAAGTGGCGCGAAGGTAATTCAACAACCTACTGTTGTCAATGTATATCGTTTGCCGACGGCAAGTCGGCTGGTTTTAGTAATTTTCACGCTGGTAAATGAAATTGCGGTTACCGGTATAGATGCCGAAAGTGGCATGTCCTGTAATGGGCGGCAGGTAAGCGTAACAGGCCGCAGCATTCGATAAGGTCACATCCACGTTGCCCTTGCCACTGAGGCCGACAGGCTTGGACAGGATGATGGGCCAGATGCCGCCGGCCGCTTTCCCGCCATTGGCCAATGGCGAGGTAACGGCTGTCGTCCAGGCGCCTCCCTGATAATTGCCCAGCGCAATGTCGGTGAGCGCCAGCACGGTATCGCTGTCGCCCGCGCTGGTGACATAAGCGCCAGCGGTGCTGTCCCAGTATTGCGCAGTCAGCGTGAGCGGCAGCGCGAGCTGGGGGGAACCGGCGGCATTGGGTATTCTCATGCGCCCGTAGCGCACTTCGGTGCTGCCTATCAGGGCATGGTCATTGATGCCGTCGCCATTGGTGTCCAGATCGTAGGTGCCGATTGCCACGCCATCGGAATCCGCCGGTGCGATGCCCAGGTTCAGCGCGACATAAGGGCCGTCCGCAGATGTGCTGCGCGTGATGGCTATAGGCGCGGAGATAAGCGCATTGCCGCCGCTGAAGCTGCCCGAGCCGCCGGTGCTGACCAGGGAAGTGTCCACGCGCGATGTCAGATTGGTAGTGGCTGTCGTATCCACCGCGCCGAATCCGAGGCTGCTGCCCGATGCAAGCGGATTCAGCTTGGCGAAGTTGTTTGCGGCAGTGGAGGAATAAACATAGTTCTGTGTGGCGGCGTTGCCCGCGTTTTGCGCGATCAGCGTGAAATTGAGCGCCATGCGTTCGCCCATGTAGTTGAACGCAGGGGCTACTACGCAGGCGGTGACGCCATCAGACACCAGCACGCCACCCACGCATTGCGCGGCGGGCACGCAGGGAGTGGCGCCGTCGGCTACCAGCAGGCCCTGGGAACACAGGTTCAGGTCGTCGCGGTTGTCTATGGGGGCATTCGGGTCGGGCGTGAGGCTGAAATGATCCGGATAGAAGCGACCGATCTTGCCGCTGGTGGTGCCGGTCACATCGCCCGCATCGAGATAGGAAGACACGCTGAAAACGTCCGGTGCGATATGCGGGGCCAGCGTAAGGATGCCCACTTCATCCCAGGAGAAGGTCGTGCCGCTGGCGCTGCCGCCGCTGAAGGCGCCGAACGAGCCACTTACCGTACCGGGGTTGGTCAGGCCCAGTCCGGCTGCCAGCGTGGGCGTCAAGGCGATGCTTTCCTTGCTTACTTCCTGTCCGAAATTGGGTGTGCAATCGGTGGATGTGGTGGCGCAGTTGACTGCGGTTCCTGCATCGGCCTTGGCCTTGCCGCTGGCGGTCAGCGCCGTGACTGTCATGCTGAACGGGCTGCCGGCCTTGATGAAAGCCGCGCCGGTCGCGTCCGTCGCGCCGGGGTTGGCGAAATTGTCGCTGGTGCGCTTGATGCCGGACAATACAAAACCGGCCGGTGCTACCACGAAGGGATTGCTTTCGCTGAAGATGGTATTTCCGCCGCTGGTGTTGTTCATGTACAGCGTGATCCGGCCCACATCCGCGTAACTCAACGTGAACGGTGCGCGCGAATTGGCATTGAAGTTCAGCGAGACATTGGTGTACTGACCTGCGGTCGGTGACGAGGTGCCGTTGGGCAGGCCTTTTTGCAGTGCCACTGCTGTGCCCGGCGTCGTGCCGCCCGAATTGTAGGGTGTGATGCTCACTACGGCGGGCGCATTCTGGCAAGAGACGGGGTCGTTGCATTCAGAAGCGAACTGCACGGTCTGCGTGACGTTGTTGAATGCCGCAGTGCAGGCGCTATTCACCGCATACAGGTAATACACGGGAGAGTTTTGTCCTGCCGTCTGGTTCATGCTGGTCACCACGGCAGGCGTGCCGCTGGCGTTGCTGACGATGGAGAAGCTGCCGCCATTCGGGTAGGTGATGCTGTTGGCCAGCTCGTTTGCGGGCGTTTTGCTCAGCATATTGGTTGCCCCATTCGCCACGCCTATCGTGATCGTGCCCGTGGTGGTGTGGGTCAGATTCAGCGTGATGCTGTTTTCGGCTGCCGCGAAAGTATAGCTTGCCGCGCCGTCGTTGGCTGTGCCGTTATTGAGCGTGCCCGCGCCTGTGACTACCGACCAGTCGCCCTTGTTATCCGACGTGGTCAGGCTGAGGGTGCCGGTCCAGCCGGACACCCTGTTGTGGGAGGTGTCATGCAGCGTGAAAGTCACTGCAGTCGGGCCGCAAGTGGAGCCCACGTTGGCGGCGCTGACGGAAATGTGGTCGGGGCCGGAGGAGGGGGTATAGACCACGGTGATCGGCATGTGATCCACGCTGATCGTGCGGTTCGTGGTGGAAGTCGTGCTAGTGTTGTAGGCAGCGAACGCCGCGCCGAAATTGGCCGCATTGATGTCTGTCACCGTCCAGATGCCGCCCCACAGGTCGGTCGCGCCGCCATGGGATTCGATCACGTCGCTGGTGGTGTAGTTGTTCGCCGAGGAACGGTCGGTGCCTTGTATGGTAGCGGTGCCACCCACATCCTTGACGGTGCGCATCGCCGCGTCGCGCAGGGTGCCACCGTTGGTTTTGCGTTCGACATTGACCAGGATGCCGTTGATGACCGAACCGGCTGGAATGGTGAAGCCATAGCCGGTGCAGCGCAGGTAGTTGGTCGTGGTGCTGCGTATGACGTTGGCAGCCGTCGTATAGACGTTGTCGCTGGCCGTGGCGTTGCCGGGGGTGGCCCAGGCAATGGTGCCTATCCCGGTCACGTTCACGCAGGAAGTCGGACTGCGGGTCTGGGAGATGAGGTTACCGCAGGGCGAGGTGCCGAGGATGGTGAAAATGGTCGGGCAGATTATTGCCGTGCCGGCCAGGTTGTAATAAGTATTGGTCGGGTTCAGCGTAGCGATGGGAGCGTCGGTGCCCGAAGTGCCGTTGTAAGTGACGGTGTTGCCGGTAGCGGAGGCGTAGAGCGTGCCCACGGTCGAAGTCAGCGATACGGTCAGATTTGAATTGGCGCCCTGCGTCCATTTGTTGCTGGTCGAATTCTGCGTGATCTTCTGCACGGTGACCGTGCCGTTGTTGGTCAGCGTCGCGCTGGAGCCGTTGTAGCTGATGGTCGAATTCGGCGCATTGATTACGCCTGTGCTGCCGATGATGGTGCTGCTGGCATACAGGCGCAGGAAATTGGTGCCTGCCGTCTGCGTTGAAAGCAAAGTGCCATTGATGGTCAGCACCGAGCCGCTCACGGTCGAGCCGCCGTTGCGTCCGGCGCGCAACACTGCGGTTCCGGCGAATGTCAGCGACGAGCCCGCAGCGATGGACGGGCCTGTTCCCGCCGTGTAGAGGCGGGCGCTGCCGGAAAAAGTGCCGCTGCCGGAAATGACGGCGCTGTTGCCGGTGGATTGAAGTATGCTGGTGTTGGTGCTGGTGAACGTGCCGTTATTGGTGATGTTGCCGCTGACGGTCAGGGTGCTCTGGTTGGTACTCGAAAGTGTTGCGCCGCTGCTGATGACCAGCGTAGTGATGGTGTAGCTGTTATCCAGCGTGACGGTGTAAGGCGAGGACAGGGTGGCCGTATCCGCCGTGGTGGGGGTTGCCGTCGCAGTGCCGTAACAGGCGCTGCCGGTATTGCTGGAAGCGGCGTTGGCGGTCAGCGTCAGCGCAGTATCGCTCGCGCGCGAGGCTATGGTGCCGATCAGCACGCCGCTCGCGGTATAGAGTTTCTGCCCGTTCGCCAGTTCGGTCGTGAACAGGGTGCCCGAGCCGGTGACCGTGGTGGAACCCGTGCTGGTGGTGATGGTGCCGGTCTTCAGCGCCGCCCAAGTGCCAGTCGCGCTCCAGTTGCCCGTCGCCACGCTGACGTAGGTAGCGGCCATGGCGGATCCCGCCAGCAACGTCAGCAGCAGAAAAACAGTTCCAACGATTTTCTTCATCATGCGCCTCCGCGACGCCGAAATTTCTGACCCTATTCTAGTGGAGAAGCATGCGAGGGGAAACCCGTTTGCGCGGTGGGTAAGCATAGCGTATCCACCATCGCTATCACGCGACCTGATTCGGCTTCCTTGCTGCCCTGCATTATTGCGCAATGGTTGCGCTGACTTGCCGCTCGACGTAATCCGGCAATCCTGCGTTGCCCTGCGATGCGGTGGAGGTCAGGTTGTAGATAGTCACGGTTCCGGTTGCTGTGCCGGGATCATTATGCACACTGCTTGCGCAAGTTACATTCACGGCGAATCCGTTCAGCGTGCCGCCCAGTGTGCCTGCGGCCAGAGCCGTGTTGGCCGCACACGCACCGCCGCCGCGCAATGCCTGGTACTCGCCCCACTCCAGGCCCGCGCGAGCGGCCTGGTAGGCGCGCGCGCCCATCACATCCAGCGCCGAGCTTTGCTGCTGCGCGGAAAAGAAAGTCATCATTATCGCGCCCAGACTGGCCAGCACCACCAGCAAAAAAATGGCGGTGACCAGAGCGAAACCATTTTCGGGTTTCGAGTTTCGAGTTTCGGGTTGAGGGTTGCGGGGGGCGGGTTTCATTTGTATTTTTGGCCCTTGAGGTCAGACTGCTCCAGGTAGCGCATCAGTCCGCCGATTATTTTTCCGGTTTCTTCGCTGAAGCAGGTCAGTTTCTCAAAGACAGATCGGGTAATGTAATTCTGATCCAATGCAATATACAACTGTGCCCGGACTTCTGCTGCAGAGCCTTTGGCTATTGCCAGAAACTGGATAAATTCCCGCCTCCCGTCCCGCTCGAATCCTTCGGCGATGTTCGACATTATCGAAATACCGGCACGGCGGATTTGGTCGCGCAGCACGAAATCCCTGGCGAATTGTCCCTGTTCCGAGATGACGTAGATTTCGCGCACCAATTCCCGCGCTTTCTGCCAAGCCTCAATTTCCTCAAAGCGCTTAAACGTCGCCATCTCTTCCTCTAACCCAAAACTCGAAACGTTCATGGAATATTGCTGACATGGGTTGCGCTGTACAGGTTGACGGTTTCGATCTGTCCGCTGCTCGCATCCTGTTCGGATATGCTCAGGTTCAGGGTGACCAGGCCATAGCTTTGCGCCACCGCGAAGGCATCGTAGCGGAAATTGCAGGTTGCGCCCACATTGGTGGCCAGCACGGCCCCTGCCTGGGCAGAGGTCAAGGTGGCCAGGCTGGTGGATTGCGCGGCCTGCATGGCATAGCCCGAGTAGCGTGTCAGTGTACCGTTTGGCGTGCAGGCGTAGGTCACGGGTTGGCTTACGAGCTGGAAACGGCTGGAGGGCGCACCCCCCGACGGCACGAAGGTGGTGGCGGCGAAGTTGATCACGTCGGCGTTGGCATCGGTTGCGCCATTGGTCACCCCGGTGATTACCGGGCCGCCGCCGCTGCCCACAGCGCAATACGCGCTGGGATTGGCGGCAGAGCAATTGGCGCCTGAATTGTTGTACTGGTTGTAAATCACCAGGCGCGAAGTGCCGGGGACAATGTTGCCGCCCGTGGCCAATGCGTTGCTGGCCGCGCCCGCCGCGCCGGTCACCAGGTTGCCGGTGGTAGTCAGCGCTGTGCAGTTGCCCAGGTTCAGGCAATCCACGGGAACGGTGACCGAGTTATAGCGCCCGCCGCCTATGGTCTCCAGGTATTCCAGATAAGTCGTACCGCCGCTGGTGGTCACGCGCACGCTGTTCGGCAGCGCGGTGCGCAAGTCGCGTTCGATGCGGCGCAAGGCGGTGTCGGCGATGTCGGTCATTTCGGCGCGGCGCGCGCTGTCCATATAGCCCTGCACCGGCGCGCGGATGAACATCGCCACCATGCCGCCGAGTATGCCGGTGATGACAATCACCACGATCATCTCGACCAGAGTGAAACCGTTTTGCGGGTTTCGAGTTTCGAGTTTCGGGTTTCGAGTTACGAGTTTCGAGTTGCGGGTTACGGGTTTCAGTTTTTGAGTTGCGGCTTGCGTGCGGCCTTTCGCCTTTAACCCGAAACCCGCAACTCGAAACTCGTAACTATAAGAAGTCATGGCCGTCTCAGAAATCGTTGGGCGCATAGCGCGTGCGGTAGCCGTCGAGCGCGATCTGGGTGCCGTCCGGCGCGGTGACGGTGACCGTGATGCGCAGCGATTCCGCAGCCGGTACCGCGCCCAGTGCGGCATTCGTCACGGCGATGGTCGCGGCGTAATTGTTCAGGCCGGGAATGGCGGTGTTGGTGATGTCGTTGATGCCTGCGCCCGCCGCCATGGTAAAACCGTTATAGTCGTTGACGTTGTCGAACTGCGGCGCGGCATAGCGCGTCTCGCCCGCCTCCGGCCCCAGCGCTTCCACTGTTGTCGCGCAGCCGTTCGCGCCCATTGCGGCCACGGTCGCGGTCGCCGCATTCGCATCGTTAGGGTCGCAGAAAGTGAAGGGCATCAGTTCCGCTTCTTCCAGCAGCGATTCGGCGATGGCCAGCGCCTGCTTGCGCAGCAGGGTGTCGGCGCTGTGTCCGGTGACCCGGTTCATCACCAGCAGGATGCCGGCCAGCGCAGTGCTGATGATGACGATGAACATGATGAGTTCGATCAGCGAGAAGCCGCGTTGTGGTTTATGGGTTTCGGGTATTGAGTTTCGAGTTGTGGACTCCGGCTTCGCAGAAAGCATTTCCTTGACGCGTGGCTCGGCGTGTACGAGCAACTCTGGGTTCTGCTGATAGGCAAGCAAAAGAAACTGGCGGTTGGCCTCGATTTCTTGCAGTAAACGATAGTTCTGCTCCGCTGTCGTCATTGGCGTGCCTGAATCTTTCGCAGCTCTTCTATATCAATTAAATCTTTGCTGCGCCCCGTTCCTGTTTTCATCGCGATCAAATGTCCGATGGAAGCGACTGGTATTCGTATCGTTCCCACTTCTATCAACGTTGCCTCGCGCCGCAAATCGGAATATGTCACTACGGGTTTGACCAGTATATCCATTACGGTTGCCATCGCTTCTGGCCCGCGCAGGCTGAAAGCCAGCATTCCTTTCTCGCGATGCCACTGCTCGATCAATTCCGGTTGCGCCAAGGATTCCAGTTTAACGGGAATCGTCGGACGCAAGTTATACATTTGCGCTACAGACAAAAAGCGCCGCAGGTTATTTTCATCCATCGCGAGAACCACATCCACATCCATCGTGACGCGCTGGTAGCCTTGCAGCGCCACAGCCAAGCCACCCACCAGTACGAATTCCACTTCGGCATCCGCCAGCGCCTTGAGCAAATCGAACATATTCATGTGGCACCCGATAAGCTGTAAATTTCGAGGCGGGTTGTAAGGAGCCTCTGATTATGCCCCCCATGAGCTATGTTAATCAGAGGTTCCTTAATCTTACTGTGTCACAAACGTAGTCTTGCGCTGACCCAATTGCAATGCGGGCAGAAGCCCAGTTCGCCGACGAGCGCCGTGCTCAAGTGCAGGCGCAACGAGGTGATCGAGTCCGGCACGTGGCGCTGCGCGCGTTGGG
>JACQFX010000014.1 GCA_016199835.1 Nitrosomonadales bacterium | reverse complement strand
GTCAGCTCGACGCGGCATTGCAGCAACTGGCCGGTTTCGCTGTGCGCGCTGCGGGTGTCGGTGATCTGCTCCGGGCGTATGCCCAGAATCACCTTGCGGCCGATGTGCGGGCGCAACTTTGCGAGTGAAAACGGCAGCACCACGTCGGTCTTCACGCCCGCATTGTCGATCACGGTGCTGACCTTGCCGTCCTGCTCTTGCAGCGTGCCGTGCACGAAGTTCATCGACGGCGAGCCGATGAAACCGGCCACGAACAGGTTGGCCGGATTGTCGTAGATGTCTTGCGGCGAGCCGAATTGCTGCACCACGCCGTCTTTCATCACCGCGATGCGGTCGCCCATGGTCATCGCTTCGATCTGGTCATGCGTGACGTAGACGATGGTGGTGCCCATTTTCTGGTGCATCAGCTTGATTTCGGCGCGCATTTCGACGCGCAGCTTGGCATCCAGGTTCGACAGCGGCTCATCGAACAGGAACAGCGACGGCTTACGGGTCAGCGCGCGGCCCATCGCGACGCGCTGGCGCTGGCCGCCGGACAACTGACCGGGCTTGCGATCGAGCAGATGGGTGATCTGCAGGGTTTCCGCGACCCGCTCGACGGTTTCCTTCTGTTCCGCTTTCGGCACTTTCCGCACGCCCAGGCCGAAGGCGATGTTCTCGCGCACCGTCATCGACGGGTACAGCGCATACGACTGGAACACCATCGCGATGTCGCGGTCTTTCGGCTCGAGATTGTTGACCACGCGGTCGCCGAAGCGGATTTCGCCCGAGGTGACGGTCTCCAGACCGGCGATCATGTTGAGCAGCGTCGATTTGCCGGAGCCGGAGCCGCCGACCAGAATCAGGAACTGGCCGTCTTCGATGTCGATGTCGATTCCTTTCAAGACTTCGACACCATTGTTGTAGCTTTTGCGTACATTGCGTATGGATAAACTAGACACGTTCTACTCCTTAACCTTTAACTGCGCCGGCGGTCAGGCCGCGCACGAAATAACGACCAGCAACCATATAAACGAACAGGGTCGGCAGTGCGGCGATGATGGCGCCGGCCATGTCGACGTTGTATTCCTTCACGCCGGTGGTGGTGTTGACCAGATTGTTCAAACCGACGGTGACCGGTTGCCCCTGCCCTCCGGCGAATACGACACCGAACAGGAAGTCGTTCCAGATCTGGGTAAATTGCCAGATGATGCAGACCGTGAAGATCGGCCCCGAGATCGGCAGGATAATTTTCCGGAAAATCAGGAAGAATCCTGCGCCGTCAATGCGCGCTGCCCTGACCAGCTCTTCCGGCACGCTGATGTAGTAGTTCCTGAAGAACAGTGTTGTAAACGCGGTGCCGTACACCACGTGCACCAGGATCAGTCCGCTGGTGGTATTGGCCAGGCCGAATATCCCCAGCAAATTCGCCATCGGCAGGATTACCACCTGGAACGGGATAAAGCAGCCGACCAGCAGCGCGGTAAACAACACTTCGGAGCCGCGGAAACGCCAGTGCGCGAACACATAGCCGTTGAAAGCGCCCAGAAAGGTCGAAATCAGCACCGACGGAATCACCATCTTCAGCGAGTTGATGAAGAACGGCTGCAAGCCTTCGCAGCTGACGCCGGTACAGGCCGACGACCAGGCTTTACCCCAGGAGTCGGTATTGAACGCTTGCGGCCACGACAGCAGGTTGCCGCTGCGGATTTCATCCAGTGTCTTGAATGAGGTCGACAGCATCACGTACAGCGGTGCCACGTAATACAGTGCGAACAGCACCAGCAACGCATACAGTGCGATACGGCCGGGGGTGAGTTTTTTGCTTGTGTCGTTCATCGCATCGCCTTTGCGCTACGCGCTTCCATATACATCAGCGGCACCAGTACCGCGACAATTGTCATCAGCATCATCATGGCTGAGGCAGAGCCCAGACCGAGTTGACCACGAGTGAAGGAAAACTGGTACATGAAGATTGCCGGTACCGACGAGGAGTTACCCGGTCCGCCAGCAGTCAGCGCCATCACCAGATCGAAGCTCTTGATCGCGATATGCGACAGGATCAGCAGCACGCTGAAGAAGACCGGGCGCATCGCCGGAATCACGATGCGGCGGTAAATGGTCGGCAATGAAGCGCCATCGACCTGTGCCGCCTTGATGATTTCATCGTCGATGCCGCGCAAACCGGCCAAGAAGAGCGCCATCACGAAACCCGACGATTGCCAGACCCCGGCGATCACGACGGTATAGATCGCCATGTCGGGATTGACCAGCCAGTCGAAGTGAAAGCTGGCCCAGCCCCAGTCGTGCAT
>JACQFX010000013.1 GCA_016199835.1 Nitrosomonadales bacterium | reverse complement strand
ACTCGGCGCTTGACGACAAAACGCCGGATGAGTTCTACTACGACAACCTGCCTGCAATGCAAAAAGCAGCGTAGGGATTAACCGCAAGGCGTCCACTTAAAAAATGGAAAATACTGTCCAACCAAGCGGAGCCACTTCTCTGCGCATCTGTCAGACGCTTCCGCTGCGGTTTGCCTCCGTGCTTCCATGACCGGTAGCCGCTTTCGCTGACATCCAGTACCGCACACATCTCGTCCAACCCAAAGTCTCGGCGCTGCGCGTCAATCCAGGCGTACTTCACAGTGTTTCTCTCGCGAAGTACGCCGTCGCTTTTTTTAGGATTTCACACTCCCGCTTCAGCCGGATGTTCTCGGCGCGCAACCGGGAAAGTTCCATTTGCTCCGGCGTGACAACCTTGGCTCCAGCACCGTTGAGCTTGCCCGCCGCTGCGGCCTTGACCCAATTGCGCAGCGTCTGCTCGATCAGCCCCAAGTCCTTGGCTACCGCGCCAACCGACTGGCCCCCCTTTACACGCTTGACTGCCAGCTCCTTGAACTCGGCTGTATATTCCTGCTTCGGTATCTTCATCATCTTCCTTTCCTATGGGATCGTTAATTTTACGCCACCATTGGAAGACGATTTTTCGGGGGAAGGTCAATGTTGATCTTGCCGTTAAAGTGATTCTGGATTCCATGTCAGATACGCTGTCGCACGGAGGGCGTATCGAGATTCGTGGCTTCGGAAGTTTTGGCCTGAATTACCGGCCTCCACGTCTGGGGCGGAATCCAAAGACCGGCGAAAAAGTGAAAGTGCCTGCCAAATATATGCCGCATTTCAAAACGGGCAAGGAGTTGCGTGAGCGCGTTATCCTTGCAGCGGGGAAGTGATATAAATCTTTGAAGCAGGACGTGCGTCAGGCAGATGGTGTTGAAGCGGGTTGCAATTCCATAAAGCGCTTATTCCAAGCCGCAGCAGACAATGCCTCCGTTCGGCCAATAGGCCCCGTCGCACGACACCCCATACACTCCACCATCCATCCGTTGATATCCACTTCATGAGATTTGGTGTGTTGGCTACCGCAGAATGGACACGGGGCGAGATTGTTCATGGTTCCTCCGCTGGTTTGTCATCAGTATATGAAAATATGGGACGATGCGCTCGATCTCGATGATGGCGTCATCACTCCGTCAGCCCCTTTGAGGGGATACGTTTCTGGATAAGGAGTTGACCTCACCGGCTTGCTGGCGAAGGCCGTCAAGGTAGCTGGCCAGTTCGTTGATATGAACATACCGGCGACGATCTCGAAGAATGGTCGGTATAGGGAAGATGCCCTTGCTGATCTGGTTGTGAGCAGTTCTGGGATTGATGCCGATTTCCTGAGCCGCAGCAGCGAGAGGGAGCAGCAATCCGCTGTGGCGGCGAGTCAGAAGGGCGAGGCTGTCTTTCTGTTCAGTGGTGCGCATCCGATGTTCTTTCGCAATCATGGTTGTTCATCGTTCATCGTACCGCCACGCAAAAGGAACAAGAGGTTGAAATGCGTCCTCCGAGTGCACATTTCAGCTCCGAACAATTTTGTGACGCCCCTATGATTCCTGAATGGCCTATATCTTTGATAGGCCATTTTCAAGACACAAGTCATTCCCGAGCTTTGGGATTGATGAATGTGAATCGTGGGCTTCATAGAGATGAATACCTTTGACGTAGTTCGCGCTGCTGCCGGAGGAATGGCGGTGGTGCCAGAAAAACAGGCAGGTGAGATTGTTGGTGGAATCTCGGTAAAGACTCTAAGAAACCTTAGAGCAGAAGGAAAAGAACTGCTCCCAACTATGAGATCGGCGGTCGCCGGTATGTCTGTATCTCTGATATTGCTGAATTCATTGACCAGCGACGACCCAAATCTGTTTCCGTAACATCATCGACTCCAACACTTCAAGCTGATCCACCACCAAGACGGGTCGGTCGTCCCAAAAAATCCGAGCTTCGTAAGGTGATGGATTTGCCTAATCGTGCTGGTAGATAGGCTGCGGACTGGAATTAAATTAGCCACGTATCCACCGCGAACGCGGTACAAACAATCATCTGGCAGTTCGTATCGGTAGACTTAGAAATTGAAAGTCGGGATTGCTTACGTCAATTCAGAGACAAAACGGGGACACTGACAGGGGAATATTCAAAATTACCCACAGGTAAGGCTGCCCGATAATCAATAAAATTAGCGTGGGATTTGTTAAATAAAAAACCCGCAACGCATTGAGCTTTACGGGTTTTTTATTGAATTTCTGGCGGAGAGGGCGGGATTCGAACCCGCGGTGGGCTATTAACCCACACACGCTTTCCAGGCGTGCGACTTAAACCGCTCATCCACCTCTCCGAAAGGGCGCGAAGAATAAACCAGAATGGGGTTTGCTGCAACGTTAAAACGTGTTTTTCCATTTGCGCAGCGCGGCAAAGGTATCCACTTCGTCGTGCGACGGAAGCGCGGAGCCGAGATTTAGTTCTATATTGAGGATGATTTCCGGCTCGGTGCAGCGCAGGAAGGGGTTGGTGGATTTTTCCAGCGCGATGGTCGAGGGCAGGGTAGGTTGCCCGGCTGCGCGCAAGGCATGCGCGTCCGCTTCGCGTTGTTTGAGCTGCGCATTTCCCGGTTCGCAAACCAGGGCGAAGTGGATGCTGGCTTCGGTGTATTCGTGCGCACAGTACACCCTAGTTTCGTCGGGGAGTTTTGCCAGACGTTGCAGCGAGTGATGCAGTTGTTGCGCCGTGCCATCGAATACTCTACCGCAGCCGCAGCCGAATAGTGTGTCGCCGCAGAACAGGCAGCCTTCGTTCACATAAGCGATATGCCCGCAGGTGTGGCCGGGGATGTCGAGCACTTCCAGCCTGAGATTCAACTCTCTTATCTCAACCACATCGGCTTCGCCGAGCTTATGGTTGATGCAGGGGATGTCTTCGAGCCGTGGCCCATACACCGCCGCGTTGTATACTTGCGCCAGTTCGCAGACGCCGCCGGTGTGGTCGTTATGGCGGTGGGTGCACAGGATGGCGACGAGCCTGAGTTGGTGCTCTTCCAGCCAGGCGCGCACTGGCGCAGCGTCGCCGGGATCCACGACAGCGGCATGCTGGCCGTCGTGCAGAGCCCAGATGTAATTATCCTGAAAAGCGGGAATGGGGAAAATGTTGAGCATGGGATCATATTCGAGTGTAACGGCGCAGTATGTCAACCGCTAAAACGCTGCATGACTGGTTCGCCACGCCGCAGGGGGAATACCTGCTGACGCGCGAGCAGGAATTTTTCGACAAGGCCGTGGCCGATCTGTTCGGCTTTCACGCCGTGCAACTGGGATTGACCGAGTACGAATTTCTGCGTGCGAGCCGCATGCCGTTGCGTACCGTGGCGGGGAACCGGGCCGGGCTGCAGGCATGCAAATCCGCCAACGGCGACAAGTTCGCCGACTATGAAAAGGTCAGGCTGGTCATGGATGAATTGCCATTCGACGGCGGCAGCCTGGATCTGGTGGTGATGCCGCACGTGCTGGAATTCAACGAGCATCCGCACCAGATACTGCGCGAAGTCGAGCGTGTGCTGGTGCCGGAAGGTCATGTCATCATTGCGGGTTTCAATCCGCGCAGCTTGTGGGGCGTGTGGCACATGCTGGGCAAACATAAAGGCTATCCGTGGAACGGCAATTTCATTTCTCTGCCGCGCATGA
Organism: Nitrosomonadales bacterium; assembly: GCA_016199835.1. Taxonomy (GTDB): domain Bacteria; phylum Pseudomonadota; class Gammaproteobacteria; order Burkholderiales; family Gallionellaceae; genus JACQFX01. The sequence goes on along the minus strand of JACQFX010000013.1, from coordinate 226,691 downwards.
AGGACTGGCTGGCGCTGCTGGGCTTTGAAGTGGTGGCGGGGCGTTTTGCGTGCTATGCGCCACCGTTGAGCAATACGAAATGGTTGAGCCGTTTCCATTTCATGGAGCCGGCGGGCGATCGCTGGTGGGCGGTGTGCGGCGGCGTGTATTTTTTGCAGGCGATCAAGCGTGTGCCGGGCATGCGTCCGCTCAAGCCGAGCTGGAACGAGGGGCTGGTTGGCAAGCTGCTGCCGGCAGCGCCCAGGCTGAACAACAGGATGCCGCAGAAGACCGGGGTGGATCCGCAATGACAGGAACGACGATGAACGAAGAAGCGGTCGAAATATTCACCGACGGCGCATGCAAGGGCAACCCCGGCGTGGGCGGCTGGGGCGCACTGTTGCAGATGAATGGCAAGGAGCGCGAGTTGTGCGGCGGCGAGGCGCACACCACGAACAACCGCATGGAGCTGCTGGCCGCGATCCGCGCACTCGAAGCGCTGAAGCGCCCGTGCCGCGTGATATTGCACACCGATTCAAAATACGTGCAACAGGGCATCAGCGAATGGGTGCATAACTGGAAGAAGCGCGGCTGGAAAACCGCCGACAAGAAACCCGTGAAGAACGAAGACCTGTGGCGTGTGCTGGATGAGCTGGCGGGCAAGCACCATATCCAGTGGGTGTGGATCAAGGGACATGCCGGACATGATGGCAACGAGCGCGCGGATCAGTTGGCAAATCGCGGGGTAGAAGAAATATTGAACGGGCAAACGCCATGAGACAGATACTGCTGGACACCGAAACCACCGGCCTCGATCCCAAACAAGGCCATCGCGTCATCGAAGTGGCGGCCATTGAAATCAGCAACCGCAAGGTTTCCGAGCGACGCTTTCATCGTTATCTGAATCCGGAGCGCGAGATAGACGCGGGTGCTGCTGAAGTGCATGGCCTGACGCTGGAGCGTTTGCATGACGAACCGAAGTTCGCCGAGATCGCGCCCGCCTTGCTTGAATTCATCGGCGGCGCAGAACTTATCATCCACAACGCGCCGTTCGATGTCGGCTTCCTCAACAAGGAGCTCGAACTGGCCGGATTGCCTGTGTTGAGCCATCACTGTCCCAGCGTAATAGACACGCTGAAACTGGCGAAGGAACTGCATCCGGGCAAGAAGAACAACCTGAATGCGCTGTGCGACCGCTACCAGATCGACAACTCGCACCGTACCTTGCACGGCGCGTTGCTCGACACCGAGTTGCTGGGTGAGGTCTATCTGGCGATGACGCGCGGACAGGACAGCCTGCTGGGCGAGGGCGGTGAACAGGACGAGCAGATGGTCGCCGCGTCCGGCGACATGCCGCGCGTGCCTGTGCGTGTGCTGCTCGCCAGCGCAGAAGATCTGGCGCAACACGCGCAGCAACTGACCGATATTGCCAAAGCCAGCAAGGGCGCTTGTTTGTGGCAGCAACTCGAAACACAGGCATAGCTTGGATATCGATGTGGCCATCATCGGCGCCGGTGCGGCGGGCATGATGTGCGCGCTGACCGCAGCGCAGCGCGGACGCTCGGTACTGCTGCTCGATCACGTTGCCGCACTTGCGGAAAAAATCCGCATCTCCGGCGGCGGGCGCTGCAATTTCACCAATCTCAACGCCAGGCCGGAAAATTATATTTCCGCTAATCCGCATTTCTGCCGTTCCGCGCTGGCGCGTTTCACGCCGCAACATTTCATCGCATTGCTGGATAAACACGGCATCGGCTATCACGAGAAAAAACTCGGCCAACTGTTTTGCGACGACGGCTCGGAAGCCATCATCGCCATGCTGAAGAGCGAATGCGATGCGGCGGGTGTGCGCTGGTGCATGCCGTGCGAGGTGCAGGAGATAGTGCGCAGCGATGCGTTCCATGTGGGTACCAGCCGTGGCAAGTATCTTGCGGAATCTCTGGTCGTTGCCACCGGCGCACTGTCCATACCCAGGACAGGCGCAACTCCATACGGCTATAAGATCGCGGAGCAGTTCGGCCTGACCGTCACCAAACTCAAACCCGGCCTCGTGCCGTTGAGCTTCCATCCGGAAGAGTGGAAAGTCTGGGCCGATCTGGCCGGAATCTCGGTGGACGCCGTGGTTCGTTCCGGCAAACAATCCTTCCGCGAAAATCTGCTGTTCACCCATCGCGGCCTGAGCGGCCCGGCCATACTGCAAATCTCGTCCTACTGGGAACGCGGCCAGCCGCTGCACATTGACCTGTTGCCGGAGCGTGATGCGTCGCAGCTATTGGCAGAGCAGCGCGGCAGCCGCATGTTGCTGGATAATTTTCTCGCGCAGCATTTTCCCGTGCGTCTCGCCGGGATACTCGCCACACAATGGCTGGAGAACAAACCGCTCAATCAGTATTCCGAAAAGGAGTTCGCAATGCTGGCCGCGCATCTGCACGACTGGCAAATCACGCCGACCGGCACGCTGGGCTACGGCAAGGCCGAGGTCACCTGCGGCGGCGTGGATACGCATGCGCTGTCCTCAAAAACCATGCAGGCCAACGACGTGCCGGGTCTGTATTTCATCGGTGAAGTCGTGGACGTCACCGGTCAGTTGGGTGGCTACAACTTCCAATGGGCATGGGCGTCAGGGTATGCTGCCGGGCAGGTTGCATAAGCCACATGGGCTCGCAGCCTGCGCTGGATTTTGATGCCAGGATGCACCGAATAAAATTTCATTACCTTACTTGCAACCATGACCAGCAATCTTCCCGTCCTTTCCCTCCTCGAAACCCGCGTGCTGGGTGTGCTCGCAGAGAAGCAGCGTACGGTGCCGGATACTTATCCGTTGACGTTGAATGCGCTGGTGTCGGGCTGCAATCAGAAGACCAGCCGCGATCCCATCATCGAGGCTTCCGAGGCCGAGGTGCAGGCGGCGGTGGATAGCCTGAAGTTCATGTCGCTGGTGATGGAGTCCAGCGGCGGACGGGTGGCGCGTTATGCGCACAACGCCGAGCGCGTGCTGCGCATTCCCACACAGTCCACGGCCTTGCTGGCCACGTTGATGTTGCGCGGACCGCAGACGGCGGGCGAGCTGCGCATCAACAGCGAACGCCTGCACAAGTTCGCCGACATCTCTTCCGTCGAAAGTTTTCTGACGGAGCTGGCAGAACGCGAAGCGGGCGCGCTGGTCGTGGAATTGCCGCGCCAGCCCGGTGCGCGCGAGAACCGCTGGGCGCATCTGCTCTCGGGTGCGCCTGCCATTGAAGAGCGTGCTGTCAACGCATACGCCAGCCCCTCGGCTGATGTGACGGTGGGCGAGATCGCCGCGCTCAAGGCCAATGTTGCCAAGCTGGAAGCGGAAATGGGTGAACTGCGTGCGCTGGTCGGCAAGCTGTATGCGGAGCTGGGGATTTCGGCCGACTAGACTGGCCGCATCAGTTAATAATAATCTGACGAGAAGCAAGACCTGTCGCAGAAATGCAGCCCCTGCCATGCAGCAATAAATACCATAGTAATTTACTATGGTAAAATGCGCATACCCTGAATCCATCCAGTCTGAGCATATGAATACCCTGGAGCAGTTGAATTTCGATAACACGTTTGCGCGTCTGCCGGATGTATTTCATAGCCGCCTCGATCCCACGCCATTGCCCGCGCCTTACCTGGTAAGCTTCAATGCCGATGCGGCGGCGCTGATCGATATGCCGGCGGACGAGGCCGCTCGCCCCGACTTCGCCGAGTATTTCAGCGGCAATCGGCTGCCGCCGGGCAGCGAGCCGCTGGCGATGTTGTATGCCGGGCACCAGTTTGGCTATTACGTGCCGCAGTTGGGCGATGGGCGCGCAATCCTGCTGGGTGAGATCAGGAACCGTGCCGGTGAAACATGGGATGTGCAGATCAAGGGTGCCGGGCGCACGCCTTATTCGCGGCAGGGCGACGGTCGTGCCGTGTTGCGCTCCAGCATACGCGAATATCTGTGTTCGGAGGCGATGCACGGCCTGGGCATCCCCAGCACGCGGGCCTTGTGCATCGTGGGCAGCGATGTGCCGGTGTATCGCGAGACGAGGGAGACGGCGGCCGTGATAACGCGACTCGCGCCTTCGCATGTGCGCTTCGGCTCGTTCGAGGTGTTCTATTACCGCCAGCAGTATGCGCACATCGCCACGCTGGCGGACTACGTCATCGCCAAACATTTCCCTCATCTGCATGGGCTGGCGGATAAATATGTACGCTTCTTGCAGGAGGTCGTCACGCGCACTGCGCACCTGATGGCGCAGTGGCAGGCGGTGGGTTTCGCGCATGGCGTGATGAACACCGATAACATGTCCATCCTCGGGCTGACGTTCGACTACGGTCCGTTCGGTTTCATGGAGCGTTACGATCCGGCATTCATCTGCAACCACTCCGACACCGAAGGCCGCTATGCCTTCCACCAGCAACCGCAGATCGGCCTGTGGAATCTCTCTGCCTTGGCGCAGGCGCTCACGCCACTGGTCGCGGAAGAAGAAAGCAGTGCGCTGCTTGAAAATTACAGTGCTATCTTCTGGACCTACGGCACCGCATTGATGCGGCAGAAACTCGGTCTGAGCCAGGCGCAGGAGGGCGATCTGGATCTGGTCATCGCCTTGCTCGACATGATGCAGGACAGTCAGCTCGACTACACCAATCTATTCCGCGATCTGGGTCGGTTCGATTCCGCGCCGGATAGTGTGAACGAAATGCTGCGCGACCAGTTCGTGGATCGCGCTGCCTTCAATGCCTGGGCCGCGCGCTATCGCACACGTTTGCACGGCGAGGCGAGCGTGGATGCTGAACGCAAGGCACGCATGGATAAAGTGAATCCGAAATATGTGCTGCGCAATCATCTGGCGCAGACTGCCATCAGCCAAGCGCAGCAGCGCGATTTTTCCGAAGTGGATCGGCTGTTACGATTGCTGCGCGCCCCCTATGCGGAGCAGCCGGGGATGGAACGCTATGCTTTGCCGGCACCAGCCGAGATGCCGCGCATCGAAGTGAGTTGTTCGTCTTGATTGTTAGTTGAATTTGAAAGGAGTACACCATGCAAACCCCGAATAGAGACGGCGACGGTTATCTCGCCGACATGAGCGACTGGACGCCGGAGATAGGTCGCGCGATGGCCGAGGCGGACGGCTTCGAGCTGGACGAGAAGAAGTGGGAACAGATACTCAAGGCGCGCGAATTTTATGAGGAGTTCGGCACGGTGCCCCCGATACGCAAGTTTGCCAGGCATATCGGCATAGATCAGAAAGAAATATTCGATCTGTGGATGACCGGGCCGATGAAGCCGATCACCAAATACGGCGGCATGCCCAAGCCTACCGGTTGCGTCTGAGCGTCAGGCGATGCTGCATGCTTCCTCGAATGCCAGCCTCGGGTTGCGCGGATACACGCCCTTGGCATCGCCGTAGCCGAGGTTGCACAGGAAATTCGATTTCACGTTCGTGCCCGCAAAGAACAGTTTATCTACCAGCGCGTTGTCGAAGCCGGACATCGGCCCGCAGTCGAGACCCAAGGCACGGGCCGCGACGATGAGGTAAGCGCCTTGCAGCGTGCCATTGCGGAATGCGTTGGTGAATGTGGTCTGCTCGTCCTTGTTGAACCAGCTCGCCGCATCGGGTGCGTTTGGAAATAATTTGCCGAGTTTCTCATAGAAGCGCAGGTCATAGCCGATGATGGCGGTGACGGGTGCGGCCATGGTCTTGGCACGGTTGCCTTCCATCAATGCCGGCTGGAGTTTTTCTTTAGCGGCTTTGGATTTGACGAACACGATGCGTGCCGGGCAATTGTTGGCCGAGGTCGGCCCCATGCGGAAAGTCTCGTAGAGACGGTGCAACAACTCATCCGGTACGGGGCGGTCTTGCCAGGCATTGTAGGTGTGCGCATCGAAGAACAGCTGGTTGAGCGCGGACGGGTCTATAGGGATGTTGGGCATGATGTCCTCCTGTTTCCTGGTTGGACTACATGAAAACTGCACAGGACATTCTATGCCTGTTTCCCGGGTATGTGTTGGTTTGTTATTTGACGCTGTGTTGCTTGCGCAATATGCTGCGCCAACGATTACTTCAGGTGTCTCATGGAACTTCGATTAAACAACCGCCAGGATTTGAAAGCGCGCGCGCTGCTATTGGGCGACCGGCTGGATTTGAAACTGTTCAAGATCGCCGATTGTCTGGCTACTACGCCGCTGACGCTGGAGGTGGATAGCGAAGGTGGCATCGCCGTGCTGTTCCGTTACGGTGTAGTGGTGCTGTTCGGAGTGAAGAGCCTGGACGAAGTGCGCTTCATCGAGACGCTCAAGCCATTGCTGACCAATGCTTACCCAGCGCCGGAAGTCGAAGAACTGGAAATACACTGCGGCAGGAACAGTGTCGGCGTGCAGAGCGGGGCGGTATCGCTGGACGAAATTTCGCTGGAGAAAATGCAGGTCATCGCCGATGCATTGAGCAAGAATCTGGTGCTCACGCAGTACGAGAAAAAGGTCGCGGGTGAATTTGACAAGATCGAACCGCTGGCGCAGGAACTGGCCACATACGGCAAGGTAAGCGCCGATTCCAGAAAACTGCTGTCCAAGATCGGTTCCATGCTGTTGATCGAGCATCGCATGGTGGGTCGCGCCGAGATCGGCGACAAGCCGGAAACCTTATGGAATTTCCCGCATCTCGAAGGTTTATATGCCAGCCTCGAAGATGAGTTTGAATTGATGGAGCGCCAATCGGCGCTGGATCGAAAGCTGGGCCTGATCTCGGATACCGCGCAGACTTTGGCCGACGTGTGGGACAACAAGCAGTTGCACAAACTAGAGTGGTATGTGATCGGACTGATCGTGTTCGAGATCGTCATCAGCCTGGTCGAACTGAGCGACAAGTTCCTGCATTGACGGCACGCATAGACAAGACAAATGAATAAGGCACGACGCCGGAGCGTGCCTTATTCATTTTTGCATGGTGCTGCGTTTAACGGTTGCCGTTGGTGTTGCCGCCGTTATGTCCGCGTCCCAGCGAGAAGGTCGTGCTCTGGCGGCGCGGTGCGGCAGCGGGAGCAGCGCGGTTGCCATTCACATTGCCGTTGCTGCGCGGTTTATCGGAGAAGCGAGGCTGATCACCGAAACGCGGCTTGTCGCTGAAGCGCGGCTGCTGATCGCCGAAACGCGGCTTGTCACTGAAGCGCGGCTGATCGCCGAAACGGTTGTGCGACTGCCCTTCGCGGCGCTGTCCTTGCGGCTGGCCGTGACGGCTGTCCGGCGCGGTGTGGCGTCCGAAACCGCTGGGCTTGCCGCTGCGCGGGCCGGAAGGCTGCGAGCGCGGCTTGAACTTCGGCTCCATGCCGACTACGGTATGGGCGGCGATATTCTGGCCGGTGTAGCGTTCGATCTTCTTCAGATGCAGCGCATCGCGGTTGGAAGCGAACGACACGGCGATGCCGGATGCGCCGCCGCGACCGGTGCGGCCGATACGGTGCACATAGTCTTCGGCGAACTTGGGCAGATCGAAGTTGATTACGTGGGTGATGCCGGCCACGTCGATGCCGCGAGCGGCCACGTCGGTAGCCACCAGCACGCGCACCTGGCCGCGGCGCAGATTGGTCAGCGTGCGGTTGCGTTCACGCTGGCTCATGTCGCCGTGCAATGCGGCAGCGGAATGGCCTTGTGCCGCCAGGCCGTCGGCCAGCGAGTCGGCATCGCGCTTGGTAGCGGTGAACACCAGTGCCTGGTTGAGCTCGGTGTCGCGCAGCAGGTGGTCGAGCAAACGATTCTTGTGCGCCATGTCGTCCACATACATCAGGCGTTGCTCGATGTTCTCGTGCTTGGCCTTGGTCGCTGTGACGCTGATGCGCTTCGGTGTCTTGAGCAGACGTGCGGCGAGCCCGCCGATCACGCCTTCCAGCGTGGCGGAGAATAGCAGGGTCTGGCGTGTGGCCGGAGTGGCGGCGGCGATGCGCTCTACGTCGTCGATGAAGCCCATGTCCAGCATGCGGTCGGCTTCGTCCAGCACCAGCATTTCCAGACGCGAGAAGTCGATGCGGCCGCGCTCGATGTGATCAATCAGGCGACCTGGTGTTGCCACCAGAATGTCCACCGGGTTGGACAGCAATTTATTTTGCAGCGGGTAGGGCATGCCGCCCAGTATGCTCACCACTTTCAGGCGCATGTTCTTGCCGTACTTGGCGGCCTGGTCGGTGACCTGTTGCGCGAGTTCGCGCGTCGGGGTCAGCACCAGCACGCGCGGGCCTTTGCTGCGCACGGTGGCGGGTTCGGCGATGCGGTTGAGCGCGGGCAGGATGAAAGCGGCGGTCTTGCCGGTGCCGGTCTGGGCGGAAGCCATCAGGTCGTGCCCGGCCAGCACTTCAGGGATGGCCTGTGCCTGGATAGGCGTGGGCACGGTATAGCCGGATTCTTCCACGGCCTTGAGGATGGCCGGGTTCAGGCCCAGCGTGGCAAAGGTGACGGCCGCTTCGGGTGTTGCAGTTGTTGCATTTTCAATAGACACAGTGATTCCTTAAGAAGATAAAAGCCACAGCGCATGCGTGGCTATGGAGCCACACAATAAAATTCAGTAGGGGGTATATAGCCTCTACCGGCGCAAATACATCGTCGCTAACCGGTGAAGCAAGAGTGCGTTAAAAACGCCGGAGGTCAGGAAACGATGAACCTAACGCTGCACGAACATCGCAGCGAGGCGCGCATTATAGGCAGATGAAAGGAGAAAGCAAGGAATATTTGCTGGCAGTGTTATTGCCGACTTTTGCTATAATTGCACGTATTCCTCGTGCGTGCGTGGCGCACGAGGCTTCTTAATTAACCAAATATCAGTTGGAGATAGTTCATGCAAGCAACGTATACCATAGCGGAACTCAAGGACAGGCTAAGCCGGGATGTCAACGATGTCGAGGCGGCAGTTTCCCTGGGTAATTACTATTACGACATAGGCGACGCGGGGCTTGCCATCAGCTACTACCTGCGTGCGCTGGACATCAACTCCGATATGCCGGGTGTACGTACGGATCTGGGTACGATGTATTGGCGCAATAACGATATCGGCTTATCCGAGGTCTCTTTCCGCAAGGCGATCGCCAGTGATCCCGGCTTTGTGCATGCCTACATGAATCTGGGTTTGTTGTTGCAGCGCGAGAAGTTCGATGAAGAAGGGGCACGTGCGCTCTGGCAGCAAATCGTGGAAATTGCTCCAGATAATGAAGTGGCAGACAAGGCGCGCGGACTGCTGGCGGAACTGCCGGCTCCCACCGCAAGCAGTTCTTCATTTACCCGCATGGTTTGATTTGTTTCGGGGCTGTGCTACTCAGAATTCATACTCTATCTGTATCCTCGCAGTATGATCCGGCGCAGCCCCGTTTGAGCCGAGCAGCCACGCGGCGTTGTACTTGATGACCTGACGGTTGCCGAGCGCGAGCTTGCCGAAGACTGCGGGGCCGATGCGATGGTTTTGCTGATCTGCGCTATCCCAGTTATTCCATTTTCCCATTTCGCCCATGGCCTGCAGGCCGAGTTCCAGAGCGGGTCGCCAGCGGTATTTGGCCTGCAACTGGTAACCGATGTCGGTGCTGAATGCCGTACCGTCCGCCTTGTTGAAGGCGCGCTGGAACAGCAGGTTGCCGTTCAACTGTAGTCTCCCGAATTCGGTTTGCAGCAATGGCCCCAGCCTGATCTCCTTGGGCGCATCGCCGCTTAGTGGCGCTTCCAGTTCAACGATGAAACCGGCATCAACCGGATACTTTCCGGTCTCGGTGAGCTGGAATTTATTCTCCCACTCGGCGATGGTGACGTTTGCATCTCCGTTGCGTTCCTGCTTCAGGTAAATCTCGGTGAACCAGTATTCCGTGGCGCCATAGCCATACCCGATGCTGCTGCCTTGCGCGCTGCTTCCGGCCACTGGCGAGGCTGTGCCGTATTTGAAGTCGATCTCGCGCTCGCCGTATTGCACTGCGGGCACATATACGTAATCCGCAGGCTCGGCACAAGTCTGGGCGGAAAAGAGGATTGCAGGGAGCAGGGCGCCCGCCAGAATATTTTTCATGATGTTTTCATCATCTCGCGGAGCGATGCGTGTGGCGTGCCCAGCGCATGCCTGCGACGATGGCAGCCATCACAGTCAGATAAAACACGATCTGCATGCCAGCCGGGCGCGAGTCGTAGCCGATCAGGCTGTGCAGCAACATGCCGGGCACTCCGTTCTCTGGCAGCAAGGCAGAGGTATCCCACAGTGGTGCTGCGAGGCTGGGCAGCAGGTCGGCCTGGATCAGGAAGTGTGCGGCCTGCGAGGCCATGCCGGACGCCAGCAGCAATACCAGTATGCCGGTCGTGGTAAAGAACCAGCGCATCGGTATGCGCAGCAGCCCGGCGAAAATGGTGTAGCCGACAGCGATGCCCGCCAGCGTGCCGAACAAGCCGCCGAGCAGCATGGAGGAGCGTCCGCCGCCGCCCGATGCAGCGATACCATAGAGGAACAGCACGGTTTCCGATCCTTCGCGCAGCACTGCCAGCCCCACGATGAGCAGCAGCGCCGAACATTCGCTGGTGCCATCGCTGATATTTTTTCCTACGGATTTGGCATTGGCGGCAAGCGCCGCGCCATGCGACGACATCCAGATGTTGTGCCAGGCCAGCATCAGCACCGCGATGCCGAGCACGATGGCGTTGAACAACTCCTGTCCGACGCCGCTGGCGAACGAACCGATCACGTCGGTGAATGTGGCAACCACGCCGGAGCCGACGAGACCAGCCAGCAGACCGGCGGCCAGCCAGCGGCGACTGCCGGGGATGCCGCGTGTGGCGGCGGCGAGGATGCCGATGATGATGGCGGCTTCCAGAACTTCACGAAAAACGATGATGGCGGTTGCGAACATGGTGCCCTCCTATTGAGCGATGACTGCGCCTTGCGCAGTATCCGCGTGGAATTCGCCGCTGAAGGTGTAACGCCCCGGCGTGAGCGGGCCGATGAAGATGGTGGCGTTACTGTGTCCGGCGACGACCTTTTCGCGGTTCAAGGTGTAACTGTCAAATTCCTCGGGAGTGGCATCCTGATTGTCGATCAGCAGCTTGATCTTCCTGCCGGCGGGGATGGCGATTTCAGTGGGCTGGAAGCGGTGATTCTTGATGACCAGCGTGTAATCGGCGTCTGCCGCATGGGCAACGGCAGGCAGCAGCAGCGCAGCAAGCAATACTCGTTTCATGGATAACCCCTGTATAACTTTCATGCAAATGATAATCGTTCTCATTTGCAATTGCAACAGGTTTCTGGCATGATGTTCCCACGCGATAAAACCTCATCTGGATCATGCACGACCCTAAACATCTCAAGAGCGCCGGGCTCAAATCCACCTTGCCCCGGCTCAAGGTGCTGAACCTGTTCGAGAACGGCGAACAGCGGCACCTGAGTGCGGAAGAGGTATACAAGCTGCTGCTTGCCACAGGCGATGACGTGGGGCTGGCCACCGTTTATCGCGTGCTGACCCAGTTCGAGCAGGCTGGCCTGCTGGTGCGGCATCACTTCGAGGGCGGCAAGTCGGTGTTCGAGCTCAACGAGGGCAAGCACCACGACCACATCGTCTGCCTGCAATGCGGCCATGTCGAAGAATTCCACGACGCGGCCATCGAGGCGCGCCAGAAAAAAACCGCAGCCGAACTCGGCTTCGAGATCCGTGACCATACGCTGCAGATATATGCGGACTGCACCAGGGCGAAGTGCCCGCATAAAAACAAAAGCTGAGGAATACAGTAAGCTTCATGGGCGATGTGCTAGAATGCGCGCCCTTGAAATTAAGCAGGTAGCAAACCATGTCGCGCGCACTCCGTAACATCGCCATCATCGCCCACGTTGACCACGGCAAGACCACGCTGGTTGACCAACTCCTCAAACAAAGCGGTACTTTCGCCGCCCACCAGAAGGTGGACGTGCGCGTGATGGACAGCAACGATCTGGAAAAAGAGCGCGGCATCACGATTCTGGCGAAGAACACCGCCATCGAATACAACGGCACGCACATCAACATCGTGGACACACCGGGACACGCCGACTTCGGCGGCGAGGTGGAGCGCGTGCTGGGCATGGTGAACGGCGTGCTGCTGCTGGTGGACGCGGTAGAAGGCCCGATGCCGCAGACGCGCTTCGTGACCAAGAAGGCGCTGGCGCTTGGGCTCAAGCCCATCGTGGTGGTCAACAAGGTAGATCGCCCCGGCGCGCGTCCGGATTGGGTGGTGAACCAGACCTTCGATCTGTTCGACAAGCTCGGTGCGACCGACGAGCAGCTCGATTTCCCCATCATCTACGGTTCCGGCCTGAATGGCTGGGCCTGTATGGATCTGAGCGATGCGCCTTCCAGAGGTGGCTCCGCTTCCGACATGAAGCCGCTGTTCGAGACTGTGCTCAAGCACGTGCCGACACCTCCGGGCGATCCGGAAGCGCCGCTGCAATTACAACTGGCCGCACTGGATTACTCTACCTTCACCGGGCGTCTCGGCGTAGGCCGCGTGTTGAACGGACGTATCAAGCCCGGCCAGCAAGTCGTGGTGATGAACCACGAAAATCAGGTCGGCTCCGGGCGCATCAATCAGGTGCTGGGCTTTCAGGGGTTGGAGCGCATCCCCGTGGACAGCGCCGAAGCGGGCGACATCATCATCATCTCCGGCCTGGAAGATATCGGTATCGGTGTCACCATTTGCGATAAGGACAATCCCGTGGGGCTGCCCATGCTGCAAGTGGACGAGCCGACGCTGAACATGGACTTCATGGTCAACACCTCGCCGCTGGCAGGCACCGAAGGCAAGTTCGTTACTTCGCGCCAGATCCGCGACCGCCTGACCAAAGAGCTGCTGACCAACGTCGCCTTGCGCGTGGAAGACACCGGCGATGCCGACATCTTTCGTGTTTCCGGGCGCGGTGAGTTGCACCTCACCATCCTGCTGGAAAACATGCGCCGCGAAGGTTTCGAGATGGCGGTAGGCAAGCCGCGCGTGGTGTACAAGGACATCAACGGCGAGAAATGCGAGCCGTACGAAAACCTGACCATAGACGTGGAAGACGAAAATCAGGGCGCGATCATGGAAGAGATCGGCCGTCGTCGCGGCGAGCTGACCAACATGGAATCCGACGGCATGGGCCGCACACGCCTCGAATACCACATTCCGGCGCGCGGCCTGATCGGCTTCCAGTCCGACTTCATGACCATGACGCGCGGCACGGGTTTGATGAGCCACGTGTTCGACGACTACGGTCCGGTCAAGCCCGACCTGCCCGGCCGCCACAACGGCGTGCTGATCTCGCAGGAAGACGGCGAGGCGGTGGCCTATGCGCTGTGGAATCTGGAAGATCGCGGTCGCATGTTCGTTTCTCCCGGCGACAAGCTGTACGAAGGCATGATCATCGGCATCCACAGCCGCGACAACGATCTCATCGTCAATCCGATCAAGGGCAAGAAGCTCACCAACGTGCGCGCTTCCGGCACCGACGAAGCCGTGCGCCTGACCACGCCGATCAAGCTCACGCTGGAATCCGCAGTGGAATTCATCGATGACGACGAGCTGGTCGAATTGACGCCGAAGTCCATCCGCATCCGCAAGCGCCATTTGAACGAGCATGATCGCAAACGTCACTCCCGTACTGCTGCGTAAGTAAAAATAACGCGTGAGTTTTGACGCAGGTTGCTCCGAAACCGGGCCTGCGTCATCCGTGCAACCGGCTGGCTTCCGGAACCACGCTGGGCGCCATGCATCAATCAGGCGATGAGCTTGAGGACTGGTCTTGTAGTAATTGTTCGATTTTCTGGTTGGCGGATTGCAATTTCCTGAACAGGGCCAGCAATAGCGCCTTGTCCATCCAGCCCCGGATGCTTCCCGTCATCTGATCCACCACAGTTTTCCTGATCTCCAGTGCAATGACTTCGCCATCTGCGATGACAGTGGCCGAGCGCACGAAATTCTCATGGCTGAAGAAGGCGCCTTCGCCCATGCATTCCCCGCTGCGTATGGTGCCTACGCAACAGCCATTGACGTAGGCCGTGGCCGAGCCATACATGAGTACATAGAATGAATTCATTCTGTCGCCTTCGGCGGTAATACGGCCGCCTGCGGCGAATGTCCTGATCTCCGAAACCATGGCGATCTGTTCCAGGCAATCGCCGGGGATAGGGGCGAAGAAAGAGCATAGGCGCATCTCGTTGAACTGATCGGACGCCACTTCTGCGAAGCGTTTGGTGAAACTGTCCAGGCTGGCCTGAATGGCATCATTGATATCTTCGGTTCCGCTCATGATGTTTCCAGAATGAGATTGGGTTATCGGGCGTCATTCTGCGGGTACTCATGATTTACCGCAAGAAGGATATAGGATGCGTCAGGCCGGGAAAATCAGGTCGGCGCAGCGTATGCCGCTCATCACCGCGCCTTCCAGCGTCGCCGGGTAATCGCCTTCCGTATAGTCGCCTGCCAGCAATATGTTGGGCAGCGGCGTGGTATTGGCGGGCCGATCAAGGTTGGGGGTGCATGCGAACGTGGCACGTTTCTCTGCGATGACCTGATGCCACAACGGCGCTGCCGTGATGCCCAGTTGCACACTTAACTCCTGCACCACCTTCTGCGCGAGCTGTTCGTGTTCCAGTTCCTGATGCACGCCTTCCGCGCTGATGACGACGGCGATGAGGCCGGGCTGGCCGGAGATTGGTCCCCTGTCGAATAGCCATTGCGAGAAGCAGCGGTCGAAGCCCAGCATCGGGTGCGGGAGACGGACGTTCTCCGGGTATTGCAGATACACGGTGTAGATGGGCTGGAAGGTCAGTGCCTCGATCTGCGCGACGACAGGGGCGAGTTGCGGCACTTCGCGCAACAGGCGCGCGGATGCGGCGGGCGAGGCGGCGCAGATGACGTGGCTGAAATGCATGGAGCCGCGCGCGGTGCGCAATTCGACCTCGTCGTTGCGCGCGATGATGGCTTCCACTCCGGTCGAGGTAAGCACTGCGCCATCGCGTTTTTTGACATATCTGGCTGCGCGCTCCGGGAACAGCGCAGAAAAATTCAGGCGCGGCAGCAGCATGTCGGAATCGGCACGCGTCCGGTTCAGCGCATCGCGCAGCACGTTCAGCAGCACTTGCGCGGAAGCCTTATGCACCGGGGTGTTCAGCGCGGAGATGCAGATCGGTTCCCACAGCAATTGTATCAATGCCTCATCCTGCCCCTGCGCTTTCAGCAAGTCGAAGGCGAATACGTCATGCGGCAGCAGGAAATTTCGCTTGCGCATCGCAAGCATGAAGCGCGCGGCGGACAGGCGTTGTTTCAGCGTCAAACCTTGCGCGCTCATCAGTCCCGCCAGCATAACCAGCGAGTTGGTTGGCGTTGTTTGCCAACCTAATCGAATGGCTAGTAGTTCTATCAGATGCAACGGCGCGGGCAGGGCAGGGGCCTTTAGTTCAAAGTGATTGTGCAGCGTGAGTTGCAGCGGCAGGCGCAGGAAATCCTGTTCGATGTTGCCGCCGACCTGTGTGATGAGATCAAGCGTGTGGCGGTAACAGCCGAGCAGGATGTGCTGGCCATTATCGAGTTGGGTGTTGTTGCAAGAGACGCCGCGCGCCCGTCCGCCGAGTTGACGGGCGCTCTCGAACACCGTGACCGGGATGCCGCGTTCGGCCAGCATGACTGCCGCAGTCATGCCGGCGTAGCCGCCGCCGATGATGCCTACGTTCAGGTACTGAGCCACGTCTTGAAGGCCAGCCATAGTTTGTAACCCGTGCCGAGCGAAACCCTTTCGCGCAGCACATGGCAGCCGCTGGCGACGACTTCGTCCAGCGTGGCGCGGTAGATCGCCGCCATGATGAGTCCGGTGCGCTGGGCTTTGCGGTCAATGGCGGGGAGTTGCTCGAACGCCTGCCGGTAGTAGCGCTGTGCACGTTCGATCTGGAACTGCATGAGCTTGTGGAAACCCTCGGTCTCCTTTGCATTGAGGATGTCGCTGGTATGCACGCCGAACTGTGCGAGTTCGTCCAGCGGCAAATAGATGCGCCCGCGCCGCGCGTCCTCACCCACGTCGCGGATGATGTTGGTGAGCTGGAAAGCGATGCCGAGGTCGTGCGCATACTTGAGCGTCTGACGATCGGTGTAGCCAAAAATTTCTGCTGCGAGCAGGCCGACCACCGAGGCGACACGGTAGCAATACAGTTGCAGCGCTTTGAAATCGGCATAGCTGTGCTGTTCGAGATCCATCTCCATGCCGTCTATGATCTCGAGCAGATGCTCTTGTGCCAGATTGAATTGCTGCACCAGCGGTTTCAGCGCCTGGCCCACTGGATGTTGCGGCATGCCGCCATAGATCGCCGCTACTTCATTGCGCCACCAGTTGAGCGTCGCGCGGGCTACATCGGCATCGGAGCATTCGTCCACCACATCGTCCACCTCGCGGCAGAAGGCATACAGCGCGGTGATCGCGCGGCGCTTGTCATGCGGCAGGAATCTGAAACTGTAGTAGAAACTGGAACCGCTGGCGGCGGCCTTGTCCTGGCAGTATTGGTCTGGTGTCATTTAATGTGTGATTGTGCTTGCGGCAACGTAGGGGGGGCTTTGCCCACCATGTCGGGCAGAGCCCGACCTACATTTGTTCGTACCATCCTGTTCCAGTGCATTTTCAAAACCTGAAAGGCGCACTTTGCAGCAGCATGATAACCCAGTCGTGCATCTGCAACATCGGGCGGCGCTGGAATATGTCGAAGTTGGCTGCGCGCAGTTTCTGGATGATGCGGTTGCCGCCCGCGATGATCATGCGCATCTCCAGGCCGATGCGGCCCGTGAGCAGGGTGCCGAGCGGCGCGCCGCTTTTCATCATGTCGCTGGCGCGGTTCAATTCGAAGCGCATCAGATCACGCCACACCTTGTCCGGGTTGCCTTGCGCGATGTGCTGCTCGGTTACGCCGAAACGCGCCATATCGTCCTGCGGGATGTAAATGCGCCCGATGGCGTAATCCTTCTTCACGTCCTGCCAGAAGTTGATGAGTTGCAGTGCGGTGCAGATAGAGTCGGAATAAGTCAGGTTGGTCGGCGTGGCTTCCTCATACAGATGCAGCAGCAAGCGCCCGACCGGATTGGCGGAGCGGCGGCAGTAGTCGAGCAGTTCGTCGAAATTCGCGTAGCGTTTCTTCACCACGTCCTGCGCGAAGGCATCGAGCAGGTCGTGGAACAGTTGCAGCGGCAACTGGAACTCGGCGACGATGGCTGCCACATCATGGAACAAAGGCGTCTGCGGCGTTTCGTGGTTGGCGATGCGGTTGAGCTCGGCGCGGAAGGCGTCGAGTTTCGCCAGTCGCTCCTCGTTGGCTGCGTCGCCTTCATCAGCGAAATCGTCGGCCTGGCGCGCGAAGTTGTAGATGATCTCTACCGGACGTCGCAGGCGTTTCGGCAGCAGTATCGAAGCGACCGGGAAATTTTCGTAGTGATCAACGGCCATTGGAGTAAATGAGTGTAGAGAACGCTTACTTGGCGTATGGGCCAAGAAAACGGATGCCGTTGAAATGAATCAGGTGGGTCGGGTCACTGGCGCACCATACTTCGGTTTCCCACGCAACGACAGACAGGAACTTGCGCATGATTTCGCCTCGATCCGGGAATGCCGTTACATATACAAGTCCCGCCGTGCTTGCCTTGAACAGGTCGGACAGTTCGGCATGGCGTATGCCATCCACCGGACCACTGCTTGCTACAGCCTCGACCAGAATGAGCCAATTCTTTTTGCGATGGTAGATCACCACATCTGGCATTTTGCCGTGGCTGCCTACTTTGACGCCTAGTGCATGTAGTAATTTATCATCGAAATAACCCCATTTCGTTCCCGTGTCACCCACATAAACCAGCTCTCCGCCCGGCACAAAGCGAGGAATGAATTCTTCGATGATGGCGCGAATCAGGTCGGAGTGTTTCCCGGCACTTAGTTTTATTTGATGGCCGTGCTTGATTACCACCGGAATTCGTTGCATGTCGCGATGTTGGGCGAATTGGTCTGCCAGCGTCTGGCGCGTTTCCGAGTAGTTGAGCAAGGCCTTCTTCCACGCTTTCGTGCCGAATTTGCGAAATAGGGAGAGGGCATTGGGTTCCACTTGGTAGCAGTTGTCTGAACTGTTGACTGCTCGGTCTGGTTTGTCCGGATTGTGCAGCAATACTCCTGCTGCAACGAGTTGTTTGACGCTATATTTTCTGATGCTTTCTCGCGTGTTCTCTGCGTAGTTGTGGCCGAGTTTTTCACGGGCAAAGTCGAGGATGGCGCGAATGCCCAGCATTGGATCGCTGGCATCTTTCCATTCCTTGGTTTTGGGTAAATCCAGCAAAGCCAATAGGCAAATAGCCGTTCTGTCGTTTAGCTGCTCATTGGGCATGCCAAGCTGCCTGAGAACATCCAATGCCTCTTCGATTCGTTTTTGTTTTGTGGTCATGGCGTTTCCAGTTTTTCAAGCAAATGGTCAATAGTGGCCTGATCATCAGGCTGATCTTTTGCGCATTTGCCGAGTTCCCGCAACTGTTCGCGGCTCGGATAACGCATATTGCGCAAGTCCGTGGCGTTGACCTGCGTGTGGCCAGAGAACACGCGGAAATGCTCGTCAAGGATGGTCGAGTTAAGAAACACGGCCAGCCCCTTGGCGGTATCTTCATCCATACCGTGTTTGCCGATGTGGAACACGTTCCAATGATTTTCGAAGCCGATATATGCCGCATCCAACGCCTCGCAGGGTAAATGATAAGCCACGAGGCGACGGCGTTCCTCCTTTGCCGAAAATCGTTTAACGAGTACATAGTGTCCGCGCGGCATCAGCCATTTGCGGACATCAGATGAAAGCTGCAAGGCGTTAGGTTTCTTGTGCGGCTTGGGCCAGCATAGAGTGCCGTCGTTGAAATGGTGGGGATAAAGCAGGGGGGCCGTATTGTTGGTCGGTTCATCGCGCCAATATTCCTTCAGCCGAAAATCCACCACTGGCCCGGTGCAAACTTCTAGCCCGATGTGACTTAATGTGTGCGTGCAAAATCTGGGGATGCTGGTCTGTTCAATAGCCGTCGGGATGTGGATGTATTGTTCCAGGTCTTCAGGCTTCACGATCGCTGCGGCATCAAACCTGGCCTGCCGGTAATCAAGAAATTTTGCATCGTGCGAGGTGGATACAATGACCGGACCTTGTGATTCGCCTCTGACCAAATGGATGATGACGTTTTCCTGCAAAACCTCATCGTCCCGAAAAGCCTGATCCCGGCTTTCAAACAGGTGCAGTTGGCGTATGGAGCAAGTCCGCAAAATCAGATTGCGGAACGGGCGGTAATAGCTGCCGTTACAAAATGAACGAGGAATTATGGCGACAATCTCGCCCCCTTCTTTCATCAGCAACACGCTCAGCGCGACGAATGCAGTGTACAGATTGACTG
Source organism: Nitrosomonadales bacterium (assembly GCA_016199835.1). Taxonomy (GTDB): domain Bacteria; phylum Pseudomonadota; class Gammaproteobacteria; order Burkholderiales; family Gallionellaceae; genus JACQFX01. The sequence continues at coordinate 207,322 of JACQFX010000013.1, read as the reverse complement.
TCTCAACACCTACCATCCGTAGTAATTTTCGATGCTTCGAGTTGGCCGGTATTTTCTTGTAGGGAGGATTGAGTATTGCGTGTGTGTAGCGATTGTCGCAATCAAACTGTATGGAGAACGTTGCATCCTCGATAAAGTCCGAGGTATTGATGTGAGCTTTTACTTTTCCTTGCCCATGCAGTACAAAATCGTCTAGCGTATTTTTCAGATAGCCACTTAGTGTGTTATCAATCTCCCACGTTTCGACATCAACTGACATTCCTTCGTGTAGCGCCTTATCCAGAAACGCAGAAGTTAACGAACCCACCCCGGCACCGGCATCCAGCAATCTGGCCTGACCGTTGCAGGAAAAAAGTGAAGCCATAAACGCTGCAATGGTGGAGGAGGTCATGTACTGACCAAGCTCGGAACGACGTTGCGTATCCAGCAAATTACTGGCTTCACGCCTGACTTGGTCAATAACGGTACTCATGGATCAGCGCAAGTCTTCGCGGTGCAGCAGGAACACGAACTCATCCCCCGCCGCCACGTCCAGCCAGGTGAATGGCAGGTCGGGGTAGGCGGCTTCGAGTGTGTCGCGGTTGTGGCCGATCTCGACGATCAGGATGCCGCCTGGATTGAGGTGTGCGGCGGCATGTTTGAGTATGGCGCGCGTGGCATCCAGCCCGTCTGCGCCGCTGCCCAGGGCCAGCTCCGGTTCATGCAGGTATTCCGGCGGCAGCGCGGCGACCGAGGGTGCGTCCACGTAGGGCGGGTTGCTGATGATGATGTCGTATTTTTTCTTGCCGAGCTGGGTGAACAGGTCGGATTCGATCAGGCTTACGCGATCCTGCAATGCGTAGTCGGCGACGTTGCGCTGGGCTACCTCCAGCGCGGCGGCGGATAGATCGACGGCATCCACGCTGGCATAAGGGAAGACATGCGCCGCGAGAATCGCGAGGCAGCCGCTGCCGGTGCACAGGTCGAGCACGCTGCCTACCGCTTCGGCATCTTCGATCCACGGTGCGAGCCGTTCGCGCAGCAGTTCGGCGATGAAGGAACGCGGCACGATGACGCGCTCGTCTACGTAGAACCTGAATTCGCCCAGCCAGGCTTCATGCGTCAGGTAGGCGGCGGGCGTGCGCTGGGTTACGCGCTTGTCCAGCAGCGTGCGCAACGCATCCCTTTCGTGTGAAGGGAGGCGCGCATCGAGGAATGGTTCCAGCGTGTCCAGCGGCAGATGCAAGGTGTGCAGGATGAGATAGGCCGCTTCGTCATAGGCGCTGGCGGAACCGTGGCCGAAGCTGAGTTGCGCTTCATTGAACGCGCTGACCGCGAAGCGCAGCCAGTCGCGTATCGTTTGTAGTTCGTCTGTGTCGCCGAAATTGTGCAGAGTCTTCATGCTTTTTTCACCAGCAGGTTTTCCAGTGTGAGGCGATAGATGTCGGATAGCGCATCGAGATCGGCCACGGCCACGCATTCGTTGATCTTGTGTATGGTCGCGTTGAGCGGGCCGACCTCGATGACTTGCGGGCAGATATCGGCGATGAAGCGCCCATCCGAAGTGCCGCCGCTGGTGGAGAGTTCGGTGCTTATCCCGGTGACCTGATTGATGGCGGCGCTCACCGCATCCACCAGATCGCCGCGCGGCGTGAGGTAAGGCTTGCCGGAAGATTGTTCCCAGCTCAGCTCGTATTCCAGTTTGTGTTTATCGAGAATCGCATGCACGCGTTCCTTCAGACTATCTACCGTGCTTGCGGTGGAGTGGCGGAAATTGAACATGATCTCGACCGTGCCGGGTACTACATTGCTTGCACCCGTGCCGCCGTGGATGTTGGAGATTTGCCAGGAGGTGGGCGGGAAATATTCGTTGCCGTTGTCCCAGGTGGTTGCGGCCAGTTCGGCGATGGCGGGTGCGGCCAGGTGGATGGGGTTCTTCACCAGATGCGGATAGGCGATGTGGCCTTGCACGCCTTTCACTGTGAGCGTGCCGGAGAGTGAGCCGCGCCGTCCGTTCTTGATGGTGTCGCCAGTCTTGCTGACGGCGGTGGGCTCGCCCACGATGCAGTAGTCTATCGTTTCGCCGCGCTCCTGCAATGCTTCGACCACGCGCACCGTGCCATCCACCGCGATACCTTCTTCGTCCGAAGTCAGCAGCAGAGCGATCGAACCTTCATGGTCGGGATGGTCGGCGACGAATTTTTCGATGGACGTGACAAAGGCGGCGAGCGAGCCTTTCATGTCGGAAGCACCGCGCCCGTACAGCATGCCGTCGCGTACCGTCGGGGTGAATGGGTCGCTGTCCCAACGGTTCACGGGGCCGGTCGGCACCACGTCGGTGTGCCCCGCAAAACATATAACGGGTACGGCATGGCCGCGCCGCGCCCACAGATTGTCCACTTCGCTGTGGCGCATCTTCTCCAGATCGAAGCCGAGCGGGGCGAGGCGTGCGCCTATAATCTCCAGACAGCGGTCGTCCAGCGGTGTGAGCGATTTGCGCGCGATGAGTTGTTTGGCGAGTTCTAAAGTGTCGGACATGATGGATTACTTTATCAAAGCATTGGTGTAAATCGTTTCATCGAAGCCGGTCGCCAGCACTTTGCCATTGCGCTCCAGCACGGGCCGCTTGATGACGTTGGGTTGTGCCAGCATCAGGCGCAGCGCAGAGGCATCGTCCTTGATCGAGGTTTTTACTTCGTCCGGCAACTTTCCCCAGGTGGGGCCGGTCTTCTTGAGCAGCCTCTGCCAGCCCGTCTGTTTCATCCAGCCGGCAAGCATCGCTTCGCTCACACCGTGCTTTTTGAAATCATGAAATTCATAGGCGATGTCATGCGCCGCGAGGAACGCGCGCGCCTTTTTTACCGTATCGCAATTCGGGATGCCGTAGAGCTTCATTTGCCGGGTGTCTGGTCGTCGAGATTGAGCGTGATGCCGTCGAATTTTGCCGGGGCGGATATATCCCGTGCTTTATCCGGTTGCGGCGTGTCGGCGTTGAATGCCTTTATTTTGCTGGTCTGCGAATAATCTATGAGCGAGGCCATGTTGCTGGAGGAGTCGGCGTTGCGCATGGCCTCTTCGCGACTGATCTCTCCGGCCTTGTATAGTTTGTACAGCGCCTGTTCAAACGTCTGGGCGCCGGGCGATACGCTGTGCTCGATGGCATCGCGGATCTTTTCGATCTCGTCGTTCTTGATCAGGTCGGCGACGAGCGAAGTGTTGAGCAGGACTTCCACCGCAGGCATCAGCTTGCCCTCCTTGTTGCGCACCAGACGCTGCGAAACGACGGCGCGCAAACACATTGAAAGGTCGGAAAGAACCGCCTGCCGCGCGTCGTACGGAAAGAAATTAACGATGCGGTTCAGTGCATGATAGCTGTTGTTGGCGTGCAGGGTGGACAGGCACAGATGTCCGGTTTGCGCAAAAATCAATGCATGCATGAGCGTTTCGCGGTCGTGGATCTCGCCTATCATCAGCACGTCCGGCGCTTCCCGCATGGCGCTGGTCAGCGCATTGAGGTAGGAATTCGTATCGGTGCCGACCTCGCGCTGATTCACGATGGAGCGGTTATGTTTGAGCAGGTATTCGATCGGGTCTTCGATGGTCAGGATGTGGCCGCTGGAGGCAGAGTTACGGTATTCGATCATGCAGGCCAGCGTGGTGGATTTTCCTGAACCAGTGGCGCCCACCACCAGCACCAGGCCGCGTTTTTCCATGACCAGGTTTTTCAGGATCAGCGGCAGATGCAACTCTTCCACGTTCTGTATCTTGTTCCTGACGTAGCGTATGACGATGGCGATGTCGCCGCGCTGGCGGAAAATATTGACGCGGAAGTTGCCGATGCCTTCCGCCCGCAGGGAAAAATTCATTTCCAGGCACTGCTCGAACGAAGCGGTCTGATCCGGCGTCATCATCTCGTAGGCGATGCGCTTGATCGACAAGGCGTCCAGTTGCTGGGCGTTGACCGGCATGACTACGCCCTCGATCTTGATATTGATCGGCGCACCTACCGAGAGGAACAGGTCGGAGGCAAGCTTGTCGGCTGCGAGTTGCAGCAGCGGCGTGATAATCATGGTGTTTCTCCTTTTAAGGAGTCGCAGCAGCTAAATCCCTCGCAACAACTCATTGATGCCGACCTTGGCCAGCGTCTTCGCATCCACTTTTTTCACGATCACGGCGCAGTACAGGCTGTGGCTGCCGTCCGGGGCAGGCAGGCTGCCGCTGACTACCACCGAGCCTGCGGGCACGCGGCCATAATGCACTTCGCCGGTTTCGCGGTCATAGATCTTGGTGCTCTGGCCGATGAACACGCCCATGGAGATCACCGAACCTTCTTCCACGATCACGCCTTCGACCACTTCCGAGCGTGCGCCGATGAAACAGTTATCCTCGATGATGGTGGGATTGGCCTGCACCGGTTCGAGCACGCCGCCGATGCCGACGCCGCCGGAGAGGTGCACGTTCTTGCCGATCTGCGCGCAGGAGCCGACCGTGGCCCAGGTATCCACCATCGCGCCTTCGTCCACATAGCCACCGATGTTCACGTAGGAGGGCATCAATACCACGTTCTTCGCGATGAATGCGCCCTTGCGCGCGGCTGCCGGAGGCACCACGCGGAAACCGCCGTCGCGGAAATTCTTGGAGTTGTAATCGGCAAACTTGGATTGCACCTTGTCGTAGTAGTTGGTGAAACCGCCCTTGATGAAGGCATTGTCTTCCATGCGGAAAGACAGCAGCACGGCCTTCTTGATCCATTGATGCGTGACCCACTGGCCCACTCCCTGGCGCTCGGCGACGCGCAGCTTGCCCTGATCGAGCATCTCGATCACCGTGGTAACGGCTTCTTTCAGCTTGGCATCCACGGTGCGCGGATTGATTTCGGCGCGGCGTTCGAAGGCGGGGTCGATGATGGCTTGCAGTTGTTCCATGATGTTTCCTGAGTAGGTTTAAAGTTTTTTGGTGAATTCTGCGATGCGCTGCGCGGCTTCCACGGCTTCTTCCAATTCCGCCACCAGCGCGATGCGCACGAAATTATGTCCGGGGTTCATGCCGTGCGCTTCACGTGCGAGGAAGCTGCCGGGCAAAACGCTGACATTATAGTCGCGATGCAAAGCCTGCGCGTAGGCATTATCGGCGATGGGCGTGCGCACCCACAGGTAGAAACTGGCGTCGGGCAAGCTCACCGGCAGCACGGGCTGGAGTATCTCGACCACGCGGGAAAATTTTTCCGCATACAGGCGCCGGTTCTCGGCGACATGGGTTTCATCGTTCCATGCCGCGATGCTGGCGGTTTGAATCGCCGGGTTCATCGCGCAGCCGTGATAGGTGCGATACAGCGCGAATTTCTCCAGCACCCTGGCATCGCCTGCGACGAAGCCGGAGCGCATGCCGGGTACGTTGGAGCGTTTGGACAGGCTGGAGAACACCACGAGATTGTCGTAGCTGCGCCCCAGTTGCTGTGCGGCTTGCAATGCGCCGAGCGGGGGGTGACCGCGAACGGAAGCCGGTGTGCCGAGTGCACGGGAAGCGGTCTCTGCATCCACCTCTGTGGTCACATCCCCGCCAGGCGGGGCCCCTGCTCCGCCCTCCGGTGTCGCATCGAAGTAAAGCTCTGAGTAACACTCATCCGAGGCGATGACGAAGCCATACTTGTCGCTCATCGTGAACAGCGCCTGCCATTCCTGTAACGACATCACGTGGCCGTTAGGGTTGCCCGGCGAACACACGTAGATGAGCTGGGTGCGCTGCCACACCTCATCCGGCAGTTGCGCAAAGTCCAGCGCATAGTTGCTTTCCGGCAAGGTGTTGAGGAAATGCGGCGTCGCGCCCGCCAGCAATGCCGCCCCTTCATAGATCTGGTAGAAGGGGTTGGGGCAGACCACGACGGGCTGTTCGCGCGTGCGGTCTATCACGGCCTGGGCAAAAGAAAACAGGGCCTCGCGGCTGCCATTCACCGGGAGTACCTGGGTCTTTGCATCGGGCGCAGGAATGCCGTAGCGCCGCGCCAACCAGTCCGAGATTGCACCGCGCAGCGCGTCGCTGCCTGCGGTCGTGGGATAGTTCGCCAGCCCGTTCAAACCGCCGATCAGCGCATCCTTGATGAATTGTGGCGTGACATGTTTGGGTTCGCCGATGTGCAGTGCGATGGGACGCAGCGCCGGATTCGGCGTTACTTCGCGGAACAGCGCGGCGAGTTTCTGGAACGGGTAGGGTTGCAGACGGTCAAGATCAGGATTCATCGTTGCGCAGAGGGCAGCAAAAGGTCGGGCATTATATAAGGGCGTACAGGCAGCATCAAAACAAAAATAACAGCAACGCTTATCTCGCTGAACGCGACGATCGTGCAGGGAACGGCTGCCCGGAAGTGTTTACCGAACAGTGTGCTGTGGTGCCGAGCTTTAGCGGGCTGTAGAGATCAGCTCAGCGAACTGGCGAATTGTGCGGCCTGTTCCGCGTGTTCATTAGCCTGCACTTTAACTTCTTCCGCCTGGTCTGGATCTATGCCCAGCGCCTCCCATTCCTCATTGCTGATGTCCGGAGTTACATATTCAATAATGCCGAAGGAGGGCAGCAATTTTTCCGCGATGTTAATCATGCGCACCAGCGGCTGTCCCGTCTCTGCTTCGGCGACATCGGGAGTATGGTGATAACGCAAAACGGTGATAAGCTCATCCGGCAAATGCCAGTGGCGCGCCAGTTCAGCCCCCAATTCATCATGGCATATTTCTACAATTTCCCGCTCGATCTCCAGTGACGGATGCTCGGGCTCTGCGGCCAGATAGTTATGCAGTTTGTCGCTTTGCACGGGGTCAAGAAATGCCTGTGCCAGATAGCCGATATCGTGCAGCATTCCGGCCAGAAAAATCTGGTCACCCTGTGGCCGTATGGGTGCCGGCATGAACTGCGCGATACCCTGCATGGCGAATGCAACACGGAAGCTGTGCAACCACAAGCCATGTATGTTGAAGTCTCCGGCAGCCGGCCTTGCCATCAGGGAAATGATGGCAAGGCCGGCTGCAATCGACTGGATGCGTCTAAGGCCAAGCAGAATCGCGGCCTCCCGCAGAGTCTTTATTTGGCGCGATGCACCTACCATCGCCGAATTGGCCAGTCCGAGGATTCTTGCCGAAATTAGCGGCTCATGTTCGATCAGTACCAGCAACTCGCGTTGCCCCTCATCGGTATCAAGTTTTAATGCCAGCAATTTTTGTGCGATGACCGGCATGACCGGCAGCGAATCAATGTTCTTGATGGTATGCCTGGGGACTGCATGGGCGCTACTTTTTGCCGCTGCCGTGACCGCTTTGCGTTCAGCGCTATCAGGCGCTACAGCAACATGGGGGGCAACTTTTTTCGCATCTATCTTTACCGGGGGGCTCTTCGCGGCTTCAGGAGCGGCAGTACCCGGTATTACCTCCGCCTTTCTTTGTTTATTCAGGCTGGAAGTCAATACCCCTCCGGCAAGACCGGCGATAAGCAAGGACGCGACTAGCCCGATCACCAGATATTCAAAGCTGACTTCCCCTTGCAGCAGCATGCCGGCACCGCCTGCGATGCATTCCGTTACAACAACGGAAATGGCAATGACATACAGCCAAATATTAAGCGGGGAAAGTTTTTTAAGGTGGTCAATCATGATGAGGCTCTGCCGTCTCATGGCTGTCTGTCTGCTGCTGCAACAACTGCCTGAGTTGTTCGGGCGTGGAGGCGTTGCGCGAAGCCAGGAATGCGCCGATGCTTGCATATTTCTTCGGATCGAAATCAGCCATGAAATCTTCCAGTTCATGCAATGACGGCAGATGATCGGGGTGCGCTTCGCCGCCAATTCCTTGCTGTTGCAACAAGGCTTCATCGAGTTGCGTAAGGGTAATAATCTTGCGTTTTACCAGATACCCTCCGAAACGCCCGTCTTTCTTTGGATCGAAATCATTAAGGAGATGATGCAAATCGTTCTCTGACATTATCCCCATTTCCAGCAGGAGAGCCCCGATGGGCTGATGCCGGGCTGCGGTTTCTGGCGGCAAGGAGGCGGTGGTATCAGAGTACAGCGGATTATCCTTTTCGAATGTGCGGCCCAATGCCTGTATCCCGCTCCACAATGGACTGCCGTCTTTGTGGCGGATCAGGAATTTTCTCGCGGACTCTTCGAAATCCACGGTATCGCTCAGGGAAGAATAGCTGGATAGCAACAATGACCATACTTCGTCGTTCTCGGGATGACGTTTGTTGAGGTCTTTTAATATTTCGACCGCCATGGCCATGTGGCCCTGGGAGATATATAGCTTGGCTTCTTCCAGCAGCAAATCATCAGCGCCTCCTTCCTTCTGGATTATGGATGGGTCAGGGGAAGAGAACGTTGGAAAATTCCCGGCTGTGCCGGGCTTGGGCGATGGAACAAAGGCTTGCTCGGAACAGGTGAGCTGCGCTTGGGAAGCGAGTTCGGTTACAGCGGATGACACTAGGTCTTGCTGCGCCAGATGATGGGCTGATTCCGGAGCAGGCTCGGCCTCCATCTTCGATTTTTCCCCGCCAGGCGATTTTATTTTTGTGTAGTAACGTCGGCCCATCCACAGGGCAAGTGCCAATAGCAGCCCGAGTGCGGCAAATAATCCTTGTTGCAGATACGGGCTGTCTTGTTGTTCCACTGCCGGTTTGACTGTGGTGGAAGGCCCGGGGCGTTTTTCCTGCGGGCTGGCCGTTGCGGGTGGCGGTGTCTGTACGGGCGTCTGTGTGGCAAGCGGCACATTCACGGGTGATTGTGCTTTTGCAGATGGCGGTGTTGTTATGGATGCTGCTGCGGTAGGGGATACGGCATCCAGTTGCGCCAGTTGTGACTTGATCTCCGCTAATTCACCCAGCCACTGTTGGATCTGCGCCAATTGTAAATTGACTTGTGATTTGGCATCCCTTAACTCGTCCTCCAGTTTTTTGAGTTTCGCCAGCAGCGATGCTCTTTCTTCCGCGCTGATCTGCAAGCTACGGGGGTCGTCCGGGGAAGGCGAGGAGGTATTTTTCGATGAGAGGTTCGTGTTTTGCTGAACAATCACGCCAGCGCTGACAGCCTGGACGGCGCACGGGAGCGCCAATGCGACAGCCATGGTTAATGCCGTAATCGTAATCGTATGCGGTGCGAGCAGCAGCTTTCGGATATCCATGATAAGGAGTTCCAATTAAATTAACTCCGGTAGAAACCGGGTGCTGATTGGCCGAGTCCCTGAGAGTGGCCGGCAAAACTGTTGATGCGCGGATTTTTCGATCAGGCTGCCAGTTTTAAGCTCTTCCTTTTTTGCAAATTTAACACTCAACCAATTCTGACTACGGCAGAAGCATTATAGACCTTTGCTTCCGGGAGCGGTGAGGCTGCGGATTGGGGCAGGCCAAGGCCTGTTGCTCTGGCGTACTTATTGTTCGGGTAATGGGAAACCGTATCTCGCAGATGCCCTTCACGGGAAGCGCCTGTTGCCACCAACTGTTGTGGGATAATTCGCCAGCCCGATTAATCTGGCAAGCGGTGCATGCCTGATAAGCTGCAAAGGTCGGGTTTATATTAAGGGCGTATACAGGTGGCATCAAAACAAAAAATAACAGCGGTGCTCTCCCTGCTCAATGCGGCGACTGTCTGGGGCCTGATCTGGTATCCCTATCGCGCCCTGAACCACGCGGGCGTTTCGGGAGAATCCGCAACTTTCCTGACCTACTCCATCGCGCTGCTCATCGGCTTGCTGTTGTCCGGGCCGATCTGGCGCGAATTGCGCGTGGCCGGATGGTGGGGCGTGGCGTTGACCCTGGCCGCAGGCTGGACCAACCTCGGTTACGTGCTGGCCATGCTGGACGGCGAGGTGATGCGCGTGCTGCTGCTGTTTTACCTCGCGCCGTTGTGGACCGTACTGCTCGCCCACCTCTTGCTTGGAGAACGGCTGAGCCGCTACGGTTATGCCATCATCGTGCTGTCGCTGGGCGGTGCCGCCGTGATGTTGTGGAAGCCGGGGCTGGGCATGCCTTTGCCGCAGAACAGGGCGGAGTGGATCGGCCTGTCGGCAGGCATGGGGTTCGCCATGACCAATGTGCTGGTGCGTCGCTTGCAGCACCTGAGCGTCAATTTCAAATCTGCCAGTATCTGGTTTGGCACGGCCCTGCTGACCGGCCTCGCCTTGCTGTATCACGGCGGTCTTGCGGCGCAGATGCCGGCCATCGCCATGAACGAATGGTGGCTGCTGCTGCTGGTCGGGCTGGTGCTGTGTGTCACCAGCCTCTCCATGCAGTACGGGCTGGGTTTGTTGCCAGCCAACCAATCCATACTCCTGTTCATGTTCGAACTCGTGGTTGCGGCCGTGTCGTCATATTTTCTGGCTGGCGAGCAGATGGGCGTGCGCGAAATGCTGGGTGCGGTGCTGATCGTGATGGCCAGCCTGCTCTCCGGCAAAGTGCAGTCGTAGCGATGACAGAGGGTAAGCTGCTGTAGCGTTATGTCAGGCTGTGCCGATTTGTAGCGCCTCGCTTTCAGCCGGGGATAAATTGCCAGAAGAACATAACATGGAGGGATGCAGGTCGAACAGATCCCTTTTATACTGGACATGGCTGGTGCCAAACGATGCAGGCTGTTTGGCAAAAATCGTTGGCAGAATCGGCCAGTGCGGATTTTGCAGATTGAAACGCGGCAGACTGCCGCTAATATCCTGATGCGCAGCGACATAGGCTTCCAGCGTCCCCACATCGCGCCAATAAGCCTGTTCTTCATACGGCTGGGTTCCGGGCACGCTGTTTCTGGAGAAGTCGTAGGCGTGCACATGATGACTCTGTATCAGGCGCGGCAGGGTATGAGTGCCGAAATCGGTTTCGCCACACCGTAGTACATGCTCCAGGCCTTCCACCAATACATCGGTATTGAATAGGTAATTTCCCATGGAGGCATAAGCGTATTCGGGGCTGGATGGAATGGCTATGGGCAGGTCGGGCTTCTCCTGGAAATCCAGGATTTCCCCCATATACCCTGTCGCGATGATGCCGAACGAAGATGCTTTTTCTATCGGAACCTGCGTCATGGCGACAGTGACATCGGCATTGCACTCGCGATGGAAATCCACCATCTGCCGCACATCCATGCGATAGATGTGGTCTGCCGCAAATACGGCCACCATGTTTGGCGCATGGCGCTCGATCAGATCGAGATTCTGATAGACGGCATCGGCGGTGCCGCGAAAGCCCCCGCCGTGCTCGCGTCGCGGCAGCACAACGCGGACGAAACGGACATGTCCGTTGGGCGCGAGTTGCCAGTTGGCTGTGATGTGTTTGATAAGTGATTCCGGTTTGTATTGGGCCAGCAGATAGATGGAGTCGATACCGGAGTTGATCAGATTACTGAGTACGAAATCCACCAGGCGGAAACTGCCGCCGAAAGGCAGGGCCGGTTTTGCGATGGATGCGGTCAGCGGGCGCAGGCGCGAGCCCTTTCCGCCGGCGAGAACGACAGCCAATATGTTTTTGTAAATATCAGGATTTTCTGGTGTTATTTTTGTCATGACAAATCTCCAATAGATGCGCAATTGCTGCTGTCTTCAAGCATTGCCCAATCGGCGCGCAAAATTACCGGCCTATACGTTAATGTGGGCGGGTTTTCCTCGCGGCCAGGTTCTGGAAAATACAACGGCTGGCGCAGATTTCGGTTTCTTCTGCAGCAAACGATCCAGTTCCTGCCTGACCACGCTGTAGCATTCACATGCTCGATCTTCCAGGCCGGTTCTATCCAGCACGGTGATACGGCCGCGCCGGTAATGGATGTAACCGGCATGCTGCAATTTCCCGGCAGCTTCCGTGATGCCTTCGCGGCGCACGCCGAGCATGCTGGCGACCAGTTCCTGCGTCAGAATCAGTTCATTCGATGAAACGCGATCCAGTGTCAGCAGCAGCCAGCGGCAAAGTTGCTGTTCTACGGTGTGGTGGCGGTTGCATACCGCTGTCTGGGTAATCTGGGTGATCAGCGCCTGGGTGTAGCGCAGCAACAATTGTTGCAGTGAACCGGCGCGGCTGAATTCTTCCATCAATATTTGCGCCTTGAGTTTGTATCCGTAACCGGCAGCGCGCACGGAAGCGCGGCTGGGAGTGGTGTTACCCCCCATGAACAGCGAGACGCCAAGTATGCCTTCGTTGCCCACCCCGGCGATTTCTGCCGATGCGCCATTTTCCATGACGTAGTGCAGCGACACGATGGACGTGGTGGGGAAATAGACATGCTGCAAACGCCCCCCTGATTCGTAATAGACCTCGCCAAGCGGCATGGGGACGAATTCCAGATAAGGGTAGAGATGTGCGTATGCTTCAGGGCTCAGGGCGGCGAGAATACGGTTCTGATCGGGATTGTGCGGGGTAGCCATTGGTATGTTCCTCAGCGTTCTATCGGGCAGCGCTATTGAGTTGAATGACGGATGAAGCCGGAGGCATGACGCGGAAATAATCCTGGGAATCGTCGTGTATATGGGAATTATCCCGCTCCGTGATGGCGCGCTCGATGTTGCGGCGCACGCATCTTGCTGCGTAAGAGGAAAAACGGAAACCGCCCTCTACCTCGAAATTTTCCAGCGCGTAAATCAGGCCGAGGTTGCCCTCCCGGACCAGATATAGAAGCTCCACTCCGCGATCGGCATAACGCCTGGCGATGTAAAACACCAGCCGCAGGTTGTGGGCGATCACCTTTTGTTTCGCTTCGCAATCATTCTCCTTGATCAGGCTCATCAAGGCCGAGTACTGTTCGTCGCTCAGCAAATCACCGTATCCGCTCTCATTGGAACGGTTTGCGTTCTGCACGTTCTGCAACAGGTGCGTACCCGCAGAGGCGGTCGTGTGGCCGCGTTTCTCCGGTTTCCGGTTGGGTTCATGATGGTTTGAAAAGCCTTTGTCTTCCGCGTAAACAAGTTTAATCATCGTCGGCTCCAGTAGTTTGCAAATCATGTTCAGGAAGGACATTCTGACGATGTGATGCGGGTTTAAATATCGGCATATTGACCAATCAATGTTAAGCAAATTCGGGTATGACTCATCGGTGTTTGTCCTATGCCATTGAACAGTCAAGTTCTGTAAACTTCTCGCCGCGAATGCGGCTGACAAAATTGATCTGGCCTGGAATCGAGCATGACGGATACGCTAAAAAACTTAGTGACCAAAAAGACGGCCACATGGAAATTGCTGCTCGTATTCATTTTCTTTGCGGGCGTCGTTACTGTGTTGGACGGTTTAATTTTCGGGCGCTATAAGGAAAGCGTAAGGATCAGCCAGCAGGAGGAGTTGGGGGCTATCGCCGAACTGAAGATACGGCAGATCACCAACTGGATGGCGGAGCGCAAAGGCGATGCGCAAAACATCAGTGGTGATATTCTGTTTCTGGATAGGGTAGAGCGCTGGATGAGTAGCGGAAGCCGTGCAGACAAGGCCATGCTGTTGCGGCACCTGCTGTTTTTGCAGAAGAATAGCGCGGATTACGGCTATACCCAGATCTCGCTGCTCGACGATAAGGCCATGCCGCTTCTGTCCACCGCTGCCGAAGATGTCCTTCCGCAGCAGGAAAAGGATTGGCTGCTGGAAAGTATGCGCAGTGGGCAGGTGCTTTTTTCCGACATCCATCAGGAAAGCAGCCGGGGCGGGCCGATTCTGGAGCTCGATATGACGGCGCCGCTGATTCTGCACAAAAGAGGGCGGTCACGCACCCTTGGCATTCTCCATTTTCACCTCGATCCGCGCCGCTTCCTGTTCCCGTTGTTACAACGCTGGCCAACTTCCAGCATCAGCGCCGAGAGCCTGCTCGTACGCCGCGACGGTGATGATGCCGTATTTATGGATGGCCTGCTGCGCCGCAAGGGCGCTGCGTTTGCCATGCGCGTTCCGCTCAGCCAGCGGCAACTGCTGGCTGCGATGGCGGTCCTGGGGCGCGAGGGCATGGTGGAGGGAATAGACTATAGCGGTGCGCCGGTAGTCGGTGTGTTGCGCAAAGTTCCTGGTACTACATGGTTTATGGTCAGCAAGATCGACAAGGCGGAAATCTATGCACCGATATCCCGGCTGGCAAATTGGGTGATTGCACTGGGACTGTTCCTTGTAAGCACAGGCGGCGGAGTGCTCGTCTATTGGCGGGAAAAGGAAAAATTGCGCTATGCGGCTACGCTGAAAAACATGGTGCTGGGCAAGCATCTGGATTACCTGAGCAAATATGCGAACGACATCATCCTGCTGGCGGATGCGCAAGGCACGATCATCGATTTCAATGATCGTGCCCTGGAGGCCTATGGCTACCCGGCAGAAGAGTTTGTGCGCCTGAATGTGGGCGATCTATGCGCCACAGGCTTCTCTCCCCCACTGAGCGCACGCTTCGAGGAGCTGGGGCAGACGGGATCATTGCGCTTTGAAGCTTTGCATGTCCGTAAGAGCGGGCTTGAGTTCCCGGTCGAATCCAGTGTGCGGCTGGTCGATATCGGCGGAGGAAAATTCTATCAAGCCATCATTCGCGACATTACCTTGCGCAGAAATGCCGAAATGGAATTGAAAAACCAGAAAGATATTCTGCGGCAGGTGATAGACAGCGTCCCCAGTTTTATTTTCATCAATGATGCCGAGGGCAGATTCCAGTTAGCCAACAAAGCTTTTGCAGAGAATTACGGACAGACTACCGTAAGTATAATCGGGAAATCCAATCGTGAATTACTCGTCGATGAGGAGCGTCTCGTTTCCTGCGCACAGGCAATGCAGGATGTGCTTGTAACGCAGCAGGAGCTGGAGTCGCTCGAATCGGCAGTGTTCGCCGACGGCAAGCTCCACTGGTTGAAAACCACAAGAAAGCCCTGGCACCAGGGGGAGGCTTCGTCAGGTTTGTTGACCATTGCGATGGACATCACCGAGCTTAAAGACGCGGCAGCCAGGTTGCAAAGGCTCAACCGGACACTGCGGCTATTGAGCTCTTGCAACGTCGCCCTGATACATGCCGAGGAAGAGACTGCGCTGCTCTGCGAGATATGTAAACTGATCGTTGAAATCGGCGGCTACAGTATGGTCTGGGTGGGATATGCGGAGCATGATGCGGGGAGAACCGTGCGCCCGATCGCATGGCATGGCTTCGAGGATGGCTATCTGGATAGTGCCGCCATCAGTTGGGCCGATGAAGAGCGCGGGCGTGGGCCTACCGGCTCGGCGATCAGGACGGGCAAGACGCAGATCATCCAGGATTTCATGAGCGATCCCGGAATGACGCCTTGGCGCGAGGCTGCGGCAGAACGCGGTTACCAGTCCAGCATCGCGTTGCCGCTCATGCATGGAGACCAGGCTTTCGGGGCGCTCACCATTTATTCTCCGGTAGTAAAGGCCTTCAACAGCGAAGAAGTAACGCTGCTGGAAGAACTCGCGGATGAACTGTCTTTCGGGGTCGCAACGCTGCGTATGCGCGCCGAGCACAAGGTAGCGGAAGAAAACCTGAAATTCAAGAACGCCTTGCTGTTGACGCAGCAGGAAGTCTCGATGGATGGAATACTTGCCGTCGATAAAACCGGCAAGATAATTTCGCTCAACCGGCGCTTCATCAGCATGTGGAGCATACCCGATGAAATCGTCGAGTCGCGTTCCGACGAGCGCGCGCTGCAAGCGGTTGTCGACAACTTGGCAGAGCCTGAAAGGTTCTTCGAAAAGGTGCGTTACCTGTACGAGCATGAACAGGAAATAAGCCTGGATGAGATATTGCTGCGCGATGGCAGGGTGATCGAGCGCCACACTGCGCCGATGAACGATTCTGATGGGCAATGTTACGGGCGGGTCTGGTATTTTAGAGACATCACCGAGAGCAAGAATTCCGAGAAGGCACTGCGGGAGTTGAACGCGGATATGTCAGCGACCTTGCGCGCGATACCCGATTTGTTATTTGTGCTGGACAAGGATGGCAGATACCTCAATATCTGGGCGCGTGATCCGGAGCTCCTCGCTGCGCAAGAGGAGAGCCTGCTCGGATGCCGCGTTGACGAAGTGTTTGCCCGCGATGCCGCAGAAGCGGTCATGTCGGCAATCAGGGAGGCGGGTGAACATGGTTATTCCAGCGGCCAGGTAATTCGTATCGACCTTCCCCAGGGTGAGAAATGGTTCGAGCTTTCCACATCATCCATCAAGCCCGGGCGTGATCCGTCTGACAGCCGTTTCATCATGTTGTCGCGCGACATCACCAAGCGCATGCAAGCCGAAAGGATGCTGATAAAACACCAGGCTTTCATGCGTCAAATCATAGATGCCGACCCGAGCCGGATATTCGTCAAGGACGCTGATGGGAAATTCCTGCTGGTCAACCGGATTACGGCTGCTGCCCATGGCATGACACCGCAGGAGATGGTCGGCAAGAACCTCTCCGCAATAAATTTCATCCGCAGCGACATCGAGAATTTCATGGAGGCGGATCGCAAGGTGCCGGCGGATGGGAACGAGATTAGATCGATCGAACTCCAGACGTTGCCGGACGGCAGGCAGTGCTGGCTGCTCACGGTCGAAAAGCCGCTGAACATGCCGGATGGGACGCAGGGCATGCTGGGTATCGCAATGGACATCACCGAACAAAAACAGGCGGAAATAAAGCTGGCCCAGTCTTACAAGAAATTACAGCGGCTGTCCTTGCATCTGGAGAGTGTCCGGATGGAAGAGCGGGCCAAGATAGCGCTCGATCTTCACGATGAAATGGGGGCGATGCTGGCTGCAATCAAGATGAGCCTGGCCTGGCTCGCGACCAGGCTGCCTGCCGGAATGCCAAAGCTCGCGGAGGAGGTGAGTCGTTTGACTGAGTTGACATCGGCGGCGATACAAACCATGCATCATGTTGTGAGCCAACTGCGGCCGAATCTGCTTGACGATCTCGGGTTCGCGGCTGCGGTGGAAGATTACGTAAAAAAATTCCAGCAACACATGGAGGTCGAATGTAAGCTGACCATGCCCGAAGAAGATGTCGGGCTGGACAAGAACCAGTCCGTGACGGTGTTTCGCATCCTGCAGGAGTCCTTGAACAATGTGGCGCGGCACGCTCATGCCAGCCAGGTGAGTATCCTCTTTACGCAACAGGACGGATCGCTGTCGATGCTGGTGGAGGATAACGGGAGCGGCTTCGATGCGGATATGCAGAAGGAACAATCCTTCGGCTTGCTGGGGATCAAGGAGCGCGCCTTGATGATAGGCGGAAAAGCCAGCGTCGATAGCACCCCGGGCATGGGAACGCGGCTGTCGGTAAGCATACCGATCTCGTTCCGTCCTCATCTGAACCTGAATGATCCCCAGCCTAAGTCACCAACAAATACAATGCCATCTGAAAGGGCCGCACCGTGATCCGGATACTAATCGTTGATGACCATGCCATCATCCGCCAGGGACTGCGACGGATACTGGACGACGCGAAAGGGATGAGGGTCGCGGGCGAAGCGGCCAACGGTGCCGAGGCGCTGAAAAAAATCCGCACAGAAAAGTGGGATGTCGTATTACTCGACATATCCATGCCGGAGAAGAACGGGATAGATACCCTGAAGCAGATCATGGACGGAAACTGCGGGATCAAGGTGCTGATCCTGAGCATGTATCCGGAAGATCAATATGCCGTCCGCCTCTTGAAAGCGGGTGCCTCGGGTTATCTGACCAAGGATACCGCGCCGGAACAATTGGTCGAGGCTATCCGCAAGGTGCTTGCGGGCAAGAAACACATCAGCCCCATTCTGGCCGAATTGCTGCTTCAGGAATGCAATACCAATTCCGGGAAACTGCCGCATGAAATATTGAGTGACCGGGAATATCAGGTATTGCGCTTGCTTGGTTCTGGCAAGACCGTGAGCGCCATCGCCGAGGCGCTGTCGCTTAGCGTCAAAACCGTCAGCACCTATCGCGCGCATATCCTGGAAAAAATGAAGCTGAAGAACAATGCCGAACTCACCTATTACGTGATACAGAACGGTTTGCAGGAACAATAGCCGACACCCGAATGATGCAGGGTACCCTTGGCTATTGATCCGGCCAATTGAAGTTTGAAGTCCGTTCGCCTTGAGCTTGCCGAAAGGTGAATGGGCTTCGACAAGTTCAGCCCGAACGGTGTTAATACTTCACCGTGCCGGATCTATAGGACAAACCCTGATGCGGTATTACCGGTTTGCTTAATATCCGATCAAGTGAAGCGCCGATGGCTTAAGCGTTGTCGTATCGCCAGAATCCTTATTGCGTCTGGGTCGGCTGGATTGCTTGTCGTCCTTCCCATCTATGAACAGGCAACTTCTCTATCAGCGAATCTGAATTTAAGGAGAGCGAACATGAATAACAAGATTTTTGTGGCTGCCGTTGCGGTATTTATTTTTGGCTCGCCCCTGGCTTTTGCCGAAGCCGGAAAGGTTACGATTTCTTCGCCTGCTGATGGGGCGACGGTCGATTCCTATTATAAGACCGAGGTGAAATATGAAGCGGTTCCCGGCCCCGATGGGGACCATCTCCATCTCAATGTGGATGGCAAACGGGTTGATGTCATCCACAAGCTCAAGGGGACGGTCACAGTCGATGCGCTTCCGCCCGGCAAGCACCAGATATGTCTTGCGGTCAACACCAAGGGGCATGTCCCGACCGGTGTCGAGAGCTGCATCAACGTCACTTCGAAATGAGCGCATTGTCTGGTGGCTGGAATGAACGGAGAAAACGATGGCGGCTGTTTTCGGAATAGACGCTCGCAATGCGGAAGCTTTTCTCGGTCACGATTTTGTATGCCTGGATAAAAGCAAAGAAAATGAAGAGACTGTGCTCCATACATTCCGCCGCATGAGGGCGGAGGATATTATCTTCATTAAAGACTTCAATCCGCAGGCGGGCCTTAGCGTGAAGGCGGCCGGAGTTGTCATGTCCGACTATGCCAGAGAGAGCCGCACGGATATCTGCATCCCGGTTGAATGGGTCTGGAGCGGAGAGAAGTTTATCGGGGAATTCGATGAAAAATGCGCGCTCTGTGACACCCCGTTCTATGAAGAACACAACATAACGATACAAAGAGAGATCATCGATTTGATGCCAGGCAGGCTCAAGTTGCCTGACGAATGGTAAAGCTGATGCCGTGTTGGCGCCACGGCCCGGTCAGGAAATAAACGCGAGGCGATCATGCGAGGCGCAGAGTGCATGCTGTATGCGCGTGAAGTGCATATATTTCCGGAAGCATCGCGCAACGTATCCAGGTCGGCAGAAATGAAGCCGCCGATGTAGCGGTATGGCCGGCACATCTGATTTACAACCAGGACAGGAGATGCATCATGGCAAGAGTTCTCGTTCTCTACTACAGCATGTATGGGCATATCGAGCGGATGGCGGATGCCGTGGCCGATGGGGCGCGTGGCGTTGATGGCGTGGAGGCGGCGATCAGGCGCGTGCCGGAGATCATCCCCGAAGACCGTGCCCGCGCGATGGGCGTGAAGCTGGATCAGAAGGCATCGGTTGCCGCTGTCGATGAGCTTGCGGCTTATGATGCGATCATCTTCGGCACGCCGACCCGCTTCGGCAACATGTGTGCGCAGATGCGCAATTTTCTGGATCAGACAGGCAAGTTGTGGATGAATGGCACCTTGATCGGCAAGGTTGGCAGCGTATTTACCAGTACCGGCACCCAGCACGGCGGGCAAGAGACAACCATAACTTCTTTCCATGCAACCTTGCTGCACCATGGCATGGTGATCGTCGGCGTGCCATACTCTTGCAGCGGCCTTACGATAATGACGGAAATATCCGGCGGCTCTCCTTATGGATCTTCAACGCTGGCGGGGGGCGACGGCAAGCGCATGCCGAGCGAGAACGAGCTGGAAATCGCGCGCTTTCAGGGCAAGCATGTGGCGCAGATCGCGAAGCGGCTGGCGGCACAGTGATCCGTCCCCCATTTTCCTTGAAAGTGATTATCCCGCATGGATGGAAAAGACTACATCGCTTATTTCACCATGGAAATCGGGATAGACGAAGCCATCCCGACTTATGCGGGCGGCTTGGGTGTTCTGGCCGGAGACACCGTGCGCTCTGCCGCCGATCTCGGCATCCCGATGGTCGTTGTGACCTTGCTCCATCGCAAGGGATATTTCCGCCAGAGGCTCGATGCTTCGGGCTGGCAAAGTGAAGAGGACGCGATCTGGCCAGTAGCCCAATTGCTGGAGGAAATGCAGCCGCGCTGCTCGATCGAGATCGAGGGGCGACAGGTTCAGGTGCGGGCATGGAAGTACAAAGTAAAAGGCGTAAGCGGCTCCAGCGTGCCGGTATTCTTTCTGGATACGGATATTGAGCAGAATGACGCATCGGATCGATCCATTACAGATCATCTCTACGGTGGCGACATGCGTCACCGCCTTTGCCAGGAGGTGGTGCTGGGCATAGGTGGTGTCAGGATGCTGCGCGCGTTGGGCTACAACGAGATCAGGCGCTTCCACATGAATGAGGGACATGCCGCGCTGTTGACCATGGAGCTTGCTTATGAGCTTTCCAGACAAGCCTGGGATATGGCTTACGAGCAGATTAAGCGCACCATCAGTCCGGAGACGGTTTATCTGGTCAAGCCAAAATGCATCTTCACCACCCATACTCCGGTGCCAGCCGGGCATGACAAATTTCCTCTGGCGCTGGTGCATCAAGTCATCACCGGTTATCAGGATGCGTTTTCCGAACGTGAACAGGAATTTTGTCCGGACTGCGTGCTGAACATGACTTATCTTGCACTCGACAACAGCTACTACATCAACGGCGTGGCGAAGAGGCACGGCAAGGTCACGCAACAGATGTACGCAAAATACGACATTCATTCCATCACCAATGGTGTGCATGCGGCGACCTGGGCCTCACCCTCTATCGCCAAACTGTTTGATGAGCATATACCGGGTTGGCGCGAAGATAATTCCAGCCTGCGTTATGCGCTCAATATCTCGAAACGGGATGTATGGGCAGCGCACCGCCAGGCGAAAGAGATGCTTATAGGGCGGGTGAACAAGCTTGCCGGCACCGATTTTGAGCCGGATGTTTTTACCCTTGGTTTCGCGAGGAGGGCAGCGGTGTACAAACGCGCCGAACTGCTGCTCTGGGATACCGGCAGGCTCATCGAGATTGCGAAGAAACAGGGACCATTCCAGTTGGTCTATGCGGGCAAGGCGCACCCGCAGGATATGGCGGGCAAGGAGGTCATACAGCACATCCACCAGGTAAAAGAAGTGCTCAAGGGGAAAATAAAACTGGTCTACCTTGAGGACTACGATATTGAACTGGCGAAATTGATAACCTCCGGTGCGGATCTCTGGCTCAATACTCCGCAGCCCCCGCTCGAAGCGTCGGGTACCAGCGGCATGAAGGCCGCCGTCAACGGTGTGCCTTCGTTCAGCATACTGGACGGCTGGTGGGCCGAGGGCTGCATCGAGGGCGTGACAGGCTGGGCGATAGGCGGGGATAAAAGTGACGAAACGGAAAACCAGGATACCCGTGCCGAGGACGCGAGTGCCTTGTACAGCAAACTGGAGATGGTCATCCTGCCAATGTTCCGCAATGAACCGGACCGCTATGCGGAGGTGATGCGTCATGCGATCGCGCTCAATGCCTCGTTCTTCAATACGGAACGGATGTTGAGCCAATACATTACCAAGGCTTATTTCAAATAGGACTGAAGCGGTAGTGTGCATGTCGGTACGGCATGGTGTTTCGTGATGCGCTAGAATGACTGCAATACTGAGGAAGGATCGGGATGGCTCAAGTTAATGGCTGTTTTGCCGTTAAGCTATAAAGGGTTTCCCGGATTTGATCAGGCTGGAGGCAAAATGATCAAATACAATCGCATCAAAATCCAATTCATACACGCGGGGCAAAAAATCAGCCGTCAGGCTCTTAGTGGCTATAAGGAAATACGGGCAGTGACGGTAACGAGAGTCAATGGTGTGCGCGTGGAATATTTCGACGGTGGTATTGAATGGTTCCCGCTCGACACCCTCGTTTATGTATTGGACACCATGCACTTTGCTGCCGCATGAAATGTGCAGGCAGTTCCTGGTTGCGTGCACCGAATAATCGGTCGAGAGGTGATAACAGTGCGGGCTTTTCCTGCGGATGCCGCTGCACGGGAGTTACTCTGTCGTCTGCGGCAATCCCCACTTGGTGTCGTAGGTGATGTGGCGCAGGTATAAGCCGTCCGAGGCGAAGGTAGGGGCGGCCAGGCCGCGATTGCGGGCTTGCAGCACTTGCTCCAGCCACTGCGGCGGATACTTGCCCTTGCCTACATATAGCAGGCAGCCGACTATGTTGCGCACCATGTGGTGCAGAAAAGCATCGGCGCGCAGGTCGAAGATGATGGTGTCGCCTTGCTGCTGGATATCGAGTCGCGAGAGAGTCTTGATCGGCGTTCTGGCTTGGCATTCGGAAGCGCGGAAGGCGCTGAAATCGTGTTTGCCCAGCAGGTATTGTGCGGCCTCGCGCATGGCGGCTGTATTCAATGGCGCATGGAACCAGCCTGCCTTGCCGTGATGCACCGCGCTGCGCGACGGGCGATTGATGAGCACATACTGGTAGCTGCGTGCCTGCGCCGAGAAGCGCGCATGGAACTCGTCAGGCACGGTATGCGCCCACAGAATGGCGATATTTTCGGGCAGCAGTGCGTTTGTGCCGCGCACCCATGCTGTGAGCGGCCGGTTCACGCCGGAATCGAAGTGAACCACTTGTTCCAGCGCATGCACGCCAGTGTCGGTGCGTCCTGCCGCGATGACGGAAATGGGCGCTCCGGCGATGCTGCTTAATGCTGCCTGCAAGGTGTCTTGTATATTGGGCCTGTCGGGTTGGCTCTGCCAGCCGGAGTAGGAGCTGCCATCGTATTCGACACCTAATGCTATCCTCATGATGTCGCTGGCCTCATAACAGCATCAGCGCGAGTGACGCACAAGCGGTCAGGGCCAGCAGCAGGGCGTCACGCAAGGTAATGGGGGCGGCGTGCAATTCTATGCTGTCCCGTTTTGCCTCAACTGGTGCGAGCATATTTTCCATACTGCTGTGCCAGTCGGATGCAGTGTTGAGCATCGCGGAATCTGCGTAGCGCAATGTCAGCGCAAGGCGTACCGCGATGCGTTCGCGCGACAGCCCAAAAAAACGCAGGGGATAAGCCAGGGCGTAAAGCCCGGCGATGAGTTGCTGTTGATTCAGGCGGGTGAGCAGGATGGAAAGTGCAGCCAACGCGCACAGTAATCGCCCGAGTTGCAGCAGTCCGTCCAGTAGCCCTTCATCAGTCGGGCTGAATGTTCCCCATTGCGTAAATACAGCTTCACCCGGCGTGGCATAGGCATATATCAGCAGGAGCGAAAGCATGACCCAGCGCGTGCGGCGCAGCAGTATATAAAAACGTGTGGAGGAAAATATCAGTGCCACTGCCGTGAGCAGCGTGCATATGGACAGCAGGGCGGTTGCATGCAACGCCTGCAAGGCGACGGTGAGGCAGAGCCAGAGGAGGATCTGCACGGTGGGGTGGGGCATGGATGGATCCGGGAATAAAAACGGCAGCCGTTCATCGTATGGCTGCCGCATCGTTTTCAAGGTAACCCTGGCTGGTCAGGACGGCAATTGCTGTAGCATTGCCTGCGCACTTGCCTGCTGTTGCGCGTCGCCTTCTTTCAGCACTTCTTCCAGTATCTCGCGGGCACCTGCGCCATCGCCCATTTCCTGATAAGCCTTGGCGAGATCGAGCTTGGTGGCAACGTCCTGCCAGTGTTCATCCTTGATGGCTTCCGAGGTTGGAGAGGCGGGGGTTTCCTGGCCCAGATGCAAGTTGATGTCTGCGATGTCCGGGTTTGCGACGGCGATGTTTGCGACCGGAGCGGGAGCGGGTTCGGATTCAGATGGTTCGTCAGAGGGTGTGGCCAATGTAAAGGCATCGCTATGGTGTTCTTCCGGAACGTCTGCCGTGTAAGCTGCTTCGGCCTCGGCAGCCGGTTCGGAATGTTCGTGCGTAACGTCAAACACCAGATCTTCCAGGCCGGGGGCTGATGCCTCCTGCGATGGTGGCGTCTGGAGCTGCTGCATGATCACGGTCTTCTCGCCCGGCGTGGCATGCGTCTCCTCTGCGGCGGAGGTATCTGCCGAGCCCAGATCAAAATCCAGTTCCCCGGCGCTGGTCGTCGCTGCGGTCGTCGGAGCTAATACCACAGTGTTTTCAAACCCCGTTGCCGGTACAGTTTCCGCAGGCGTGTCTGCGGTTCCCAGATCAAGGTCGAGTTCGGGCGCTACAGCCGGTATATCCGCACTGTCATGGCTGTTTGCGGCGCCAAACCCCAAGTCGAAATCGAGGCTCGCAGCGGCGGGGGCAGCCATGGTCTCCGGCATCGGGGGTTCAACTCCAGCGGCTGCGTCACCGCTACCGCCATACATCGGGTTACCCGGTTCCAGCCTGCGTCCCATTTCAGCGGTCTGTGCCCAGGCAATGGCATCGGCGGACTCATGCACCTCGTGTGCGATGACAGAAAAATTCTTGAGGTCATTCCGGTTGGCATAAATGGATAGCAGCTTGAGCCGGATGCGGTTATTGGAAGCGTCTTTTTCCAGGGCGTCTTTCAGGATTTCCTCTGCCTGTGCATCGCGTCCAAAATTCAGGAACAGTTCTGCTTCGCTGATCGGATCAACGTCGTCTGTTTGTGGCGCGAGTGGCGCGGCTATAGTCTGCGTAAAGTCGCCAGTTTCCGGAGAGGGTGCTACCGGGGCAGCGATGCGCCCACTGGTGCTGCCGGCATCTTCCATATCTACGCTCAATGTCTTCTGTTCTTTCTTGCCACCTTTCCTGCGTCGCATCGCTACGAAGCCTGCGCCTCCCAATCCGAGCAAGGTGGCGGCGATGCCAATCAGATATAGCGGTTCATCCAGTATTTCATCCAGCATGGAAGGCGTGGGTGGCAATACTTTGGGTGCAGCCGGTTTGGCCGGGTTTACTGCACTTGCGGCAATTGCAACCGGAGGAGTCGCAGGCGCTGTGGCAGGCTTGGCGTGTTCGGGCTTTACTTCGGGCTTGACCGGCTCGGGTTTTACTTCAGGTTTTGCCGGTACGGCTGGCTGGGTTTTCAGGTTGATCAGGCGTTGCATCTCCTGGATATTTTTTTCCAGCAGGGCGATGCGTTCGTTGCTCTCTTTGAGCGACTTGCTTCTGGCGATGGCTTCTTCCTCCATCGCATGAACCTTGTCCTGCAATGCCTTGGTGTTACCGGCGGTGGCGATAGCCTTATCGCCAAGAGTCTCGCCCTTGGATAACTTGATTACTTCCCTGGCGCCCTCCTTGGCAGGTGGAGCCTTGTCCGCTACTTTGGTGCTGATCTTTCCCGCTGTTTCCTGTTTGGCTGGCGCTTCAACTGCGGGGGCGCTCGCGGCTGCGAGTTTCTGGCGGTAAATATTCCAGTCTATGCTTTGTGCATGAACTTCCTTCACCGCTTCATCTTGCGGCAGATTCTCAAGATCGGAATTTTCCGGCGTGTGCAGGATCTTTCCGGTGCGCAGACGGTTCATGTTGTTGCCGTCGAAGGCGTCCGAATTGGCGCGGTATAGCGCGACCAGCATGCGCTCCAGGCTGATATCGGAAGGCTTGGTCGTTTGTGCGATCTTGCTCAGGGTGTCGCCACGTTTTACCGTGATAGTGCCAATGGAAACATTGTGATTGGCGGTGGATTTTTTTACAGGCTCGACTGCGACCGCCGGTGCGGCTTCGGGCTTTGCCGTTTCAGATGAGGGCGTGCCAGCTTCATTAACGCTGGGTTCTATTGGCGCCACTTCCTCTTGCTTCTTGGGTTGCTCCGGGCGGAAACCCGGTGGATCCATCAGAAAAGTATATTCGCGCAACAGCCTGCCCGAAGACCAGTTCAGTTCGACCAGTATGCTGACGAAAGGATCGTTCACTGGCAGGGCGGAAGTCACCTTGATGTAGTGGTCGCCGTTGGGATGTGTCTCCAGTTGGAATTTTAACTTGGGCAGGGAGGCGGGATACTCCATGCCCGCACCTTTGTATATATCCATAGAGGCCATATGCGCCGACAGGCTGCTGCGTTCAGTCTTGCCGACCGCAACGAGATCGATCTCGGCCTTCAACGGTTCGCCCAGGGCGGACACTACGTTAATTCCGCCCATTCCTATTGCATATGCCATCCCGGACAATAACAGACCAGTAATGAGCCCCAACGTTTTGACGAGTAACTTTACCACGCCGCCACCTCTAAAATTTTAAGTGCAAGCAGACTAACATCATGAAGTTAGTGATGCAAGTTCAATCCCGGCTTGATATTTATACATCAGGCCGCCCAGCCTTCCCGGGTTTACCGGTCGAGCAATATACGCAGCATGCGGCGCAGCGGCTCCGCAGCGCCCCACAACAACTGGTCGCCGCAAACGAAGGCGCTAATATATTCCGGCCCCAATTCCATTTTGCGAACACGCCCGACGGCCACATCCAGCTTGCCCGTCACGGCAGCTGGCGTCAGTTCGCGCACCGACAGCTCGCGCTGATTGGGCACGAACCTGACCCAGGGATTTCCATTCTTGATTAGCGCTTCGATTTCCTTTAGCGGCACGTCTTTCTTCAACTTGAGGGTCAGTGCCAGGCTGTGGCAGCGCATTGCACCTATGCGCACGCACAGTCCGTCCACGGGGATGCGTTCCATCGTGCCAAGTATCTTGTTGACTTCGGCCTGGCCTTTCCATTCTTCTTTCGACTGACCGTTGTCGAGTTGTTTGTCTATCCAGGGGATCAGACTGCCCGCCAGCGGTGCGCCGAAATTCTCGGTGGGCATGTCGGCAGAGCGCAGTTTTTCTGCCACGCGGCTGTCTATTTCGAGGATGGCGGATTTCGGATCGGCCAGCAGGTCGGCCACCGAAGCATGCACCACGCCCATCTGGGTCAGCAGTTCGCGCATGTTCTGTGCGCCCGCGCCGCTCGCCGCCTGATAGGTCATGGACGACACCCATTCCACCAGCCCGGCATGGAACAGGCCGCCCAGGCCCATCAACAGAATGCTGTTGGTGCAGTTGCCGCCGATGAAATTCCTGCCGCCGTTCGCCAGCGACTTCTTGATGAGGTCGAGGTTCACCGGATCGAGGATGATGACCGCATCTTTCTCCATGCGCAGAGTGGAAGCCGCGTCTATCCAGTAGCCTTGCCAGCCAGCCGCGCGCAGTTTGGGAAATATCTCGGTGGTGTAGTCGCCGCCCTGGCAGGAGATGATGGCGTCCATTGCCTTCAGCGCACTCACATCGTGCGCATCTTTCAGGGGCGTGCCCTTGCCTTCCGCAGGCGCAGCGCCGCCGACATTGGAGGTGGTGAAAAACACCGCATCAATCAGATCGAAATCTTTTTCTTCGCGCATGCGCTGCATGAGCACCGAGCCCACCATACCGCGCCAGCCGATTAAACCTACCTTCATTGTGAATCTCCATCGTTGGGTGGGTTAGCGTAGCGTACCCCACCAGGTAATCGTTGGGTTATACCCGCTAGGGGTAGGCCGTGGTTGTACGGGGCTTGCCCCAACAACACACGCACCGCCTGCAAGCGGCTAACCCAACCTGAACAATCTTACAGCGCCGCAACCACTGCATCGCCCATGGCATTGCAGCCCACCTTGTTGCAGCCGTCCGTATAAATATCCGCCGTGCGATAACCTTGAGCCAGCGCCTTCTTCACCGCGTTCTCGATGCGTATCGCGCCGGTTTCGTCGTTGAAGGTGTAGCGCAGCATCATTGCCACCGACAAGATAGTTGCCAGCGGATTAGCCACGTCCTTGCCTGCGATGTCGGGCGCAGAGCCGTGGCTGGGTTCATACATGCCTTTGTTGTTCTGATCCAGCGAAGCCGAGGGCAGCATGCCGATAGAGCCGGTCAGCATCGAGGCCTCGTCGGACAGGATGTCGCCGAAAATATTTCCGGTGACCATCACGTCGAACTGCTTGGGCGCGCGCACCAGTTGCATCGCGGCGTTATCCACGTACATGTGCGACAACTCGATCTCAGGATATTCCCTGGCGGTCTCTATCATCACCTGACGCCATAATTCCGTGGTCTCCAGCACGTTGGCCTTGTCCACCGAACAAACTTTCTTGTTGCGCTTCATCGCGATCCTGAATGCGACGTGGCCGATGCGGCGTATTTCGGATTCGGAGTAGCGCATGGTGTTGACACCCTCGCGCTCGCCGTTGGGCAATGTCGAGATGCCGCGCGGCTGGCCGAAATAAACGTCGCCGGTGAGTTCGCGCACGATCATGATGTCGAGGCCGGATACCACTTCCGGCTTCAGCGTGGAAGCGCCTGCCAGTTCGGGATAGAGCAGGGCGGGGCGCAGATTGGCGAACAGGTTGAGTTCCTTGCGGATGCGCAGCAGGCCGCGCTCCGGGCGCAGGTTGCGTTCCAGCTTGTCGTACTTCCAGTCGCCCACCGCACCGAGCAGCACAGCGTCAGCTTCCTTGGCGAGCTTGAGTGTTGCGTCCGGCAGAGGGTCGCCCGCAGCCTCGTAGCCCGCGCCGCCTATGGGCGCATATTCCATTTCTATTTTCATGCCGTCGCTGCGCAAGGTTTCCAGCACCTTGGTAGCTTGCGCGACAATTTCTGTACCTATCCCGTCACCGGGCAACACTGCGATTTTCATTTCCCAATTTTACCTTTAATTAGTTGGAAGATTTCTTGTGCGACTTGTTCATTTTCGTTCTTGTGACTGCCACTCAATGGGGATCGTTTTTTCTCGATTGGTATCAGGGAAAACTTGTGTGCGGCTACAAATTCCCCCACGAACTTAGCAGTTTTACCACGAGACCTCGTGGCACAGAGAATTAACTGGCATTTTTCTTTCATGAACCAATCCAGATTTTTCTTCAGCCATATCTCGTTATCCCCTGGGCTGCCAATGCCTATGCGAATTTCAGAATGGCGCGCACTTCAGGCGCTCCTTTTTTACGTGCTCGTCCGGAGGATTGATCATCTATCCCTGCGGCAGGGTATTCGGCAATCAAAAGCTCAAAGACGCGTCGGATTGTTGTGGTTTTTCCTGAGTCATGAACTCCATGTAGCTGAATGAGTTTCTTCATGAGGTCATCCCATTCCCCGAATAATGAACCGATACAAATTTTTTCAAACTCTCAAGCACTCCGAAAAGATATGCAGTGTTCTGCAACAGGTCATCGAAGTTCTGCGACTTGATCTCACCTGCTTCCGAATAATCATGTGTCGCGGCGTTGCGCAAATCACGCACTTCCTGCCATTTCCTCATATCGCCCAGCACCTCTATCTGCTCCATGTAATTGAGCACGTAGGTGAAGGTGCGAGTATCTTCGTTCTCGATGCTGGCGATTATGCGCATTGCCGAGGCAAGATGATCCTGCAGTTCGGCGAATCTGGCCTTGAATGCATCCAGCGATTCCATCTGGCTTTCCGACCAGCTCGCAAATGGAACGGAACAAACCCACCAGCTTTGCACCCGGCTTTGCGAAAAAGTCAGATGGTCACGCATCCTGTCCAAATGCCGTATTTTTTCGTGCAGTGCTGCTGTCATCTCTGCGCTCACAGCATCACCCCATTCTTCAACGCGATGCGGTCTATCGGGCGGCTCGCATCCGGCTCTGCCACTACCAGGTCCACCGGATACATCAACGCCCGCTCCAGTTCGCCCAGACAAGTTACGCGCTTCATATACAAGTCATCGCGTTGCACCGGCATTACATACAGATCCACGTCGCCGCCCCGCTTGCTGTCATCCACGCGCGAGCCGAACAAGCTCACGCTGGCATCAACGCCAAAAACTTGAGCCACAATGCGCTTGATGGAAGCTGTTTCTTCAGCGTTCAAGCGCATGAGTGCGTTCCACGTATCAGGCAAACAACCACGGCTGCGCCGCGCGGTGCTTGACCTCGTACGCCTTGACCTCGTCCATATGCTGCAACGTCAGGCCGATGTCATCCAGGCCGTTGAGCAGACAATGCTTGCGGTGCGCATCCACGTCGAATTTGTACACCGTGCCGTCTGGTGTGGCGATGGTCTGTTGCTCCAGGTCTACCTTCAGTTTGTAGCCGGCATGGGCTTCCACTGCATTGAACAGCGCATCCACCTTGTCTGCATCCAGCTTGATCGGCAACAAGCCGTTCTTGAAACAGTTGTTGAAGAAAATGTCGGCGAAGCTGGGCGCGATGATGGCGCGGAAGCCATAGTCTTCGAGTGCCCACGGTGCATGCTCGCGCGAGGAGCCACAGCCAAAATTCTCGCGGGCAAGCAAAACCTGCGCGCCTTGGTAGCGCGACTGGTTCAGCACGAAGTCAGGGTTGATCGAACGCTTGCTGTTATCCATGCCGGGTTCGCCATGATCCAGGTAGCGCCACTCATCGAACGCATTGGGCCCGAAGCCGGAGCGCTTGATGGACTTCAGAAACTGTTTCGGGATAATGGCGTCGGTATCAACGTTGGCTCGATCCAGCGGCGCGACCAGTCCGTCCAGCAAAGTGAATTTCTGCATGGTTATTTCGTGGCGGCCTTTTCGATTTTCTGCCCACCCTTCTGGATGTCCTTGCCCAAACCTTCCATGGTGTTGCATCCAGCCAGCATCCATACTGCCAACAACAAAGAAATCGTTTTCATCCTCTTCTCCTTACAATTTACTTACGTCTACAAAATGCCCTGCGATCGCTGCGGCTGCGGCCATGGCCGGACTTACCAGATGGGTGCGTCCGCCTTGTCCTTGTCGTCCCTCGAAGTTGCGGTTGGAAGTGGCGGCGCAACGCTCGCCCGGCGCAAGTCGGTCATCGTTCATCGCCAGACACATGGAGCAGCCCGGATCACGCCACTCGAAACCCGCCGCGATGAATATCTTGTCCAGGCCTTCCTGCTCGGCCTGCTGCTTCACCAGCCCGGAGCCGGGTACCACCATCGCGAGCTTCACGTTTGTTGCGATGTGTTTGCCGCGCGCCACTGCCGCCGCTGCACGCAGATCCTCGATGCGTCCATTGGTGCAGGAGCCGATGAATATCTTGTCCACAGGGATTTCGCTGATCGGTGTGTTCGCCTGCAATCCCATGTATTGCAGCGCCCGCACCCAGTCCTGGCGCTTCACCTCATCGGGAGCGGAAGCGGGATCGGGCACACGACCGTCGATGTCCGTCACCATTTCGGGCGAGGTGCCCCAGGTCACTTGCGGCTTGATGCTGGCCGCATCCATTGCCATCACTGCGTCGAATTTTGCACCATCATCCGAATGCAGCGTGCGCCAGTAGGCCACGGCCTGTTCCCACTGCGCAGCCTGCGGCGCGTAAGGGCGGCCCTTGACGTAATTGATTGTGGTGTCGTCCACGGCGATCATGCCGGCGCGTGCGCCCGCCTCAATGGCCATGTTGCACAATGTCATGCGGCCTTCCATGCTGAGCGCGCGGATGGCGCTGCCCGCGAATTCGATGGCGTAGCCGGTGCCGCCTGCCGTGCCGATCTTGCCGATCACTGCCAGCGCGATGTCCTTGGCGGTGACGCCTGCGTGCAGCGCACCTTCCATTTTGACCAGCATGGCTTTGGATTTCTTCGCCACCAGGCATTGCGTCGCCATCACATGCTCGACCTCGGATGTGCCGATACCGTGAGCCAGCGCGCCGAATGCGCCATGCGTGCTGGTATGCGAATCGCCGCACACCACGGTCATGCCGGGCAGCGTCGCGCCTTGTTCCGGGCCCATCACATGCACGACGCCCTGGCGTATATCGTTCATTTTAAATTCGGTCACGCCGAACTCGGCGCAATTCGCATCCAGCGTTTCAACCTGCAAACGCGAGATCGGATCGGCGATGCCGCTGCTGCGATGTTCGGTCGGCACGTTGTGGTCTGGCACTGCGAGCATGGATTGCACGCGCCAGGGTTTGCGCCGCGCCAGCTTCAGCCCTTCGAATGCCTGCGGGCTGGTCACCTCATGCACCAGATGGCGATCGATGTAGATCAGCGCCGTGCCGTCGGCTTCCTGCCGCACTACGTGCGAGTCCCAGAGTTTGTCGTATAAAGTTTTTGCGCTCATTGCTTTTATCCCGATTGAGCGCGCGATTATGCCACAGTGGGCATGGCTTTGGCACGCGCGCTTGCGCGTTTATGACCGCGTCTTCACATGTGCGCAGCATTTGTGGCTACTCACGGAATACTTAAGGAAGCGCAGATTTATTCGGTTTCGTCGTTCCCGCGAAGGCAGGAACCCAGTCAAGCTAAGATACTGGATCCACGCCTTTTCCACTCATGTAAATTAGACAAGCATCTCGCTCGGAGACGGCCCAAGTTATCAGCCAAAGCGACTAGTCCAGTGGCCTCAGCTCGTAACTGGTGCTTCGACCACCGGCATCTGATTTCATCAGCACACCGTTGGCGATCAAATCTGTGATGTCACGCAGCGCCGTATCCGGCGAGCACTTGGAGATGGCTGCCCACTTGCTGCAAGTCAGCTTGCCCTCAAAGCCATCAAGCAGCCGGTTGATCAGCTTGGCCTGCCGCTCATTCAAGGGTGCTCCCGCCCGGCACTGCCAGAACCTGGCTTTGGTCAGTACGGCAGAGAGCGTTACCTCTGCGCCCTGCATGGCGCGCAACAGACAGACAAGAAACCATTCCAGCCAATCGGTGACATCGAGTGTGCCTTTTTGCGTGCGCTCAAGCATGTCGTAGTAGTCTTTTCGTTCCCGCTGTATTTGCGCGGACAAACTGTAGAACCGTTGTGCCGATTGTTCTGCGCGTGCCAGAGCCATGTCACCTACCGCACGTGCGATACGGCCATTGCCGTCGTCGAACGGGTGGATGGTCACAAACCACAGATGAGCCAAGCCAGCTTTCACCATCGGATCGGGTTCCTGATAGGTATTGAACCAGAGCAGAAAATCCGACATCTCGGCTTTCAGCAGGCGCGCTGGCGGCGCTTCGTAATGTACTTTTTGCCGACCGACCGGGCCGGAAACGACTTGCATCGGCCCCGAAGCATCATTGCGCCAGCGACCGGTTTTGATCGCTGCCATGCCGCTGTAGCCGGTGGGAAACAGCGCTGCATGCCAGCCGAATAAACGTTTGGCGGTCAGCGGCTGGTTAAAATGGCCGGTCGCATCCAGCACCATATTGACCACGCCGTCCACATGCCGATCCGCCGGAGCCAATGCGCCGACATCAACTCCCAAGCGGTGCGCGATGGAAGAGCGAACCGTGTCCGGGTTCAGATGCTCGCCTTCTATTTCGCTGGTCTTGAGCACGTCATCGGTCAATACCTGCAAAGTGGCCTGGTCGCGCAGCACTAGCCCCAAGTCATGCATTCGACCCAGCAAGCGGCCTTGGGTGTGGTGCACCTGCGCCAGCAGGCCGGACAGGCGATGCAGATCATAGCGCCAGTTGGGCCAGTCGGATTGTTGCCAGATATAGGTTTTAATTCCGCGTTTCATGCGGAGATTGTGCAGCTTATTCTCCGCAAGGTCAATCAGCTCACGCACAGGGATCAGCTCAAGATATGCATAAATATTTTCCAAGGTATGCCCATCTCGCTCCGGCTCAGTTGATTGAGCATTCGGAGAAGACCGCCACTATGCTCAATGGCACAAATATGGCACACCTCGAATGAAAAGAGGCTAGCCATTTCTGGCTAACCTCTTGGTGATACTGGTGGGTCGTGCGGGGATCGAACCTGCGACAAACGGATTAAGAGTCCGCTGCTCTACCAGCTGAGCTAACGACCCGATGGATGAATTCAAAACATGAAAAAATCCAAGGGGGCGCATTTTAGGCGATTTCGGCAGATTGTCAAATTTTCGTGCGCGCCATAAAGTTGATGCCGCTCCGGAAAGTAACTACATTTCCGAGTGTCGCTGCATGGCGAGGCTTGCCGGGCGCAGGTGCTTATTGTGACGAGTGCCGCGCAAGAAGCGGTTTGATGTTTATGCCGTCGTAGTTGATCTGCGAAAAAACCATTCATTCGCCTGATAGAATGGTTTTATCGATAACAAAGGAGAAGTCGAAATGAAGAAAATCATCACCGCTGTTGCCCTGCTGGTTGCCTTGATGCCGATGATGGCTAATGCGTCTTTTCTGGGCGTCAAGTTCGGAAAGGATGAGTGGGAGAAAGAGGATTGCCCGAAGAACCACTCGCTGGCTTGGTGTCTGGCTGACTATCAAGGGCGTTCGGTGGGCATGCGGGATATGTCGCAGGAAGACTTCCTGAAGGTACTGAAAGATTCTGGTGTGAGCGGAAATAAGCTGGAGAGCTTCATTCAGGTCGGCGGCAACATGACGGCGGCTGGTACTGCTTTCGCGCTCGGGGATATATTTGGTGGCGGAGTATTCTTGCTGAATGCGCTGATGCCGAGTAGGTCGGAGCAGAATCAAAGTGTTTCATACGTAGTTTTTTTTGATAAGCCAAAAGGACTGTCTGAGCAGCGAATTGCAGATGATTTCAATATGGTAATCATAAAAGCAATTAAGGATTCGCTACCAGCAATGCCTTCCAATGCATCTGTAAGTGAAAAAATAGTAAACGTTGCAGGAAAGAATATTATGTTTTTTCGAACCATAAAGAATGGATCAGACTGTAATGATATTTCCAAGTGTTCATTGTCTGCCATTAATAGTGCTTTTTACATATCCGCAGAACCGAGAAGTGTTCCAGAGTATATGGGTAAAGAGAAAGTAATTTCTCCGAAAATTGGAGTAAGTATGGGAGTTGTATTTAGTCCAGAAGAAGGTCTTAATCGAATGGCAATGGCCGCAGCAATTTCAAGCCAACTGCCGCCATGGGTTTATTGGTTCATACCTACTGGCTACCTTGGCAACAACCCTGTCCCAATGTTCCTGAACCAAGGCAAGCCGATGTTTTTTGTAAAACCCGCGCCTAATGACCCGATGTATGCCTTGCCGCATGTGAAGGTCAATAAGGATGCAGCAGTTCTGTCGCCGGTAAGTGCCGCTAATTAGAACCCCATGGAAGACCGCACGTTTGAACGTGCGGACTCCCCTGCCGCAGGATTGGTCAACGTCGAAGTGATCGTTGAAGAAGTGGAAGTGGGTTGTGTGACAAAGCCAGTGGATGTTGTTTGGCCTGTTGTTAAGGTATCAGACGAGTACATCGAATTCGCGGCGGTCGAACTCCCAGGAAGAATATTTGATTGGGTTAGAATCGCAGTCCACTCAGTAAGATCCATAGCGGCATAGTTCAAGTTGGACATTTCCTGTATCGAATACCCACTGCAATCCGGTGACTCTGGCGATCCCCATCCCTTTGGAATCTGAGGTCTGCCCTGTTCTTGCATGATCCGGGCAAGAGGTGACGAAAAGCAACAGAATGAGTCTTTCGTCTCCATGCATCCGACCTGGACTCCGGCAACCATGATCTTTTGTGAACAGTAATTGCCAACGTAATGACAGGATTTTAATTCCCTCTTGGCCTCGAGTTCGAATTCAGACTTCTCGCACGCGTAGGCAAGCTGGATGATCAGAATGGCCAACTGAATGTACATATAAGCGGTCATGATGTTACCAATGATTGCGCCTGCACCAGTGCTGGAAAGTCCTCCGGTAAATGTAGAGCCTGTGTGCTTCAAAATGGAATCCCCAAGCCCGGCAGAGATCGAATTTAAAAAGTTCCCCGCTGCCTGATAAAGCGGCTGCATCAATGATGTAGCAGTTGCACTGGCTGCCGCATTCCCCGTCACCCCGCCCACAATCGAGTTATATCCACTGATCAAAGCCGAATTGAGCGATGGATAATCCTGAAGCAGGTTGGCCGCAGCGGAAACACCAGAGCTCAAGGAAGAAAGCGTTCCGGCAACCGCCTGGCCTGAAGCAATAAGATTCTGCACGGTCTCCGTGTTTTTAGCCAAATCCCACGCCTTCATCGTACCCTGGATGTAACTCACCAACGAAACCCCCATCGGCTTATCACAACAATTCTGGATCCCGCCAACCGCCTTCTTGCAGGTATAGTCCTTTCCCTTGAAAATCTCGCACTCGCCATAGGCGGTGCAGTTAGGAGCTGCGGTGCCAAAGTTGACGCCGCTCCGGAAAGTAACTACATTCGTGCGCCAGAACACCAGCCATCATGTAGGGAGCAAAAATGTCGACCAGCATCGAATCCGTATTGAACGAGACCCGTGTATTTCCGCCTTCCGATGCGTTTGTGCGACAGGCCAACGTGTCCGGCATGGCAGCCTATAAAGCTTTGGCGGATGCGGCATTGCAGGATTATCCCGGCTATTGGGCAAAGCTTGCGCGCGAGCATATCCAGTGGCGCAAGCCGTTCACCAAATCTCTGGATGAGAGCAATGCACCCTTCTTCAAATGGTTTGAGGATGGTGAGCTGAACGTCTCGTACAACTGCCTGGACAGGCATCTCGCTACCCAGCCGGAAAAGACTGCGCTGATTTTCGAGGCGGACGATGGCAAGGTCACCCGGATTTCCTACCGCGAGCTGCATGCCCGTGTATGCCAGTTCGCCAATGCGCTGAAGGCGCGCAATATCAACAAGGGCGACCGCGTGGTCATCTATCTGCCGATGAGCATAGAGGCCGTGGTGGCGATGCAGGCGTGCGCGCGCATAGGTGCGATCCATTCGGTGGTGTTCGGTGGTTTTTCTTCCAAGAGCCTGAACGAGCGCATCGAGGATGCTTCGGCCTGCGCCGTGATCACCGCCGATGCGCAGATGCGCGGCGGCAAGGTGATCCCGCTGAAGCCCGCCGTGGACGAGGCTTTGGCCATGGGGAAATGCGAGTCCGTGCATAGCGTCATTGTGTACCAGCGCGCGGGCAGCGAAGTGCAATGGAACGGCAAGCTTGATGTGTGGTGGCATGATGCCATCGCGGGCCAGTCATCCGCGTGTGAACCGGAATGGGTCAGTTCCGAACATCCGCTGTTCATCCTCTACACCTCGGGTTCCACCGGCAAACCCAAAGGCGTGCAGCATTCCAGCGGCGGCTACCTGCTGGGCGCCATGCTCACCATGCAATGGGTGTTCGATTACAAACCCACCGACATTTTCTGGTGCACTGCCGATGTGGGTTGGGTCACCGGCCACAGCTATGTGACTTACGGCCCGCTGGCGATGGGCGCGACCGAAGTGATATTTGAGGGCATCCCCACGTATCCCGATGCGGGCCGCTTCTGGAAAATGATCCAGGATCACAAGGTCACCACTTTCTACACCGCACCGACTGCGATACGTTCGCTTATAAAACTCGGCGGTGAACTGCCGAAGCAATATGATCTTTCCAGTCTGCGCTTGCTCGGCACGGTGGGCGAGCCGATCAATCCCGAAGCGTGGATGTGGTACTACAACGTGGTGGGACAATCGCGTTGCCCCATCGTGGACACCTGGTGGCAGACCGAGACCGGCTGCCACATGATCGCGCCGCTGCCGGGTGCCGTGCCAACCAAACCCGGCTCCTGTACCCTGCCCATCCCCGGTATTCAGGCCGCCATCGTGAACGAAACAGGCGAGGATGTGGGTGACAAGCAAGGCGGCTTTCTGGTCATCAAACGCCCGTTCCCTTCGCAGATACGCACCATCTGGGGCGATCCTGAGCGCTATAAAAATGGTTACTTCCCGGAAGAGATGCGCGGCTACTATCTGGCGGGCGATTCCGCCAACCGCGACGAAGACGGCTATTTCTGGATCATGGGCCGCATAGACGACGTGCTTAAAGTTTCCGGCCACCGCCTCGGCACCATGGAGATAGAATCGGCGCTGGTGTCCAATTCGCTGGTGGCGGAAGCCGCCGTGGTCGGGCGTCCGCACGAGATCAAGGGCGAAGCCATCGTCGCCTTCGTCGTGCTCAAAGGTGCGCGCCCGCAGGATGCCGCTGCGGCCAAACAGATCGTCGAAGACCTGCGCAACTGGGTCGCCAAAGAACTCGGCCCGATAGCAAAACCCGACGACATCCGCTTCGGCGACAACCTGCCCAAGACCCGCTCCGGCAAGATCATGCGCCGCTTGCTGCGCTCCATTGCACAGGGGCAGGAGATCACGCAGGATGTGTCGACTTTAGAAAACCCCGCCATCCTCGAACAGTTAAAAGAGGTAGTGCGCTAATTGCTTGCACGGCTTGCTCTTTTACATGGCGCAATTGGCGGGGTTTCGGCGAAGCTAACTTGCGCAGCAAGTTAAACTGCGTAGCGGTGACCGTAGCCAAAACCCCGCCATCCTCGAACAACTGAAAGAAATGATCAAATGAAAAACAACATGCCGATGAAACTCATTTTCGCCGCTATCGCCATCGCCTTGCTCTCAGCTTGCGGCGAACCTACCAAGACGGCGGAATACTATTCCACGCATCAAGTCGAATTGACTGCCGACCTGACTGCCTGCAAGTCCAGCAGCATGAACACCTTCAACTGCAACGAAGCGGCCAAAGCTGCGGCGATGCTTAACAAGAAATAAGCGGCCGGATTTAGTGCTCGCGGATGTTTGGTTGCTGCGGGAGCGCTTCCGAA
This sequence comes from Nitrosomonadales bacterium, assembly GCA_016199835.1. GTDB lineage: Bacteria > Pseudomonadota > Gammaproteobacteria > Burkholderiales > Gallionellaceae > JACQFX01. The sequence goes on along the minus strand of JACQFX010000013.1, from coordinate 168,913 downwards.
TGAATCGCGGCAGAGTGTAGGCTTACCCTGCTACCCATTCCGCCGCCTGCACCGTATTCGCCACCAGCATCGTGATGGTCATCGGGCCGACGCCGCCGGGCACCGGGGTGATGCAGCCCGCGACTTCTTTCGCTGAATCGAAATCCACATCGCCACACAGCTTGCCGTTGTCCATGCGGTTGATGCCCACGTCGATCACGGCGGCGCCGGGTTTGATCATGTCGCCGGTGATCATCCTGGCTTTGCCGGTGGCGACTACGAGGATGTCGGCATCGCGCGTGAATTTTGCCAGGTCAACGGTGCGCGAAGTACAGATGGTGACGGTGGCGTTCTGTTGCAGCAGCATGAGCGCCATGGGTTTGCCCACGATGTTGCTGCGGCCCACGACCACGGCGTGTTTGCCTTCAATGCTGACGCCAGCCTTTTCCAGCAGCTTCATCGCGCCGTAAGGCGTGCAGGGTGCGAAGCGCATGTTGCCGGTGGCCAGCGCGCCGACGTTCATCGGGTGGAAGCCGTCCACGTCCTTGTCCGGGCTGATCGCGTTCAACACCTTGTCGCTGTTGATGTGCTTGGGCACGGGCAGTTGCACCAGGATGCCGTGTATCTTCGGGTCGTTGTTGAGCGCCTCGATTCTTGCCAGCAGTGTGGCTTCCGGCGTATCGGCAGACATGACGACATGTTCGGAATGCAGACCGAGTTCGGCGCAGGCTTTTACCTTGTTGGCGACATATACCTTGGAGGCAGGGTCTTCGCCGACGATGATCACTGCCAGCCCGGGCGTGATGCCACGCGCTTTCAAGGCATCGGCGCGCACTTTCCATTCGGCGCGCACTTCCTGGGCAATGGTTTTGCCGTCTATGATCTTTGCTGTCATTGGGTGTCCTTGATTATCAGAACTGCGGTTTGTCGGGGGAATTATTGTAGTTCGCCACGCCAGCCATGATCTCGGCACGTGCTTCGTCTATGCCGTACCAGCCGCCGATCTTGACCCATTTGTTGGGTTCCAGGTCTTTGTAATGCGCGAAGAAATGGGAGATTTGCTGGAGGATGATGGGCGGCAATTCGTTGTGGTTCTTCAATCCGCGATACAGCGTGGAGAGCTTGTCCACCGGCACGGCCAGCACTTTGGCATCCAGCCCGGATTCATCTTCCATCTTGAGCACGGCGAGCGGGCGGCAACGCACTACCACGCCGGTATTCAGCGGTACGGGCGTGATCACCAGCACGTCCACAGGATCGCCGTCTTCGGACAAAGTGTGCGGGATGTAGCCGTAATTGCACGGGTAATGCATCGCAGTATTCATGAAACGGTCGACGAAGATCGCCCCGGAATCCTTGTCCACCTCATATTTCACCGGCTCCCCATGCATGGGAATCTCAATGATTACGTTGAAGTCGTCGGGCAGGTCTTTTCCGGATGGAACATTGTTCAAACTCATGGTGTGGCGCCTTTATGGAGTGTTGTAAAAGGCGGAATTGTAGCATTGGGAGGAAGGAATCTAAAACGGCAGCGTAGCCAGCCTCCGCTGCTTGCGGATAGGGCTAGCGTTTGCGCAATGGATCGAGCAAGGGCGTCAGGCCGTTGTGGTCCAGTTCCTGCATCAGCGCCAGCAGGCGGCCGAGTTCGCCGGGAGGGAAGCCCGTGCGGGCGAACCAGTTGAGGTAGTGTCCGGGCAGATCGGCGATCAAGCGGCCCTTGTATTTTCCATAGGGCATGGAGCAGGTAAGCAGGCGCGGCAGGTCTTCGGGGTTCATTTTCGGCTGGCAATTTGTATAGTGCTACAGACCGTGATGATAGCTCAGGCGACTCGCAGCATGGATCGGGTAACGCGTTACCATTATGAGCCATATCGATATAGCCCATCAGGGGGGTAGTCATCAACCCATTATGGGTATCGCTGTTTCATGGCCGATGGAATAGTGTACGTGCCATCAATCTGATGCATCCACCAGGCAGTTAATTAACGGGGAGAGTTAGTAATGGCGCTAGTCAATCCGCACGGAGGGGGCGACCTCAAACCCCTGCTGCTCGTGGGGGAGGATTTGATTGATGAACTGAAGCGTGCGCGCAGCTTCCCCAGGATTCGTGTCAGTTCCCGCGAAAAAGGCGACCTCATCATGCTGGGCATCGGCGGTTTCACGCCGCTGGATGGCTTCATGTCTTATGCCGACTGGCAGGGCGTGTGCGATGGCATGAAGATGGCCAACGGCCTGTTCTGGCCCATTCCCATTACACTTTCCACCGATCGCGCCACTGCGGATTCAATCAATATCGGCGACGACATCGCGCTTACAGACCCGGACGATGACAGCATTATCGCCACCATGCGCGTCACCGAGAAATATTCCATAGACAAGGCGCATGAATGCGCCACGGTGTTTGGCACTACCGATCAGGAACATCCCGGCGTGAAGATGGTGATGGAGCAGGGCGAGGTAAATCTGGCCGGGCCGGTGAAGGTATTGTCGCAAGGCGGCTTCCCGCAGAAATACGGCCCACTGTTCATGACGCCAAAACAGACGCGCGAGTTATTCGAGAGCATGGGCTGGAGCAAGGTTGCCGCGTTCCAGACGCGCAACCCGATGCACCGCTCGCATGAATATCTCGCCAAGGTCGCCATCGAAGTGTGCGACGGCGTGCTGATCCATTCTTTGCTCGGCCACCTCAAGCCCGGCGACATTCCCGCCGAGGTGCGCACGCATGCCATCATCGCGCTGACCAGGAATTATTTCGTTGCCAAGACCGTGGCGCAGGGCGGTTATCCGCTCGACATGCGCTATGCAGGGCCACGCGAAGCTTTGCTGCACGCGCTGTTCCGCCAGAACTACGGATGCTCGCATTTGATCGTCGGGCGCGATCACGCCGGGGTCGGCAGCTATTACGGCCCGTTCGATGCGCACCACATTTTCGACAAAATACCCAGGGGCTCGCTGGAGACACAGCCGCTGAAAATAGATTGGACCTTCTGGTGCTACAAGTGCGGCGGCATGGCCTCGGCGCGCACTTGTCCGCATGACGATGAACACCGCTTGCTGCTGTCCGGCACCAAGCTGCGCAAGATGCTTTCCGAGAATTCAGAAGTGCCTGCTGAGTTCAGCAGGCCGGAAGTGCTGGAAATATTGCGCAAGTATTACGCCGGGCTGGCTGATAGCGAAAGAGTCGAAGTCAAGTTGAGCGGCCATTCGGCGAAATGAAATGTGCCCCTTCCCCCTGCGAGGGGGGAGGAGCTGGTGAATGATTTTTTAACTGGAGGAGTGAGAAATGCCAACCTTTGTACGCACCGAAAAATGTGACGGCTGCAAGGGGCAGGATAAAACTGCCTGCATGTATATCTGCCCGCACGATCTGATGAAACTCGACAAGGACGGTTCCGAGACCGGCCATGCGATGAAGGCATTCAACCAGGAACCCGAGCAATGCTGGGAGTGCTATTCCTGCGTGAAGATATGCCCGCAGAACGCCATCGAGGCGCGGCACTATGCCGACGTCGTGCCGCTGGGCGGCTCGGTGCAACCCTTGCGCGGCTCCGATTCCATCATGTGGACCATCAAGTTCCGCAACGGCAACATGAAACGTTTCAAATTCCCGATCCGCACGACTTCCGAAGGCTCCATTGATCCCTACGGCGGCAAGCCCATGCCCAAGATGGCCGATCTCACCGTTCCCGGCGTGTACACCAAGGAAGTGATGGGCGGCTATCGCGCAGGCAAGCCCGAAGAGCTGATCCGTAAATAATTCGTGAAGAGAGGAATACAAAATGTCTGAAGCTACTTTTGGCAATCCGGAAATCGTCGAAGAAGAACTCGATATCCTGTTGATCGGCGGCGGCATGGCTTGTTGCGGCGCCGGTTATGAAATCATGCGCTGGGCCGAGGCGGTTAAGGCCGAGACCGGCACCGAACTCAGGATCAAGCTGGTGGACAAGGCTGCGATGGATCGCTCCGGCGCGGTGGCGCAGGGTCTGTCCGCGATCAACACCTACATCGGCTCGGAACAGGATCCCGCCGATTACGCGCGCATGGTGTCCAATGACCTGATGGGCATCACGCGCGACGACCTCGCCTACGACCTGGGCCGCAACGTGGACGACTCGGTGCACCTGTTCGAAGAATGGGGCTTGCCGATCTGGAAGACGGATGCCGACGGTGTGCGCCACGACGGCGCAGATTCCATCAAGGAAGGTTTGCCTTTGTTGAAAGACGGCGGCAAGCCGGTGCGTTCTGGCAAGTGGCAGATCATGATCAACGGCGAATCCTACAAATGGATCGTCGCCGAAGCCGCGAAGAAGGCGCTGGGGCTGGATCGCGTGCAGGAGCGCGTGTTCATCGTCAAGCTGGTGAACGACAAGAACGACCCGTCGCGCATCGCCGGGGCGGTCGGGTTCTCGGTGCGCGAGAACAAGATTTATGTGTACAAGGCCAAGGCCGTGCTGCTCGCCGCTGGCGGTTGCGTCAATCTGTTCCGTCCGCGTTCCGTGGGCGAAGGTCAGGGGCGTGCGTGGTATCCGGTGTGGAACGCCGGTTCGACCTACGCGATGGCGGCCGAAGCCGGTGCGGAAATGACCATGATGGAAAACCGTTTCGTGCCCGCACGTTTCAAGGATGGCTACGGCCCGGTCGGTGCGTGGTTCCTGTTGTTCAAGGCCAAGGCGGTGAATGCCTATGGCGAAGACTATATGACCAAGAACAAGGAAATGCTCAACGACTATCCTCCCTATGGACAGGCCGCCGTTCCCGCTTCCTGTTTGCGCAACCACCTCATGCTCAAAGAGATGAAGGACGGCCATGGTCCGATCTACATGGACACCGTCACCGCGATGGCCAAACTTAAGGAAACCCTGTCGCCCAAGGAAGTGAAGCATCTCGAAGCGGAAGCGTGGGAAGACTTCCTCGACATGTGCATCGGCCAGTGCGGCATCTGGGTCGGTGAAAACATCGAGCCGGAAAAGAAGATGTCCGAACTGATGCCGACTGAGCCGTACTTGCTAGGCAGTCATTCCGGCTGCTGCGGCATCTGGGTGTCCGGCCCCACCGACGTAGGTGCACCGACCGCTGCCGATGCGGAAGAAGAAGGTGTTCCCGCGCACCTGCCGCGCGGCTGGAACTGGGGCTATCGCTCGATGACCACGGTGAAGGGGCTGTTCACCGCCGGCGACGGCGTGGGCGCATCCGGCCACAAGTTCTCATCCGGTTCGCATACAGAAGGCCGCCTGGCTTCCAAGGCGATGGTGAAATATGCGCTCGATAACAAGGACTGGAAAGTCGAACTCGACACGCCCGCCGCGCAACTGGCCGAAGAAATCTACAAGCCGGTGCGCAACTTCCTCGAACACAAGGACTACTCCACCGCCATCGACGTGAACCCGAATTACATCGTGCCCAAGATGCTGCAAATGCGTTTGCAGAAGATCATGGACGAGTATGTTGCCGGATGCAGCACTTACTACAACACCAACGACAAGATGCTGGCCGTGGCGGAAGAGAAGCTGGAGATGCTGAAGGAAGACGCGCAGAAGATGCGCGCCAAAGACCTGCACGAGCTGCTGCGCGCCTGGGAAAACTACCACCGCATTCTGACCGCCGAAGCGCACATGAAGCACATCCAGTTCCGCGAAGAGAGCCGCTATCCGGGCTTCTACTACCGCACCGACAAGAACTTCGTGGATGAGAAAAACTGGCATTGCTTCGTCAACTCGATCTACGACAAGACCACGCACAAGTGGACTTGCTTCAAGCGCAAGCACGTGGATCTGGTGGATAAGTCGAAGCTGTTCAAGGCGGCAGCACACTGAGTAACTCGTAGGGCGGGCTGCACCCGCGATGGGTAGGCCGTGGATTGTAAGCCGCTAAAGCGGCAACAACCACCACGCACTGCCCGCCGCGTCGGGCGTAGCCCGACCTACATAGGGATACCTGAACATGGACACCTACATGGCAGCCGACCTGCCTTTCCACGGAAGCCCCGTGGTGCCGGAGATGTGCGACGGCAGCAAGAGCATACGCTTTCAGTGTCGCAAGGGCATCGCCTGCTGGAACGCCTGTTGCAGCAACATAGACATCTCGCTCACGCCGTACGACATCCTGCGCCTGAAGCAGCGGCTCAATCTTTCTTCCGGCGAATTCCTCCAGCAATATACTGTGCCTTACGAATTGGAGAAGGATGGCATCGTGGGCGTGAAGCTGCGCCCGGTTGAGAACGGCACGGCCTGTCGTTTCATGACGCCCGAAGGCTGTGGTGTTTATGAAGACCGGCCTACCTCCTGCCGCTATTACCCGGTTGCGCTGCTGTCCATGCGCAGGCAGGATGAATACACTGATACGCGTTCCTACGCCTTGGTGAAAGAGTCGCACTGCCTGGGTCACAACGAGCCACGCGAACTTACTATAGATGAGTATCGCAGCGAGCAAGGCGTGGCAGAATATGATGAACTGGCGCGTGGCTGGCGCCAGCTCATACTCAAGAAAAAATCCTCCGGCCCCAGCATAGGTAAGCCGAGCAAATCCAGTTTGCAGATGTTCTTCATGGTTTGCTACGACATTGACCGCTTCCGCGCCTTCGTGGTGAGTGAAGGCTTCAATGAACTCTATGATCTGGATATGGAAGAGACCATAGAGATACTCGGCGATGACACCCGGCTCATGCTGTTCGGCTTCCGCTTTCTCAAGCAGGTTCTGTTCGGTGAAAACACCATCCCGCTGAAAGAGGATGCTGCTACAAAACGCATGGAACGCTACCGCGATAAATTGCAGAAGATGGAGCAGGAAGCGGTGGAACGGCGCATGGCGGAACAGGATGGGATGTACGAGGAGCCGGACGCTTGACCTGCTGCAGGTGCGAATTCTCGCGTTCGCTCACACAGGGTTATGTGCGAATAAATCCGCTTTCCCCGCATCCCATATACTGCAATATAAAATATTTTTTACAACCAGGAAATCGAATAATGACCACGCTAAAGAATTTGTTTCTCGCCGCTACGCTGTTGTTTGGCGCCAATGCCGTACTGGCCGACGATGAACTCATCAAGCCTTTCGTGTTGGGTTCAAAAGGCTCCGGTACCGTGGCGGAGAAAGCTGCGGCAGCCAGGACTGCACTGGCTGCCAATGGTTTCACCGTGGCGGGCGAATATTCACCTTATCCCGATGCCGATGTTATCGTGGTGACCAGCGACGAACTCAAGAGCAATGCCGCACAATCCGAACACGGCGGCTTCGGCGCAATCCAGCGCGTGAGCGTAACCAAGGTCAAGAATGAAATCCAGGTGAGCTACACCAACCCGGCTTACATGGCCAACGTCTATCGCATGAAAGGTGACCTGAAGGGCGTGCGCACCAAGCTGCAAGCCGCATTGGGCAGCGCGGAGGATTTTGGTGCGCAGGGGATAACAGTGAGCAAGGCGCGTAAATACCATTACATGATGGGCATGGAATACTTCGACGAGCCCAGTCTGCTGGCCAGCTACGGCAGTTATGATCAGGCAGTGGCCGCCGTCGAGAAAGGTCTGGCATCAGGCACGGGCGGCGTGAGCAAGGTGTACCGCGTGGATGTTCCGGGCAAACAGGAATCAGTATTCGGCGTCGGCCTGAAGGGTGCTTCGGATGCGCAGAAATACATGGATGATCGTTTCATCATGAGCGAGATCGATTTCCGCGACATCAAGTCTACAGCTCACCTGCCGTATGAAGTGCTGGTGTCCGGCAAGGACATTTATGCGCTATATGCCCGCTTCCGTATCGCCATAGATTTCCCCGACTTGTCCATGATGGGCAGCAACAGCTTCATGAACATCATGAGCACGCCAGAAGCGATCCGCAAGGCATTGCAGCAAGCAGTAAGCCAGTAACCCAGTAACCCAATCCGTTCAGGTTGTTTTTCTCCCCTCTTTAAAATGCTGGGGGAGATGTCTGGTGTGAGTATTGCCCATAATCCCCGACAGGGGTTGCATCGCAGGGCCGGAAAATACGCAGAGTGTTCTATTCCATTACAGGCAGACAGTGACGGCCGGTCACGCGGTGTACTACACCACTACCGGCCCCTGGTAATCATCGTGGTTCAGATTGGCTGCGGTAGCACCAGAGGAGACATGCGCCAATTGCCGCTCATGATCTGATTGCACTTGTAACAGCGTAACGACACAGGTTTCGAGGTCGTTGTATTCTTCGCGACCCGTGCCATATTGCTCGGTTTCGGAATAGAAGAACTGGCAGCGAAAGCGCTCGGAGGCGATCTTGCATACGATGAAATGTGCGCCACGTTCGTTCCAATAAAACGTGGGACATACGGTCAGTTGCTCGGGATCGGCACCGAGCTGCAATTCGCTGTCTGCCAGTTGCAGTGGGATAAGTTTGCCATAGCGATTGAACAGCAGGGCGGCGGCTCGCTTTTGTTCGGCTTCGGTAAAATCGGGGATGCTCATTTCAATCAGGTTTGCGCCCAGGGCAGGCCATCGTGACGCCAGCCATTGTGGGAGTTGCGATGGTGCGTTTCGTCCAGGTCGCCTTCGAAGCCGTGTGTTACGTTGTACACTTCCTGTAATCCGGCTTTTTCCAAAGCCATGCCTGCATCGGTGGAGCGCCGCCCGGAACGGCAAATCAGCACCACAGGACGATTCACGCTGGCGGCTTTTTTTACGTGGGATACGAAGTCCGGATTGATGTCCCAGTCCGACCCGTCTACCCACGGGATCAGGATGGAGCCACGGGGATGGCCGACGAACATATATTCCATTTCGCTGCGCACGTCGATGAATACCGCTTCTGGATTGGCTTGCAGAAATTCGTGGGCTTCTTTGGGTGTCAGGTGTTGCATGGCGATCCTCCTTGTGGCTTTTGCTATGCGTCAATTATAACTATTTGCCCGCGATATCCTGCAATTTCTTCGGCTGGATGATATGCCCATCGAGCCCCGCTTGCTTGACACCGCCGCCATAGGCGACAGTCATGAGTTGCGAATAATAGACTACCGGCATGTTGAACTGTGTGCCTTGTTTTTTGTTGATCTCGGATTGATATACCTCGACGTTGGCCTGGCATAGCTGGCAGGGCGTAACTATCATTTCCGCGCCATGGTCATAGGCGGATTCGACGATGTCGCGTATCTGCTTCTGCGATTTGTCCGGTTCGGAGAAGGCCAGTGCACCGCCACAGCACGTCACTTTCTGATCGTAGCTGCTGACGGCTTCCGCACCGACTGTCTCTATCATTTTGTCGAGGTACAGCGGGTTCTCGAACGACTCTCCAGTGATACCGAAGGGACGGTTGGTCTGGCAGCCGACGTAACCGGCGATCTTCAGGTCTTGCAGCGGCTTGACCACGGCCTGCCGCATCTCTGCGAAACCCACGTCTTCGATCAGCACTTCGACAATATGGCGCGCTTTGACCGAACCTTTCAGATTGAGCCCGGCCTCCTTGAGTGCTTCGTTGGCTTCGGCCATGAGGTCGTCGAATTTATTCAGGCGTTCGGCGGTCTCGCGCGTGGACAGCCAGCAGGCCGGGCAGCCGGATACCATGTCCTGTCCGGGCAGATGTTGTTCGGCCAATGCGAGATTACGCGCGTTGAGCACTAGGCGCGGCAGTTCGCCGCCTTCGCCATAACCGATGGATGCACCGCAGCAGTTCCAGTCCGGAATCTCGTTGAGTTGCACGCCGAGCTTTTCGCACATCATCTGGATGGAAGTGACGAAGTTGGAGGCCGATGCGCCCTTCTGGGAAGAGCAGCCGGGGTAGAACGCGTATTGTCTCTTGCTCATGTCAGCCTTTCTTGTGCGCTTCAATCGCGCGCGCCTTGGCGATCATCCTGTGGATGCCGCCTTGATCCTTGCATTTATGCCCACCAAGAATCTCCATCGGGTTGAGACGCTTTGCCTTCACCAGCCCCATACCGACCGCCTGCATCGCCAGCGCGTTCCTGATGCCTTGCATGAAGCCGTCCTTGAAATACATCGCCAGCGAAAATTTGAGTTCATTGACGCGCCCGGTTTTCACCAGATTGTCCCAGAACAGTTTGGCGATGTCGCGCGTGGGCTGGCCTTTGGGCGCCATGTTGAGCTTGTGGGCGTAATGCGCGAGGCCATGCATGATGTGGGTGATCGGCAGCTTGCGCGGGCAGCGCACGATGCAGTTGTAGCAGGAGGTGCACATCCACATCGAGTCCGAACTCAATACTTCCTCGCGTTTACCCGCGCGTATCATCATGAACAGCTTCTGCGGCGTGTGTTCCCAGGCATTGCCCAGCGGGCAGGAACCTGCGCATACGCCGCATTGCATGCACATCCTGACCCAGTCGCCATCCTCGACGCGTTCCTCGACTTCCCGCAGGAAATCGTTTTTGTAATTCGCAATGGCTTGCCTATTGAGATCGTTCATGTTGATAGCTCCTGGTAGGGCGGGCTATGCCCGTCGCGTCGGGCGGAGCCCGACCTACATTTTCACGCAAACGCCTTCATCGGCGACATGCCGATCTCGTTGATCTTGGCCGCGTAGTCGTTGATGAGTTGCGCGACGCGCGCATGGTCGGTGATCGCCACTTCATGGGTGATCACGCGCTCGGGTTCCAGCCCCAATTGTTTGAACGTGTCGTCTATTTTGCTCATGCGGTAGTTGGCGAGTTCCGAGCCTTTGACGAAATGGCACTGGTAATTATCGCCGTGCTTGCAGCCCATCAGCATCACGCCGTCGTAGCCGGAGTTGAGCGCGTCTGTTATCCAGATGGTGTTAACTGAACCGAGGCAGCGCACGGGAATGGCGCGCACGAAGGCGGAATACACGTGATGCTGCAAGCCGGCCATATCGAGCGCGGGATAAGCGTCGTTTTCGCAGGCCAGCAGCAGGATGCGCGGCTTCTCGGAGAATTCGTCCGGCATGTCCACGGCCTTGATCTGCATGCCAACGGTATCCACCGAATAATTCTCGAACGAGATCACGCGCACCGGGCAGGCACCCATGCAGGTGCCGCAGCGTCGACAGCGGCTCTCGTTGAACACGGGGTAGCGTTTCTCGTCTTCGTCTATCGCGCCGAACGGGCATTCCACCGTGCAGCGCTTGCATTGTGTACAGCCTTCGAGGCGCGCGCTGGGGAAAGACAGGTCGCCCGAGCGCGGATGTGCGGCGCGTCCGAGGCTGGCGTTCTCGACTGCCTGGATCGCCTTGAGTGCGGCACCTGTAGCGTCTTCGGTGGCTTGCAGCATGTCCATCGGGCGGCGCACGGGGCCAGCGGCATAGATGCCGGTGCGGCGCGTCTCGTAGGGGAAGCAGATAAAGTGTGAGTCGCTGAAACCCTGCTTCAACTGCGGCATATCCGGGCCCTGGCGGTAATTCAGCTTGAGTACGGAGGTCTTGTGCAATTCCACTCTTTGCACTTTGGCTTCTTCCGAGCCGCCTTCGGCAGCGGTCACGATGGGGTTCCAGGCTTCGAGATCGACGCCGGCATTCGGCACCTGTCCGGTGGCGAGCACCACGAGGTCGGCATTTACTGCCGTGTCTTCGTCGAGGATCAAGTCGCGGAATTTCACCGTGCAACCGTCGCCGGAAGTTTCCACGGCAGCGGCTTTGCCCTTGGTGAAGATCACGCCCTTGTCCTGCGCGCTGCGGTAGAAGTCCTCGCCCATGCCCGGCATGCGCAAGTCGGTATACATCACCACCGTATCCACGTCCGGGTTGGCATCCTTGAAATACATCGCCTGCTTGACGCTGGTAGCGCAGCAATGGCCGGAACAGTAGGGCAGGTGGGTACCGCTGTCGTCGCGTTGCCCCGCGCACTGGATGAACACCACGCTGCTGATTTCCTTGCCGTCGGCGCGTTTGATAGTCGCGCCATTGGCGGCGCGCGCCAAGGCTTCGAGTCCGGCCTGATCCGTCACGTTGGGTTTGCCGCCACCGAGTTCCGGCAGTTTGTTGAGGTCGTAAGCGCTGAAGCCGGTAGCCTGCACGATGGCGCCGACTTCTTCGGTGACGCTGGCGCCGGATTCCTGTGCGATCTGCACACCGAAGCGTCCGGGTGCGCCGGAAGTCTCGGCCAGCGTGGAATTGAGATGCACGGTGATGCGCGGATGCGCCGTGACCTTCGCGGCCAGCGCGGCCGCGCCGGTGTCCTGTGGCTCGGCATAGGGCTGCTTGAACGGCACGCGCTTCCATAGCTTGCTTGCCCATCCGCCGAGCTGATTTTCCTTCTCGATCAGCACCACCTCGTAACCGGCCTCCGCCGCTTCGAGTGCCGCAGTCAGTCCGGACATGCCGCCGCCCACCACGAGAATGCGCTTGTTGCCTGCGTGGTTGGGATTGCCCTGTGGCAGTTTCATTTTCTTGAGTTCGGCGCAGGCCATGCGCACGTAATCGTCGGCCATGTCCTGGCGTACTTCGTCGTGTTCGCTGCCTTCCGCTACGATCCAGATCACGCCTTCGCGCAGATTGGCGCGTGACATGGCGACCTCAGGGAAATGGAAGGCCTCGGTCTTGGCGCGGCGCGAGCAGGCGGCGATGCAGATATGGGTGACGGCCTCGTTGGCGATGTCGTCGCGTATGATTTGCACAGCGGCCTCGCTGCACAGGAATTCATGCTCGCGCACCAGCGCCATCTTGCCTTCCTTCTGCGCGATCTTGCTTAGTTGCGCCACATCGAGCTTGTCGCCGAGTTCGCAGCCGGAGCAGATGTATGCGGCAGTTTTCATCTCGCTCATGATTTTGCTCCTCCTTCGACAAGCTCAGGGCGGGATGTTTTATGCACCACCTGTATCGCGCGCAAGGCCGCCGCTGTGGCGCTTTGCACCGCGCGATTCACGTCGAGCGGACTGCTGGCCGCGCCTGCGCCGAATTGTCCGCCGTCCGCCGAACCTTCGAGAAAGCCGGATGCGTCGGCGACCATGTCGGCAGGCAATTGGATGCCGTTGCTCTCCGGCTCCATGCCGACTGCGAGCACCACGAGGTCGTGTTGTTCCGCATAGCGGTGATAGCCTTCGGTGTCCACACCGTGCAGGATCAGGTCAGAGCTTTCTTCATGTAGTTTGATATTGGCTACCTTGGATTTGATGAACTTCACAGTCGGGTCTTGCTGCACTTTGCGGTAGAAATCTTCGAGGCGGTCTATGGAGCGGATGTCTATGTAATACACCGTGGATCTGCCTTCCTCGCCGTAGGCTTCGCGCACGTATTGCGTCTGCTTGAGCGAGGCCATGCAGCAGATGCGCGAACAATGGCGCAGATGATTCTCGTCGCGCGAACCGGCGCACTGGATGAAGGCGATGTTCCTGGCTTCCTTGCCGTCGGAGGGACGCAACAGCTTGCCGCCAGTCGGGCCGTGTGGATCGGCCAGCCGCTCGAATTCGACGCTGGTGATCACGTTGTCGAAACGGTCGTAGCCATAAGGCTGTATCTTCGCCGCGTCGTAAGGTTTCCAGCCGGTGGCCCAGATCACCGCGCCAACTTTCAATTCCACAGTTTCGGCTTGCATGTCCAGTTCTATTGCGCCGTACTTGCAGGCAGCCTTGGCCTTGTCTGCGTCGGGCGTGCCGATGATGCATGGATCGAGCACATAGCGTTGCGGGTAAGCCATCGCATGCGGCAGATAGGCAGCGTGCGTCTGGCTCAGGTTGTATTGGTAAGGATCAGGAATCTCCGTTTCGACTACTTTTGCGCATTCGCCGCATGCCGTGCAGTTGTTGTTGACATAGCGCGGCGAAATTTTCAGCGTCACGGTGTAATTGCCGCGCGTGCCGCTAATCGCGGTCACTTCGGCCTGGGTCAGCACGCGCAGATTACGGTTGGCCTTGAGTCGGCGCAGGTTGATCTCCAGCCCGCAGGTGGGATGGCACATCTTGGGAAAATAGCGGTAGAGCAGGGCAGTGCGGCCACCTAGCGTGGCATTGCGTTCGGCGAGAATGACTTGCTTGCCGCATTCTGCGGCTTCCAGCGCTGCCGTCATGCCGGAGATGCCGCCGCCGACGACGAGCAAGGTCTGATTGGTTGCGATGGTGGCTGTCACTTAAACCTCCACTGAAGTTTGCTGCAAAGTGCGTATCTCGAACGTCATGTATTTCAGGTCGCCGAGTATCCAGGTGGGAACTGCGTCTATGCCTGGCGCGTCTATACCTGCAACCGATCCGGGATTGACCAGCCATGTTTGCCCGCCGTTGATGTTGGCTTGCTGGCTGACATGTGCGGTGTGGCTGTGGCCGTGGCATACCAGATCGTAGTCGCCGGTGCAGGCGAAAGCCTGGCCGTGGTGCGGCATATGGGTGATGAATACTTTGCGTCCGCCGAGTTCCAGCATGGCTTCCTGCCCATGGTAGGTAAGCAGACCGTTGGTCTTCGCCATCATGCGATACATCGCCGCGACATCGCCGATGTTATTCCCATGCACTGCGTGAATGGGAATGCCCAACTTGAGTGAAGTGCGCAAGGTATTGACGCCTATCAGGTCGCCGCAATGGATGACGGCCTGCGCGCCTGCGGCCTGGGCTTCGGTGATGGCCGTGAGCAGTGGATCGGAGCGGTCATGGCTGTCGGAGATGATGCAGATTTTCATTGTTTTCCGGTTGCAGTTTGAGGGTCAAAAACCCAATTTCGTTATAGGCATTAAGCGCAATTGGCATGCCTCATGTCTATAACCTTGTCGGGGGGGAGTGTTTATAGCCCATGTGGGGTATGTTTGTTATACTGCGATACAATTTTCGACACGGGATGCCAGATTATGCAAGGGAATTCCGGATCAATGTGCGGTGAGGATTTTGAATAACCCACGGTTTCTGAATGACAGCAGCATAGCTCAGCCGCTTTCCATGAAGGCGGGAGCGGCACGTGCACTCGAAGTGGACGACGATGAAAGCCGTGAGTCTGCGACATACGGCGGCGAACTCAAGACATTATTGGACGGCTTTCTCGAAACCATCATCAGGTCGGTCGGTGCGCGTGCCGGGGCTGTGCGCCTGCTGTCGCACAACGGACAGGAACTGCATATCGCGGGCGCGGTTGGTCTGCCGCCGGAAATTTACGAATGCGAAAGCCTGGTCGATCTTGGCTGCGGCGTGTGCGGCAAGGCAGCGCAGGATGGCGGAGTGCATTCGGTTGAAGCCGGCGTATGTGCAGCGCACTCCGGGCGTGATTTTTTCGGTGTGGACTGCAAACGCGTTGTCGCCGTACCTCTTGAGTTTCGCGGCAAGCTGATCGGCATATTCAATCTGTTTTTCGAACGCGATAAGGAGCTCGATGCCGATGCGTCGCACCTGTTGCGTTCGTTCGCTGAACTGATCGGTATTTCGCTGGAGAATGTGCGCCTGGCTCGCGAGAACCGGCGCATGAATCTGATGGCCGAACGCCATGCGATCGCCAATGAAATCCATGACTCTCTGGCGCAAACGCTGGTGTTTGGCCGTATGCGCATGAGCGTGTTGCAGGAGGCGTTACGCAAACAGGATGAATTGCTTGCGCATAAGTGCATACAGGACGTGAAAGAGGCGCTGGACAGCGGACAGAAATCGGTGCGTGAATTGATCACTCATTTCCGCTGCCAGATGGATCCGTTGGGGTTGCAGCATGCTTTGCAGGTGCTGGTATCCGATTTCGGCGAGCGCACCGGTATCGCGCTCGAGTATTCCAATAGCGTGGTTGATCCCGGTTTGCCGCTCGAACATGAACTGCAGATTTTCAATATCGTGCGCGAAGTGCTGGCGAATATCTCTACGCACTCCGGCGCCACGCAGGCACGGCTGCTGGTGATCAGAAAAGATGGGCGCTATGTACTCGCCATCGAGGATAACGGCATGGGCATGTCCGGCAAACTGTCGGCGGAGGGCCATTATGGCCTGGCTATCATGCGCGAGCGCGCGCAACGCATCGGTGCGGAAATAGAGGTGGAGAGTTCAGAAGGACGTGGTACCAAAGTGCGGCTGAGTTTTGCCGCGCCATGAGTGGAGTGAATGTGATGGATGAAAAAGTAAAGCATATACGCGTGGCGCTGGTTGATGACCATAGCCTGTGCCGTCGCGGCCTGACCGAACTGCTTACTCACCGCTATGGCATTACAGTGGTCGGGGCGACAGCCGATGCCGGAGAACTGGAGGCCTTGTTGCGCGAACATCATCCGGATCTGGTGGTCATGGATCTGCGCATGGAGCCGATAGATGGCCTGAGCCTGCTTGCGCGGTTGCGCAAGGGGGGATATGACACGCCCGTGCTGGTGCTGACCATGAGCGATTCCGAGTCCGATCTGGCCAATGCGCTGCGCGCCGGGGCGCGCGGCTATCTGCTCAAGGACATGGCGCCGGATGATGTGGTGGATGCCATCCAGCGGGTCGCTGCGGGAGAGATGGTAGTGGCCCCTGCCATGACGGTGAAAATGATAGGTATCCTGCAGAATGGTCATCAGGAGCCGGAGAGCAAGAATTCACTGAAGCTGTTGACTGAGCGCGAACGCGAGATACTGCAACTCCTGGCGCGCGGCGAGAGCAACAAGGCTATCGCCATGACGTTGGGCATCAGCAATGACACGGTCAAGCAGCATGTACGTCACATACTCACCAAGCTGAACCTCACGTCCAGAGTCGAGGCGGCAGTATTATTTGCTGTCGAGCAGAAAAAGGCTTAGCTAGAGCGCATCAGCAACGGCTGTTGTGCGCATCCAGTTCTTCCAGTGTATTGATGTTGATAAACGCATCGGTATCATCGAATGCCACCTCTTGCACTTGCAAAGTGGCTAGCCAGCCGCCGACCTTGCGCTCGCCGGAGGCAAGATAGGTATCCAGTTTGGGCAACACGCTTTTGTGGTACAGCGCGATAGCTGGCTGTCGTTTGCTTTCCACCATAGCTACGATGGCCTCGGAGTTGTGTGATGGCGCGAACAATCGAGCCAGCAAATCGTGCGGCAAGAATGGCGTGTCGCACGGCACGCTGGCGACCCAGTCATGCCGGGCATGATTTAACGCGGTTTGCAATCCGGCAAGTGGGCCTGCATGGTCGGGAGTCAGGTCGGCAATGAGCGGGAAGCCGAAGCGTGCATATTCTGCGCGTTCGCTATTTGCACTGATCAGTATCTCGGCGCTTTGCTCGCGTATCGTTTCCAGTACCCATTCGATGAGCGGCTTGCCACGCAGAATTTGCAGGCCTTTGTCGCCGCCGATGCGCGTACCCAGGCCGCCCGCGAGTATGACGGTGCTGATTTGCATCATCCGCCGGTGCGCGACATGAAGCGCATGATGTGCGTTCCCGGTTGTGATAGATCGAATTCATGCGCCTCGGGTTTGTCGGCCACGGCTTGCAGGATGAGGTCGCGCACGCCCGCTTCGTCGCCGGCGCGCACGGCTGGCAGCAAGTCCACCATACCTTCGTTACCCAGACAGGGGAAGAGTTCGCCGCGCGCGGTGACGCGCATGCGGTTGCAGTCGGCGCAGAAATTCTGCGAGTGTGGCGAGATGAAGCCGATGCGCGATTCATGTCCGGCGATGCGCCAATAGCGCGCTGGACCGCCGCTGGTTTCCACGCTGGGGATCAGGGTGTGATGCTGTCTGAGTTGCGCCAGCGCATCCGCACTGCTGTAGAACGATGTGGCGTAGTGATGTCCGGTCTCGCCCATGGGCATCAGTTCGATGAAGCTGATATCGATTTTACGCGCCAGTGCGAATTCCAGCATGGCGGGCAATTCGGCATGGTTGCTATCATGCAGCATGACCGTATTCATTTTGATGCTGGTGCTGCCGAAAACGGTTATCGCGGCATCTATTCCTGCCAGCACCTGATGCAGGTTGCCAGTGCGCGTAAGGCGATGGAACACGTCGGGGTTCAGGCTGTCGAGACTGATGTTGATGCGATCCACGCCTGCCAGTTTCAGCGGCACGGCGAATTGCACCAGCTGCGAGCCGTTGCTGCTCAGTACCAGTTCGCGCAGTCCGTCGAGTTTGCGCATGCGGGCAACCAGCCATGGAAAGTCCTTCCTGACCAGCGGCTCGCCACCGGAGAGACGTATTTTGTCCACGCCCAGAGCGACGAACACCTTCGCGATGAACAGGCATTCCTCCAGCGAGAGTATCTCGTCGCGCGGCAGGAATTGCATCTTCTCTGCCATGCAATAGGCGCAGCGGAAATCGCAGCGGTCGGTTACAGACAGGCGCAGGTAGTTTATCTTCCTGCCGTAGCGATCCTGCAATGAACTATGATTGGACATGGTTAATGGGGGCTGGAACAACGATGTACTGCGCCCATTATCCGTCATCGGGAATTTCTTGTATGGGAAATTCCCGATGGCTGCCCGGTGAGCTTGTGAGGCATGCTTGCAGGAGATATTTTTGCATAGTTTGCCTCTTTGATATTTCCAGCTTGGAGAATTCATTCGGGATGCCAGATAATGCTGGCTGGCAATTGATGACTTCCACGCATACTGTTCATAAGGTGTTCCTCTTGTTTTCCGATTCTGCATCCTGTATCAAACCATGTTAGGCAAACTTAATCCCACACAGCGCGAAGCAGTCAAGCATTTAGGTAGTCCGCTGCTGGTGCTGGCTGGAGCGGGCAGCGGCAAGACCGGTGTCATCACTCACAAGCTGGCTTACCTGATCGAGCAATGCGGCTACTCGCCGCGCAACATCGCCGCAATTACCTTTACCAATAAAGCCGCCAACGAGATGCGCGAGCGCGTCGGCAAGCTGCTCACGGGGCGCGAGGCCAAAGGCATGACCATCAGCACCTTTCACGCGCTGGGCATGCAGATCCTGCGCGAGGAGGGGCCGCTACTCGGCTACAAAAAGCAGTTTTCCATCTTCGATAGTGCCGATACCGCGAAGATCGTCAGCGAATTGCTCGGTGTGCCGGACAAGCAGGATTTGCGTATCGCGCAGAGCGTGATGTCCAACTGGAAAGCGGCTTTTCTTACGCCGGAACAGGC
Source organism: Nitrosomonadales bacterium (assembly GCA_016199835.1). GTDB lineage: Bacteria > Pseudomonadota > Gammaproteobacteria > Burkholderiales > Gallionellaceae > JACQFX01. The sequence continues at coordinate 150,051 of JACQFX010000013.1, read as the reverse complement.
CTCGGCGCAGGCTTCCAGCGAAATCGACCAGCGCCATGCGCTGCTCTATGCGCGCTACCAGGAAACGTTATGCGCCTATCAGGCGGTGGATTTCGACGACCTGATTCGTCTGCCGGTGGAGCTATTCAACAGCCATCCTGAAGCATTGCAACGCTGGCAGCATCGCCTGCTTTACCTGCTGATAGACGAATACCAGGACACCAATGATTGCCAGTACCAGATGATGCGTTTGCTGGCAGGCAGCCGCGCAGCGCTCACGGTGGTGGGTGACGACGATCAGGCGATTTACGCATGGCGCGGCGCGAGTACCGCCAATCTGCACAATCTGCAAAATGATTATCCGAATCTGCGCGTGATCAAGCTGGAGCAGAACTACCGTTCCTCGCAGCGCATCCTGAAGAGCGCCAATCACCTCATCAAAAACAATACCAAACTGTTCGAGAAGAATCTGTGGAGCGAACACGGCCTCGGCGATCCGGTACGCGTATACGCCGCCAAGGATGAGGAGAACGAAGCGGAGTCAGTGGTGCTGCACCTGTCAGCACACAAGATGGAACATCGCGGTAAATATTCCGACTACGCGATTCTGTATCGCAGCAACCATCTGTCGCGCGGCTTCGAGGAGCAACTGCGCGCGCAGAACATTCCTTACACAGTGAGCGGCGGCACCTCGTTTTTCGAGCGTGCCGAGATCAAGGATCTGGTCGCCTACTTGCGCCTGATTGCGAATCCGGACGACGATCCCGCCTTCATCCGCGCGATCACCACGCCCAAGCGCGGTGTCGGCAATACCACGCTGGAGAAGCTTGCCAGCCATGCTGCCGTACGCGGCATCAGCCTGTTCGAGGCCGCGTTCGCAAGTGATATGGAACATCAGCTCAACGCGCGTCAGCACGAAGACCTGCTCACCTTCTGCAACTTCATCAACCGCATGCAGGCGCGTGCGGAGAAAGAGCCCTGTGCCGAAGTGATGAACGATCTGCTCGCCGCGATCGATTATGAGGGCTGGCTGTTCGACAGCCATGAGCCGCGCCAGGCCGAGAATAAATGGAGCAATGTGCAGGATTTTGTGGGCTGGATCAATCGTAAATCCGAAGCCGATGAAAAGAACATGATCGCCATGACGCAGACCATCGCCTTGCTCAACCTGCTCGAATCGCGCGAGCAGGAAACCGATGCTGTCAGCCTGTCCACGCTGCATGCCGCCAAGGGTCTGGAGTTCGGCCATGTGTTCCTGGTCGGGGTGGAAGAAGGCATATTGCCGCACGAACGCAGTGAAGCGCCGGAGCAGATCGAGGAAGAGCGCCGCCTGATGTACGTCGGCATTACGCGCGCGCAACGCTCGCTGCACATCAGTTACTGCATAAAACGCAAACGCGGCAAGGAGTGGGCTAGTTGCGAGCCTAGCCGCTTCATCGCCGAACTGCCGCAGTCCGAAGTGGTTTGTTCTGGTGTGCTCCCGGCCGGCAGTGCACCTGTAGTCAGCAAGTCGGAAGGACTGGATAAGTTGGCCAGGTTGAAAGCGATGCTTGGCTAGTTCGACCCCGGTGATTACGAATCACTGTCGGCAATCCGGGTATACGCACATAAATGTGCCATCCTGTTTATTTTATTGAAGCAAATCCGGAATTGGCCGTTATAGTCATAGGAGACCGGAAAGCCGGGGTATGGCATTCCCGGAAGTTTGGATAGGATTCTTGCAATGGGATCGGCGGGAGACAGTACATGTTGAAGAAGATTGGTGTCAGGGACGCCAAGGTAGGGATGTTCATCCACGAGGTCTGCGGAAGCTGGCTGGATCATCCTTTCTGGAACCGATCGTTCAAACTTTCCACCCCCAAGACGTTAATGACCCTGAAGGAGTGTGGCGTACAGGACGTGTGGATCGATACGGACAAGGGCTTGGACGTTGAGTCAGATGCTCGCGTGGTGACCAGTGAGGAGGAAAACAAGAAAGTAGATAATGTATTACAGGCGGCCTCACTCAATCTGCCCAAGCAAAGCCGCTCTGCCACATTGCAGGAAGAGAGTGCCCGCGCCAAAAAGATACACGCCAAGGCCAGAAGCGTGGTCATCTCCATGTTTCAGGAAATGCGTCTGGGCCGAGAGTTGCATGTTAACGAGATCGTCTCTCTGGTGGATGAAATCACGCAGTCTGTAACAGGAAATGCGAGTGCTTTAATTTGTCTGGCGCGCCTGAAATGCAAGGACGATTACATCTATATGCACTCGGTTGCGGTTTGTGCACTGATGATCGCAATGGGGCGGCAACTGGGCATGGAAGGAAATGCGTTGCGCAATCTGGGGGTGGCAGGGTTGCTGCATGATGCGGGTAATATATTGCTTCCAGATAAATTGCTAAACAAGCCAAGAAGCATGACGGACAGGGAATTCAATCTCATGAAGACCCATCCTAAACTCGGGTGGAAGTTATTGAAGGCACTGCAGGGAATGGAGGAGGTCGTACTGGATGTATGTTTGCATCACCATGAGCGACTGGATGGGGCCGGCTACCCGGAAAGGCTGGCAGGCGATGCTTTGTCGTTGCCTGCCAGAATGTGCGCAGTTTGCGATGTGTACGACACCATCACTTATGATGACCATTACAAAAGAGGGTTGCCGCCAGCCCTGTCAATACGCAAGATGGCCGCGTGGCAGGAGGGGCACTTCGATCGGGTAGTGTTTCATGCATTCGTAAAGACAGTAGGAATCTATCCGGCGGGAACTCTGGTTAAATTGCGTTCCGAGCGGCTGGCTGTGGTGACCGACCAGGCTGATAAAAGTTTGCTGACCCCAGTGGTTAAGACCTTCTTCTCGGTCAAGAACAATGCGCGCATTATTCCACAGATACTGGATCTTTCCAAAGTACAGGATACTATCGTAAGCGTTGAAAATCCGTCCAAGTGGCGGTTTGATCTGAAAACGGTCGCCTCGGTGCTGTGATCGGGCGTTAAGCCGCAACTGTTATTTTCTGCCCGGAAAGTGTTTGTCCGGCATTCACAGGATGTTCTTTTGCTGCAAGGTACAGGATCTCCGCTGTGCGGATAAATTTTCTGGACAGCGCGATGTCTATTGGCGACATACCTGCCGCATTCGTTATGCGGAAATCTGCACCATGCCGAATTAATATCTGAATGATGTCGGAATAACCTTTCTCGGCAGCAAGAAGTATCGGGGCTGTGCCGTCTTGCATGAAGTTAATGTTCATTTCCATTGTCAGTAAATGCAGCAGAGTGGCTTGATCGCCCTTGCTTATCGCAGCGAGCAGAGACAGGCGCCATTCCTCAATGCCCAGCTTGGCGGGGGTGGCGATTCCCGTTGGCAGCAGTTTCAACACCCGGTTCAGCAACGCAACGAGAATGATAACTGCCAATGCAGCGGCCAATGCGGGTTGGCAAATACCGATGACAGATGCCAGTTCATCGGGGAGGTTGGCGCCGACGGATGTAAAAACCACAGCCATAGATAGCAGCACCTGTAGATAATGGAATAGTGCAATAGTGGCGGAAGCGCCCAGTGTGAACAGCAAGATACGCTGATCAACAAAATTGCTCATGGCGGGAATCGGCAGGTTTGCGGTGAGGCTCATTAGTGACATAAAAACCAACATCATCTTTTCATGGCGCTTTGCTGTTAATTGCATGTTACCTCCTGTCTTTCCTTGGATTTGTTTCTTTCAGAGCAAGCGTGGGTTGCATACAAAAGAAAACATGCGGCAATTTTACGCAGGAAAAATACTCAATCAAGTACGTTTATCTGTTCTGGCGAAGGGAATGAACGGCAAATGATAGTCAAAATCTCTCAATACCCCATCCCTGCCTCCCCGCAGACTGCTATTATCAGGCATTGATATAGTGTGGAGAGTTCCTTCAGCTTGGGTATGTTTTGGGTTTTTTGCGCTATCCTGACCACGTTGCTGTTTCGGGCGATATGGGAGAAATTGCTGGCGATGCACGGCGGGCCGGACGAGATCGCGACGTGGGCGTACCTGCAATCCATTATCGACCTGATCAGCGGAGTGGGGTGCACGGGTTTAGCGTCTGGATTGTCGGTGCTGGTCGCCAAGACGCATGATCCAATGGAGCGCAATGGTTTGCTGGTCACCTGTCTGGTGATGGCACTCGCGGTGGCGTTGCCAGGATTGGCCTGCATCTTCCTGCTGCTATTCATTGCGCCTCCCGCGCTGACCAGTTCAGTGTTGTACGCCCCTGCGCTCATGATGCTTGCGGCACTCGTTGGGTGGATGTCGATCAATGTGGGGGTGCTGAATGCCTTTCTTGTGGGCAAACGTAGCTATCCCCATATTTTCTGGCTGACCCTGCTTGGCGGTATGGTGACGTTCATTATCGTCCTGCTCTCTCCCGCAGATTGGCGGCTGACCAATCTGGTGGCCTCGCAGGGTTTGGCCGGCATGGTCGTTCTTGGGTGGTGCGTCTCCAGGCTGGCGAGAGACGGCATGGCCATATACCAGCCATACATTCGACAGTTGCGCCCCTACATCCTGCCTGGTCTGGCTATCGGGATTTTAACACCCGTCTCACTGTTGTTCATTCGCCTGGTTGTAGCCCAGGCCCTGTCAGTACAGGAGGTGGGCATGATGCATGCGGCATGGCGTTCTTCAGACTGGGTCACGGCGCTGGCGGCGGGCGCGTTCTCGATCTATTGGCTGCCCAGAATGGCGACCGCAAACTGGCAGCCTGATGCGTTCATGGTACTGAAGAAATCATCCCTGTACGTAATTGTACCTTCCGCCATCGGTCTGGCTGCGCTTGCGGTCGCAGGCACAAACATTCTGTCGTTCCTGTTCAACCGGCAATTCGTGATGCCGTCCACCAGTTTCTTGTTGTTCCTAGCGGGCGATTTCGTGCGCATCATATCCTGGCTGTTTTTGTTCCACCTGTATGCGCATAAATCCACGCGGGCGATCGCCATTGGCGAATTGCTGTCGCTACCGCTTTTTGCACTCTTCATCTGGTTGGCAAGGTCGCATCTGTCCATCACCATAATAGGCGGGTTGTGGCTAACCACTTATATTGCCTATGCGGTGTTCAATGCGGTCGTGGCGCTCCGGCTCATCAGGAAGTTGCCCATGCCGGTGTTGAGGGCAATTTGAAGCGAATGGTTAACGCACGCCCAGCAATTTGAGCGCTGTCTCAAGTTGCTCTGTGCCGTGCTTGATGCTTTCCAGCGCATACCCAAAATTTTTCTGCTTGGCATCGGCGCTGGCCTGGTCGCGTGCCGCCTTTGCCTGACTGAGATAGGACTCCATCAGTGTGAGGGTTTCCGCTGGCGGCTGCTTCTGTTCTACCGCTTGCGGGATGGATTTCTCCAGACTAGCGAAACGATCGAGTTCATAGCTGTATTCCTCGTCCAGCGAGGAAAACTTCATGTCATATGACATGGTGCTGTTGGCAAGCAATTTGTTTAGTGAACCTGATATCTCGCTCATGACGCCGGTAAGTACTTTGTTCGAGTCCTCGAATTTTCCAGCGTCTGAAAGCGCGCGCGCGCCATCCACTATGTTGTGTATCCTGTCGCTGTCGAGCTGCGGCGTGTTCTTCGACGCACCATTCCTGATGAGATCCTCGCGGTTCTGTTTGTAGGAAGCTTCCATGGACATGACGCCTACCAGCAGCTCTTCATTTCGCGCCCTGGCCCGTTTCTGGGCGGATTCGGAAGGGACGAGTTTCCCCGCTGCGGTCATCAGCACCATCGCCTCGTCGATGCTGGACTTCGCTAGTGGCAGGTTGCCGGAATCGAACGCAGTTGTCCCGGTCGCAAGTTTGTCCTGGGCGCTTTGGTATTTCGCCTTGGCTTCTTCATCGCTGCTTGCTGCGACGCGTTTGGCAGCTTCTGAATTGGTTATGAACATGGTTGCGAAGTTAAGGCGCTGGTTGACTTCGTTCTTGTCCAGCGCCGGGCGGCTGGCAGGAACTCCCGAAGCTGCGGACAACGGTTCGGAGATCTTTATTTTGCCCTCGTCGCCAGGGTTGACCACATGAATCTCGCCGCCCATGAACTGGTGGTTACGGCATCCGTAAAAGACGGTGTCAGGCGTCTCGGCGCCGGGCCTGAACGTGACTGTGCCACGGAAAGTGAAATTGCCGCTGACGCCATCGGTCAGGGCGGCGGTGCCCCAGCCTATCGCGCCAGTGGTCAGATAGAAATCATGCATGGGACTGGTGTTTACGTTGAAACGGTAAGTCTTGCCGCGCACCACGACCAGCTCACGCCCCTGCGTACCGTCGATGACGAAACCGAGCTGGCTGCCTTTTCCGAAATGGGGATGGGATTTGTCTTTGGGGGCGACAGTGACGGTGTATTCAGGTTCCGCCGACGCGGCCTGTGGTGTATCACCCGCAAATGATGAGGCTGCACTGCACATGAGCATGACCAGGGTGAATATGATCCTGATGCAGCGAAAGCCTGATTGCATATCCCAAGTATCCCGAAGTTTCGTGGTGACTTATGTTGCGTTGTCCGGAATTGTGCCCGGACGAGTTGACGCTATGGATGCGTGATATGGATGGTCACGACGCGTATACGCAGTTCCTACTTGTGCTTTGCTTTCCATTCCTTTGCCAGAGTCTCTGCTTCTGCTATCTGTTCTTCAGTGAGCCGGGTCGCGACAAATTCCTTGTTTTGCTGGGCGGTTTCACTTCCGCTTGCTGCGGACAGTGCGTACCATTTGTAGGCTTGCACGTAATCGGTCTTCACGCCTTGACCGTTTTCGTACAATCGTCCAAGGCTGTTCTGTGCGGCGGCATTGCCTTGTTCGGCTGCCTTGCCATACCACAGTGCTGCCTCGTCATAATTGCGCGCGATCTCATCGCCGCGCCCTGCATAATAAACGGCCCCAAGATTGAATTGGGCTGTGGCTTCGCCCTGTTCGGCAGCCTTGCGATACCAGGACACGGCAGTCTTGTAGTTGCGTTCGACCCGTCCGCCCATTTCGTAAACGATGCCCAGATTTGACTGCGCCGGAGCGAAGCCCTGCTCGGCGGCTTTGCGATACCAGGTGATCGCCTGCTGATAATCTTGCAGCACGCCTTCGCCGTTGTCATACATCAGGCCGACATAAAATTGCGCCACCGCGACGCCACTGTCCGCCAGTGGCTTGAACTCCTGCATGGCCGCTGCAAAATCCTTGTTCTTATAGGCGCTACGCCCCCCTTGCAGATCGGCTTGAGCGCCGACGCTTGTCAGCAGAAAAAACGCAGCCAGGAATGGCTTGAATAAATTCAATCTCATTGCGCTATTCATATTTCCCTCGTGTTTGGATAAGACGACAACATGCCACTATTATTTTAGGTTGATGCAGCAAGGCGGCATCCTCGCTCATTTTTCAAGTTACCACAATATGGGCGTGAATTTTTTCGGAGTCAGTGAAGTCATGGCGTACCTCCGCCACGCTTCCATTAGGTGCCTGGTTTGAACCAGGCCAGTTTCTTGCGCAACGTAACCACGCCGCCCACGATGATCAGCGTCGGCGCCTGCAACTCCGCCACTTCCGGATTCTGCGGCAACGTCCCCAGCGTGCCGCATACCACGCGCTGGGTCGTCCGGGTGCCATGCTGCACGATGGCGATGGGCGTATCGGGCGACAGGCCGTGTGTGATGAGCTTGCCGCACAAGGTCTCCAGCCCTTGCAGTCCCATATAAACCACGATGGTCTGGTTGGGCACGGCGAGCTTCTCCCAATCCAGATCAAGGCCGCCTTGCTTCAGATGGCCGGTGACGAACACGCAGGACTGCGCGTGGTCGCGATGCGTAAGCGGGATGCCCGCATAGGTGGCGACGCCCGAGGCGGCGGTAATGCCAGGCACCACCTGAAAATGGATATGGTGCCCGGCCAGTTCCTCGATTTCTTCGCCACCGCGCCCGAAGATGAACGGGTCACCGCCCTTGAGGCGCAACACGCGCTTGCCTTCCAGCGCCAGGCGCACCAGCAGTTCGTTGATCTCCTCCTGCGGCAGCGTGTGATTGTCGCGCCGCTTGCCGACAAAGATGCGCTGCGCATCGCGCCGGGTCATTTCCAGTATCGGCTTGGACACGAGGTTATCGTACAGCACCACGTCGGCCTTCTGCATCAGGCGCAAGGCGCGGAAAGTCAGCAAGTCCGGATCGCCGGGGCCGGCACCAACCAGATATACCTCGCCGCGCGCCTGCGCCTGGGGCTGTTCCAGTTGCGCCAGCAGCATCGCTTCGGCAGCTTTCTCGTCGCCTGCAAAAACTTTCTCCGCGACTGCACCATCCAGCATGTCTTCCCAGAAGATGCGTCGCTGTGCGGGCGTGTCTATGCGCTGTTTTATAAGGTCGCGGAAGCGCGCAGCAAAATCGGCCAGCCGCCCATAAGCCTGCGGGATCAATGCTTCCAGCTTGCCGCGCATCAGGCGCGCCAGCACGGGCGATGCACCGCCGGTGGAGAACGCTACGACCAGCGGCGAGCGGTCGAGGATCGCGGGCATGATGAAAGAGCACAGTTCTGGATTATCCACGACGTTAACCGGGATGTTGCGCAGCTTCGCCCCGCGCGAAACCTGCTCGTTGACGGCTGCATCGTCCGTCGCCGCAATCACCAGTGCCATACCGTCGAGCTGTGAGGGCTGAAAGCGTTCGGCGAGGTATTCGCTGCCATGCGGCAGCTCGAATCCCTTATCCAGTTGCGGTGCGACGATGCGCAGTTTCGCGCCGGCTTGCAACAACAGTGCGGCTTTGCGCACGGCCACTGTGCCGCCGCCTACAACCAGGCAGGGTTGGTTTTTGATGTTGAGGAAGATCGGGAAGAAATCCATGTTTATAATCTTTTCAGGTCAGGTCATAACTTAGATCATTGCTTTAGCGGCCTTGGGAATCGCAATGGCTCCAGGATTTAGCCGCCAACTTGTCTGTCATATTTTAGTTCTCCAGCTTCTCCGCCAGTGTCGGCACAATATCAGGCCTATTTTCCAGCGCCAGGCGCTTCATGTTCTCGACACGTTCCGAGCTGGTTGGGTGTGTGCTCATGAAGGCCAGGTTGGAGTCGCCGTAAACCCCGCCGAGTTTTTCCTGTAGACGCACGGCACCTTCCGGATCAAAGCCGGCATGCGCCATGATCATCATTCCGAAACGGTCTGCATCGCGTTCATCGTCTCGCGAATAGGCATTGGTGATTGTGGCGGTTGCGGCATCAGTGAAAGGCGAGGGCGCAGGGATGCCGACCATACCCAGCGCGAAAGACAGGGCGACAGAGCTCATAACGCGGTTTTCTTCGCGGTTTTGCCGCATGTTCCCGTGTTCCAGATACAGGTGTGCGAGTTCATGGCCGAACAGGGCGGCCATGGCGGCGTCATCCTGCCCCAGAAGCTTGATCATGCCGATGGTGATGGCAATGTTTCTTCCGCCGTGTCCGACAAAGGAAAAGCCATTGGGTTGAGTGTCGTCCGAGACCAGGAAATTTGTGCGCAATTCGCCAGCGGCATTTTCAATGCGCTGTTTGATGAGCGCGGCATTCTTGATGTCGGCGACGTTGACTGTGGCAACGACCTTGCCTTTGGGTTTATCCCTGAAGGTGAGACGGAAGTCGTCTGGATAGTCTGTTATGGATGAGGCATCCCACAGCCTGGAAGCGCGGTGGTTGCTGGCGCAGGCGGAAAGGATGGCTGCGATCAGCAACAGCATTGCCCTTGCCATGAGAGGTTTTAGCCAGATTTGCTTGGGTGTAATCACAGCCGATTGTAACGCGTAAACAATATTACTGCCTGACTCATGTTCATTTTGGAAGAAGCCGGCAGAACTGGTGCCATGGTGCATTCGTGTAGAATATCGGGCTGTAAATTCGAGCAGAAAACGGCCGAACATCTTGCGGTGAAGGCGACACATTTTTTCGCGGAGGATATTGTCCAGCGATTTGTATAATCTGCGGCTGGTATCTGCCAGCGTGCGCTGTTCCAGCGGTTCGGCATAACGGGTCATCTAGGCATGTTCGGTTATTCCGAACAACTACCGCTGGCGGCAGGCTACGAAGTTGCATAAGAATTTATACTGACTTATTATTCATTCCATGTATAAGTTGATATAAATAGGTATAACTAGACCGTGGATCCCATCAAAAATCCTTTTTCTCCCGGCGCTGGTTCGCCACCTCCCGAGTTGGTGGGGCGAGACCCCGTGCTGGAACAGGCGCGCATTCTGTTAGGCAGAGTAAAACAGAAAAAACCTGAGAAAAGTATGCTGTTGACCGGCTTGCGCGGGGTAGGCAAAACTGTGCTGCTAAACGAAATCAAACGCATGGCGGACGGTGATGGATACCGCACCATTGCTATCGAGGCGCACGAGGGAAAAGCGTTAGGTACGCTGATAGCTCCGTATTTGCGTAGCCTTCTTTATGATCTGGATCGGATGGCTGGAACCGGAGACAAGGTCAAGCGCGGCCTGGCTGTGCTGCGCAGCTTTATCGGGGCGCTCAAACTTACGGTGGGCGACGTCAGCATCGGGCTGGACATTGACCCGGAGAAGGGTTCGGCTGACAGCGGCGATTTGGAAATTGACCTGCCCAATCTATTTGTCGCAATCGGCGAAGCGGCAGAGGATCGCAACAGCGCAGTGGCTATCTTCATTGATGAGATTCAATACTTCAGCCAGAAAGAGTTGGGCGCGCTAATCATGGCGATGCACAAGATTCAGCAGCACCAACTACCGCTGGTATTGCTGGGGGCTGGCTTGCCTATTCTTCCCGGTATGGCCGGTGAATCGAAGTCGTATGCCGAGCGGCTTTTCAGCTTCCCGATTATCGGAGCGCTCTCGCAAACAGACACGGCAAAAGCATTGCAGGAACCAGCACAAGAAGCTGGAGTTGCTTTTGAGGATGCCGCGTTGAATGAAGTTTTTCATCAGACCAAGGGGTATCCGTATTTTCTTCAAGAATGGGGCTATGTCGCCTGGAACCTGGCAACAAAAAGCCCGATTACCTTGCAGGTTGTCCGTGATGCCAAGAAGGCAGTTATCCCGCGTCTCGATGAAAATTTTTTTCGGGTGCGTTTTGATCGCCTGACACCAAGCGAAAAGAATTTTTTAAGAGCAATAGCAGAGCTAGGGACGGGTGCGCATCGTACGGGGGACATCGCTGACATTCTGAAAGTTAAAGTGACCAGCCTCGGCCCTGTCCGGGCAAAACTAATCAACAAAGGGATGATCTATAGCCCCGCGCACGGTGACATGGATTTTACTGTTCCGCTCTTTGATGATTTCATGATCCGCGCAATACCCACATTCAAGCGGTAGTCATCACTTGGGATTTCCGTATTGCCGACACGCTCAATTCGCTCTCCAAAATCGCGTGGTAACTACTTGATTATATTGGCATGTAATGGGTTGTTTTTGCGCGTTTTTAGCCGCCAGAACAGCCATAATTTATTGAACATCATGAAAACAATCAGAGTGCTTTTTATCTGCATGGGCAACATCTGCCGCTCGCCCACCGCTGAAGCGGTATTTCGTGCGCGCATCGAGGCGGCGGAGCTTGGTCAGAACATCCTGATCGACTCGGCGGGCACGCATGATTATCATATCGGTGAGCCGCCGGATGCGCGTACGCAGCACGCCGCATCACGGCGCGGTTATGACATGAGCATGTTGCGCGGGCGGCAAGTGGAGGTGGCCGACTTCAGACGTTTCGATTATGTGCTGGCGATGGATCATGCCAACCTTGCCATACTGCAACGCTTGCGTCCGCACGATGCCGAGAGTCATCTCGGGCTGTTCCTCGAATTTGCCACCGGTCATGAAGCACGCGAAGTGCCCGATCCCTATTACGGCGGAGCGGATGGGTTCGAGCGTGTGCTGGACATGGTGGAGGATGCGGCAGAGGGTTTGCTGCAACACATACGCAAGGGCCGGATTTAGAAAGCAGGGCGTAAATAAAAAGCCGCATGGTCACAAACCATGCGGCTTTTTTCTTGTGCGCCGGGTATCTTAGTTCGGCGGTGTGTTTTGCGTCTCGATCTGCACCAGCGGCTCACTGTTCTCCATGCTGTAAACCTCACGTGGACGTGAACGGCGGCGCGGCGCAGGCGATGTGGCTTCGATGACCGGAATTGCCGTGCTGGCGCGTTTGGCTGGATCGGTTTCGATCTGCACCAGGTCGCTTTTCGCTTCCGGAGCGGCTATCGGCAAACTGGCTTGTACCGGTACCGGGGCGGGCATTGGGGCTATGGCAGCTTCTGCATGAGCTACAACAGCTTCGACGTGAACAGTCACCGGCTCATGAGCTGGCTCAGGTGCAACTTGTTCGGCTACTACAGATGTAACGGCATGGGCTGCTTGAGGTTCGGCAAGCGGAGTCGGCACTGGCGTTTCAACGTGGTGCTTGGTTTCCACTGCCACAGTAGTTTCATTCGCTTCGTCCGTAGCTGGCGCACCTGCGACTTGCCCTTCCTGTTCGCGGCGTTCGCGTTCGCGGCGACCGCCACGGCGACCGCGCTTGCGTCCCTCGCGGTTGGCGTTATCGGCAATTTGCTCGGCCGTGGTCGCGGCGGCAGCTTCCGGATTTCCCGCTGTCCCTGCTGGTGCGGCCTCTGTGCGTGGCGGACGCGGAGGACGTTCCGCGCGCGCTTCCTGTTGCTGTCGGGGCGCGGCCTCGGTGCGGGCAGGTTTCTCTGTCTTTTCCGGACGCTCTGCACGCGCACCTTCATTGCGCTCCTGGCGAGGCTTGCCACCTTCAGGACGCTCGCGGCGGCCTTTGCCTTCCTGCCTGTTTCCATCGCGCCCAGCTTCGCGTTCGCGGCGTGGCTGATTGCGTTCGCGCGGCTTGCTCTCGGCGGGTTTCTCGGCTGGCTGCACGGGCTCGGGCGATTTGAGCCAACCGAAAAATTTGCTGAAGAAAGAAGGTTGCTGCGGTGCGGGTGCTGCGGGCTCGGGAGTCCGGATGGGGGCTGGTTGCGCCGGGGTGATGCCCTGAACTGCGGCCTGCTGGCGCTGCCCCTTGATCTCCTGCGCGGCTTCGGCGGCGGCATCGCGTTCTTCGGGTTTTTCCACCAGCATATAGCTGGCTTGCAGCACATCGCCGTGCAGATCGTCCTGGCGCAAACGGGTCACGCTATAGTGCGGTGTTTCCAGATGCGGGTTGGGGATAAGCGTGATGCCAGCGTGCAGGCGCGACTCGATGCGATGGATGTCGGCGCGCTTCTCATTGAGCAGGAAAGTGGCGACGTCTACCGGCACTTGCACGTGGATAGCGGCGCTGTTCTCTTTCATCGCCTCTTCCTGGATGATGCGCAGGATGTGCAAGGCGGTGGACTCGGTGCCGCGTATATGGCCGATGCCGTTGCAGCGCGGGCAGGGCATGTAGGTCAGTTCGGACAAACTGGGTTGCAGGCGCTGGCGCGACAGCTCCAGCAGGCCGAAGCGCGAGATCTTGCCGGTCTGTACGCGCGCGCGGTCGTAACGCAGCGCGTCGCGCAAACGGTTTTCCACGTCGCGCTGGTTGCGGCTGCTTTCCATATCGATGAAGTCGATCACGATCAATCCGCCCAGGTCGCGCAAACGCAACTGGCGCGCAATTTCGTCGGCAGCTTCCAGGTTGGTGTTCAGCGCGGTGGCTTCGATGTCGCCGCCGCGCGTGGCGCGCGCCGAGTTGATGTCGATCGCGGTCAGTGCTTCGGTGTGGTCGATCACGATGGCACCGCCGGACGGCAGGTTCACCTGGCGCGAATGTGCCGACTCGATCTGGTGTTCGATCTGGAAGCGCGAGAACAGCGGCACGTCGTCGTGATAGCGCTTGATGCGATTTACATTTGCCGGCATCACCGTGCCCATGAAGGCCTGTGCCTGCTGGAAAATGTCGTCGGTATCTACCAGGATCTCGCCGATGTCTGGATGGAAATAGTCGCGGATGGCGCGTACCACCAGGCTGCTTTCCAGATAGATTAACGACGGCGCTTTTTCGGTCTTGGCTGCGCCTTCGATGGCGTCCCACAACTGCTTGAGGTAGTTCATATCCCATTGCAGTTCTTCGAGATTGCGGCCGATGCCGGCGGTGCGGGCAATGATGCTCATGCCTTGCGGCACTTCGAGTTGCGCCAGCACGTCGCGCAATTCGTTGCGGTCTTCACCTTCGATGCGGCGCGATACGCCGCCTCCATTGGGGTTGTTCGGCATCAGGACGATGTAGCGGCCAGCCAGACTGATATAGGTGGTCAGCGCCGCGCCCTTGTTGCCGCGCTCGTCTTTTTCCACCTGCACCAGCAGCTCCTGGCCTTCGCGCAGCGCTTCCTTGATGCTGGGGCGATTGCCCGCACCTTCGCGGTAGAACTGTGGGGCGACTTCCTTGAACGGCAGGAAGCCGTGGCGGCTGCCGCCGTATTCGACGAACGCCGCTTCGAGGCTGGGCTCGATACGGGTGATGACGGCCTTGTAGATGTTGCTCTTGCGTTGCTCTTTACCGGCGGTTTCAATGTCGAGGTCTATGAGTTTCTGACCGTCAACGATGGCGACACGGAGTTCTTCCGGTTGTGTCGCATTGAATAACATGCGTTTCATTTATGTTGTCTCCCGCGCTCCGGCACGGGCGTGGCAAGTCTACGCGCGGTTAGCCGCGCGCGAGAAGCTGGATCGTGTAACAGGGATCAGGTTGTGAAGCCGACGTCCGTTCAAGTTCGGGTTCTCGTTATTAGCTTGTCTATAATTCACAGTGCCGCAACCCAATCAGGCGAGGCGACACGTCAAAAATCAGCAGGTGCAAAAATCCACAGATGCCTGGAGCGCACAAATCAATTACCATTCACTGCTTTTTTCCGGTGAGTGAGATTAACCGGGCGGGCGGCTGCTTCGTAGGCGGCCAAACTGGCTGCCATGATGTCTGACGGGAAAAACGAAGCCCGTTGCAACGAAGGCGCACACGCGAGGTGCGAAGTATATTCAAAATGAATGATTTACGCAAAGAATCTGTAACACTGGTCGAAATCGATGAAGGCAGTGCCGGTCAGCGCATAGACAACTTCCTCGCCAAACACCTTAAGGGCGTGCCCAAGAGCCACATTTACCGCATCCTGCGCAGCGGCGAAGTGCGTGTAAACAAGGGGCGCGTGGACCAGACTTGCCGATTGCAACTGGGCGATCTGGTGCGTATCCCGCCCGTGCGGGTAGCGGAGCAGGAGCAGCGCGATTACGTTCCGGCGCTGGAATTTCCCATCCTGTATGAGGACGATGCGCTACTGATCGTGGACAAACCCGCAGGCGTTGCCGTGCATGGCGGCAGCGGCGTCAGTTTCGGCGTCATCGAACAATTGCGCAGCGCGCGTCCGCAGGCTAAATTCCTCGAACTCGTGCACCGCCTGGATAGAGAGACTTCAGGCGTGCTGCTGCTCGCGAAAAAACGTTCGGCGTTGACCGCGCTGCACGAGCAGATGCGCGACGGCAAGACCGACAAGCGCTACCTGACCCTGGTGCTGGGGCAATGGAAGAATGCCAAACAGCACGTCAAGTTGCCGTTGCATAAATTCACACGCCCCGATGGCGAGCGCCGCGTCATGGTGCGCGAGGATGGGCAGGAGTCGCATACCGTGTTCGCGCTACAGAAGGCATGGGCAAGTTACTCGCTACTGGAAGCGCAACTCAAGACCGGGCGCACGCACCAGATACGCGTGCACCTTTCCCATATTGGATTCCCCATCGCGGGCGACGACAAGTACGGCGATTTTCCGCGCAACAAGGAATTGATGAAGCAGGGCTTGAAGCGCATGTTCCTGCACGCGCACGCGATCGCATTCACCCATCCGCTCACCGGCGAAACGCTGCGCGTCACTGCGCCGCTGCCCAGGGAGTTGCAGAAGTTCGTGGACAAGCTGGATGCAGGGATGTGACTATGCAAGTATAACGAAGCCGCAGGAGCTGACATATGAAAAACGAATCGACGCAAACCGGCCCGCGCGAAATTGTCACGCCGTTCCGGACTATCCCGCTCGAAGTGCCGGAAGGCATGAAGCACAACGAGTTCTTCAACAGCACGGAGAACCTGAACGATCTGGTGAACAATAACGGCTTGCTGACGAATCAGGAGAACCTGTTGTTGTATCGCAAGGCACTCGGACACAGCACCGAGTTCGATTGCTCCATCATCTACAATACCTCCAAGACCATACTCAATCCGCTGGGGCGTCCGGTGCGGCGCACGCAGGTCGCGGACAGCGTGAAGCATGTGTGGGATCGCATGAATCAGATCATCATCGATTACATGCTGGAGCAATATCCCGATCCGGAGCAGGCGCTGATACTGGCGGGCGAGGCGAGCCTGGATGCGACCTGGCCGCTGACCTCTCCCGGTGTGCCCAGCATACGCATGCTGCACAATCACTTTGTAGTATTTCCGATGCAGGCCTTGCGTGACGCCAGGCTGGCCGACGCGGGCAACCCCAACCTCACTGACGGCGGCCAGCACAGCCTGTTCCAGGCTTATATGCGCGACGTGTATCGCGAGTTCTTCGACCGGGCGCTGCATCTGCGTATCCTCAAGCCCGTCAGCGGCGCGGATGCGCGCATCGCGCTGACCGGATATCCGCAGGGTTTGCCGAGCTGGGAGATACAGGGCGGAGCTGCCGCGCTCCGGGACGTGCACTTCTGGCGCGAATACGACGAAGTGCTGAAAGGCTTCATCGATTTCTACCGCAGTTTCTTTTCGCAAGTCTCCACGCATAACGCGCCCATGTTGCCCGACGTGTATTTCCCGGAACAGGTGGAAAGCGTGCTGCTGTTCAATAATGACTTCATGAAGACGGCGAAGAAGGTGCGCGACCACTGCATCGTGGATGCGAAATATGCCAACGCCATCCGCTGGCAGCCCGCGTTCAAGCAACTTATCTACCGCAACGACGCGGGCAAACTGATCGTGACCATCAGCCAGAATTCCATCGGCAACGCGATCACCGAATTGCTCGGTGTCGTGGTGAACCGCGTGCCGGACGCCGAAGCCTATGCCGGGCATGAGCCTGCATTGATTGCACACTTGCTTGAGGTGCGCCGCCGTCTGGTCGAAGCCGATCTGGGCGAAGGGATCGCCACGGCGCACTGGCCGCAGGAATAGGTAAAGCCCAGGCGAGGGGAGTGGCCGGTCCTTATCGGTTTTTTGTAAACCCGGCTATTTCGGTTACCATCCACATTCGTTTTGAACTGTCATTCACACTGGAGTCCGTTACATGAAGCAACCCGTGCCGCTGAGAACCATTCCGCAAACCAACATTTTTCGCAAAGGCGATGTGTTCGTACTGTTCGGCGAGTTATTCGGTCGGGGTTACGCCAATGGTTTGATCAACGAGGCGCGCAAGGTTGGCATGACCATAGTCGGTGTCACCGTTGGCCGCCGCGATGAGAACAATGCCTTGCGCGCGTTGACCGCTGAAGAACATGCCGCCGCCGAGGCCAATCTGGGCGGACGCATTATCAATGTGCCGCTGATGGCGGGCTTCGATCTGGATGCGCCGGCAGGCGAGCCGACGCCGACCGATATGTTGGGCAACATGACGCTCAAAGGCTGGCAGGACGACAAGCTGGATTTCGCACACATCGAGAAATGCCATGCGGTCGGCGTAAAGCGCTTCAAGGATTCCGTAGCAAAAGTCATGGCCGAGCTGGACGGCATGATTCCCGACGGCAGCAATGCTTTCTTTGCGCACACCATGGCGGGCGGCATCCCCAAGGTCAAGGTATTCCTCGCGATTGCGAACCGCATCTACAAAGGCCGGGGCGAACGTTTTCTGTCTTCGCGCGCACTGCTCGACAGCGATCTGGGCAAGCTGATCCTGATGAACTTCGACGAAGTTACGGCCAACACTTTCCAGTATCTGATCGAGGGGAGCGCGGTGATACGTGCACGTCTGGAAAAGAGTGGCGGGCAGGTGCGTTACACGGCTTACGGCTACCATGGCACCGAGATACTGATCGGCGATCAATACCAATGGCAGACATATTCCAACTACACGCAGGGCCAGGCCAAGATGCGCCTCGAACGCATCGCAGAAGAGGCATGGGCCAAGGGCATCAAGGCGACGGTATACAACTGCCCGGAGATACGTACCAACTCTTCCGACATTTTCGTCGGCGTGGAGCTATCCCTCTTCCCGCTGCTCAAGGCCCTGAAGAAAGAGGGCGACGGAACATGGGCGAAGAGCCAGTGGCAAGCCTGTGACGAGCTGTTGCAAGAAGGGAACTCGATCGCCAGCCTGCTGCAGAAAATCGAGGACTACAACCTCAACGGAGTGTCGCAGCACTATCGTGATTTCAGCACGTGGCCGATGGACAACAGCGTGGAGCTGGCCGATCTGATGATAGGCACCTCGGATGAGATTACGCAGATGCACAAGGACAAAAAGGCACTGGTGACGGATATATTGAGTGCGCTGGTGCTGGAAGGCACCGGCCCGCTGATGTTCCGCGAGACCTCGAATCCTGCTGGCCCCGTGCTGTGGCTGAATCACGACATCATCGCAAAACAGTTGAACGCGATGCATGCTTGATTTACGGTTCAGTGGGAGATTACGCCTGTAGCCAATCCGCCGATTATTTACTGGCTCCATGCCTCGATGAAGTTGGAGTTCTCTTGGAAAATGCTTGTGTATCCTGAACGTATGCGACAACATATTCCACTGTTGCTGGTGCTGATCAGCGCGGTGTTGGCTGTTGCAGCCTATATGCAGGCGATCGATTACCCGTTCATTTCCGACGACACTGTTTATATCACCAAGCGGCTGGAGGATTTGCAATTTACAAGGTTGTGGCAACTCTTCATTGAGCCATACAACGCCTTTTCCGAGATTCTGCCGTTACGGGATATTTCCTACTGGTTAGACCTGACATTGTTCGGCTGGAACCCGCTGGAATTCCGAATGCACAACATTCTTCTGTATCTGCTGTGTCTGCCACTGGTCTACCTGGCGACAACTGAGGTCTGGAAATATTTTCGTCCGGAAGACAGGGGGGTTAAATACGCAGCGGCGATAGTTACCGCCTTGTTTGCAATTCATTCCGCCCATGTCGAGGCGGTGGTGTGGATCAGTGGGCGCAAAGACATACTCGCTGGCGTATTCTCATTGCTGGCGCTTTGGTTGTCCATGCGCGCCAGAAGGGAGCCCGGGCTTTCTCCGCGATACGCAGCAGCGGCTTTAGTCGCCTTGCTGGCTGCGATACTTTCAAAGGCAGTAGCCGTTGCCGTGGCACCTGTCATCGCCTTGCTGTGGATACTTTTCAGGAAAGATATTTCCACACCACACCACACCACACCACACCACACCATACAAGTGCTGCTATGGCCACTTGCCTGCCTGTTTCTGGCAGCCTGTATGGCAACGTTCTTCTCCGCAAATAGTGCTGTAAAACTCCCGTTCTATTTTGGAACTGAAGCAGTTACAAGGACGCTAGCCATATTTGGCTGGATGGCGCGCCTGGCCATCAGTCCGGAAAGTCGTCACTTCATATATCCCGTGCTGGATGACCCCAGGCTTTTCATCATGGTTGCTGTAGGGCTAGTTGTATTGTTGTCGGCCATGATTGGAATGGCGCTGGTTTTTCGTAAGCGTTCTCTTGCAGGTTTTGCATTGCTGGCATTCGCACTGTTTTGTTTGCCTTATGCCCAACTGTTGCCGTTCAGCACCCCCTCACTCGTTGCGGATCGCTTTCTGTTTCTTGCGGTGTGGCCAGTCATGCTGTTGCTGGTCAGTTTGGCGTGGCGCCTGAGCTGGAAAATGCGCAATGCTGTCATGCTCGCTGTTGCTATTGCGATTGGGTTCCAGACCGCCGTGCGCCCAGGCGATTGGCGTAGCGGAGAGACATTAACGCATGCCGACTTCAGCTCCTATCCCTGGTACTACTACATTGCCACCCAGAAAATAATGTTTTCGCTGTGGCCTCAAGGTGCGTATGGCGAAGCGGGGAAGGTTATCGATGGCATAGCCGATGCGGATTTCAGAAAGCTCACGACTGAACTGAGTCGCGCCCACCAGATGGTGCGCTCCAATTCCGGTTCCGCTGACGAGCTGCGTGAGGTCATGGGTACTTTGTGGGGTTTGGGCGCCATCCTGAATAACCCGCCCGACAGGGCCAAGTGGAATCCTCCGTTGACCTATGTTTGGAGAGGGTTCAAAGAAAATATTCTGACGGACGAATGGATGGCGCTGTCAGATCGTTTTCCTGCCGATGCAGCAGTTCAATATAACGCCGGGATATGGCTGCTGAGCAATGATAGATATCAGGAAGCTGTGCCACAGTTGCGCATGGCTGCGGAATCGCCAACTCTGCCAGAGTATATGCGCGGAACGGTATACAAGAATTTTGGTTTGGCCTTGTCTGGGGTCGGAGATATAGGCGGTGCAGAAAAATTATTGGGCGCGGCTCTGGAGCAATCTCCGCCCGACATGCGGGCATCCTGTATGCTGGCAGATATATACAGGCAGGCTAATCAGCTTGCAGAATCGGCACGCGCCGGAACTATCTGCAACCGTACCCGGAATGAACAAGCCGGAAATAGTGACAAGTGGCAATATTCACATTGAGATCAGGTCAGGCTGAGTGTTAGCGCCGAGTCCAATCGGCATTTGTTTTTTCATTGGCCATGAACCACCGAACCGAGGCAGTCGTACTCTGGAAAATCAACTTCCTTCTTCCAGCGCCATCTCCAGTTCCAGCCAGCTTTCTTCCAGCTCCGCCACTTTGGCTTGCAGCTGCGCATGCTCCGCATTCAATCGACTGACCTTGTCGCGATCCGGGTTGGCGTAAGTAGCAGGGTCGGCGAGTTGCCGGTTGACTGCGGCGAGTTCTGCCTGTGCCGCAGTCAGCGCGGTTTCGAGTTTGTTCTGTTTCGATTGCAAGGCTTTGCGGTTGGGCTTGGGCGCATTCTGTTGGCGCGGCTTCTCCGGCTGCGGTTGCGTGACAGCCTCGCGCGGGCGGCGATTCTCTATCCAGCTCTTGTAATCTTCCAGATCGCCATCGAACAGTTTCGCTTCCCCGTCGGCGACCAGCCATAGCTCGTCTGCCACGGCGCGGATCAGGCTGCGGTCGTGCGACACGATAACCACGGCGCCGGTATATTCTTCGAGCGCGATGGTGAGCGCGTCGCGCATGTCGAGGTCGAGGTGGTTGGTGGGCTCGTCGAGCAGCAGCAGGTGCGGCTTCTGCCAGGCCAGCAGTGCGAGCGCGAGACGGCTTTTCTCGCCGCCGGAAAAACTTCCCACTGGCCGGTCTTCACTGTCTGCGGCGAGGCCGAAACGGCCGAGGAAGGTGCGCAACGCCAGCGTGGTTTCCTTGGGGGCGATGCGTTCCATGTGTCGCAGCGGCGTGGCGGTGCTGTCCAGATTCTCCAGTTGGTGCTGGGCGAAGTAGCCGATGCGGATGTCGGGGGTGATTTCGAGTTTGCCCGAGGTGGGCTGCAACTCGCCGACCAGCAGTTTGATCAGCGTGGATTTCCCCGCGCCATTGGGGCCGAGCAGGGCGATGCGCGCTCCGGCGCGCAGCACCAGTTCTATGTTCTTGAACAGTGTTTTGTCGCCGTAGGCGAAGCCCATCTTTTCAGCGCGCATCAACAGATCGGGACTGCGTTCCGGCGCTTCGATCTCCAGTTCAAAATGCCCGTCGGTGACATGCACCGGCGCGATGCGCGTGATGCGATCCAGCGCCTTGATGCGGCTCTGTGCCTGCTTGGCCTTGGTGGCTTTGGCGCGGAAGCGGCGCACGAAATCCTCCAGATGCGCGATCTTCGCCTGCTGCGTCTGGAACGCCTGATTCTGTTGCGCGGTACGCTCGGCGCGCGCACGCTCGAAGTCGTCGTAGTCGCCGGTGTAGCAATCGATGGTCTGGTCATGCACGTGCGCGATGCGGTTGATGCAGGCGTTGAGGAACTCGCGGTCGTGCGACACCAGCAGGATGCTGCCGGGATAGCGCGCCAGATATTGTTCGAGCCAGAGTATGGCTTCGAGGTCGAGGTGGTTGGTCGGTTCGTCGAGCAGCAACAGGTCGGCTCTATGCATCAGCGCGCGCGCCAGATTCAGTCGCATGCGCCAGCCGCCGGAGAAGCTGGTGACGGTGCGTTCCAGCGTATCGTTGGCGAAGCCCAGCCCGTTCAGCAATTGCGCGGCGCGCGCCTTGGCGCCGTAACCGTCGATGGCTTCGTAACGGTGCTGCGCGTCGAACCATGCCGTGTCATGATTTTCGCGCGCCAGCGTTTTCTCCAGCACACGCAGCTCCGCATCGCCGTCGAGCACGAACTCCAGCGCAGACAGGTCTGAGTTGGCGATCTCCTGTTCGACGAAGGCGATGGTCTTGCCGGACTGCATGGAGACCTCGCCGCCGTCAGGTTTGATCTCGCCGCGTATCAGACGAAACAGCGTGGATTTGCCGCAGCCGTTCTTGCCGACCAGTCCGATACGCTGGTTGGCGAACGCTTGCAGATTCACATTCTGGAGCAGCGGGGTGCCGCCTTGCAGGTAAGTCAGGTTCTGGATATTGAGCATGGGCGCGATGATAACAGATGGGGCTGTGCCGCCAGTTTCATCGGCGGGGAAATGCGCTCACTCGTCGAGCGTGACGTTGCGCGTCTCCGGCAGAAAAAGCACGCCCACGGTCAGCGCCATCGTGAGCAGGCCAACCGGATACCACAGGCCGGCCAGCGCATCGCCCGCTTTCACGCTCAATAGCGTGATCATGAACGGCGCCATGCCGCCTATCCATCCGGCGCTGAGATTATGCGGCAGCGCCGCCGCCGTGTAGCGCATGCGCGCGGGGAACAGCTCGGCCAGCACGGCGGTCTGCGGGCCGGTGATGAGTGCAACTGCGAGCAGCGGGACGATCAGCAGCAGGAAGATCATGCTGCGATCCGCTTGCTGCGCATCGGCGCGTTCGGGCCAGCCTGCGGCTTTCAGCGCGGCTGTGAGTTCACTGGAGTGGAAGCCTGCCACTTCGACACCGTTGCCCAGATGCACACGCACTTCGCTCGGAGTTTGCGCGGGATGCAGCGTGTAGCTCACGCCGAGCTTGGTAAGCAGTTCCTGATTGCGCTCGCAGTCGTTGCGCGCTGCCGTGAACGGGCCGTAATCGCAGGCATCGCCATAAAGCTCAACTGCCGCTTCACGGTTGAAGCGTTCCAGCGCCGGGTTGCCGTAATGCAGCAAACCCTTGTACACCGGCATGATGGCGAGGCAGCCGAGCAGCAGCCCGGCCAGCAGCACCGGCTTGCGTCCGATGCGGTCGGACAGCCAGCCGCAGAAGAGGGTCAGCGGGATCAGCAGCACCGTGGTCGTCATCACCAGCGTGCCAGCGGTCTGCGCGTCGAGCTTGACCACGTTCTTGAGGAACACGTTGGTATAGACCTGCGACGAGAAGAACAGCAGCGAGCCGCCTGCGGAGATACAGAAGAACAGCAGCGCCATGCGTCCGCGCGTGTGTGCATCGGCGAAACAGGCGCGCAGCGGTGTCCGCAATACGGCGCGCTGCTCGTTCATACGGATGAACACCGGCGACTCGTGCAAGTTCATGCGGCTCTTAATCGAAATCAGCAACAGCAAAGCGGAAAGCAGGAAGGGCACGCGCCAGCCCCAGTCATGGAAATCGGCATCGCTCAGCAGCGTTTGCAGCAACAGTATCTGTAGCGTGGAAGCCAGTATGCCCAGCGGCCCCATCAATTGCAGCACGCTGGTATAGATGCCGCGCCGGTTCGCCGGCGCGTGTTCGGTGAGATACACCGCCGAGCCGCCGATTTCGCCGCCGACCGAGAAGCCCTGCAACAGGCGCAGAGCCAGCAACAGCGCGGGCGCCAGCAGGCCGACCTGCTGGTAAGTTGGCAGCAGGCCCACACCGAATGTGGCTACACCCATGAGTACTATGGTGGCGATGAACACCGGGCGGCGGCCATGTTTGTCGGCCAGCGAACCGAATAGCGCCGCGCCCAGCGGACGCACCAGCATGCCGACGCCGAAGGTGGCGAGGCTCGCCAGCAGCGCGGCGGTCGGATTCTCCGGCGGAAAGAACAGCACGCTGAAATACGTGGCGAGCGAGGCGAAGGTGAGGAAATCGTACCATTCGAGGAAGGTGCCGAAGCAGGCGGCGATGACGACTCTGCGCTGGATGCTGGAAATGGCTTGCGCTGCGGCAGTAGCGGGGATGTCAGGGGTGGGCACGGTCGATTTTTCGGGGCTGTTCGCTGAGGAATGCGTCGAATGCGGCGGCGGGGATGGGCCTGGAGAACAGGTAGCCTTGCCCATAGTCGCACCCGGCAGCCAGCAGCAGGCCGCACTGTTCTTCGGTTTCTATGCCTTCCGCGATCACCTTGATGTCCAGCCTGTGCGCCATCACGATGATAGCTTCGCACAACGCCAGATCGTCCGAGTCTGCCTTCAGGTTACGCACGAAAGCCTGGTCTATTTTCAGGTAGTCGATGTCGAAGCGCTTGAGATAGGACAGTGACGAATAGCCAGTGCCGAAATCATCTATCGCTACCTGTACGCCCGCATCGCGGAAGGCGAGCAATTGGTCCGCGATGCTGGTGTTGGCATCCAGCAGTAATCCTTCGGTGATTTCCACCGTGATGCTGCTGCCCGGAAGGCCGAGCGCTTGCAGGTGCTCGAACCATGCAGAGTGCGTGCCGCTCATGTCGCGGAACTGTACCGGGGATTTGTTGATGCTGAGCTGGAATTCCGGGTCGTGCATGGCGCGCCAGCGCACTGCCTGGGCGGCGGCCTGGTGGAACACCCAGTCGCCGATCTCGACGATCAAGCCGGTTTCTTCGGCGATGGGGATGAATTGATCGGGGCTGATCAATCCATGCACCGGATGCTGCCAGCGGATCAGCGCTTCCGCCTTGTGTATGGCGCCGCTGGCCAGCTCCACTATGGGCTGGTAATGCAGCAGGAACTGATCAGCGGCCAGGACTGCATTACGCAAATCGCTGACCATGCGCATGCGTGCTTGCGCGTTCTGTTGCATGGATGGCGTGAAATAGCTGGACCGATTGCGTCCCTGGTTTTTGGCGGCATACATGGCCTGATCGGCGTTCTTGAGCAGGGAATCGATCTCGGTGGCATCGTCCGGGTATAAGGTGATGCCGATGCTGGTCGAGACGTAGCCGGTCTCGTCGCCCAGGCAGAATGGCTCGGCGAGCTTTTGCATAATGTCACGGGCGATGCGGTCAACACTGGCGGGATCGTCCAGTTCACTCAGAATAATGGTGAACTCGTCGCCGCCCAGCCGCGCCACGGTGTCCGATTCACGCACGCAGGCGGACAGGCGGAAGGCTGCTTCCTTGAGCAGCACGTCACCCATATCGTGGCCGAGCGTGTCATTGATCTCCTTGAAGCGGTCGAGGTCGAGCAGCATCAGCGCCAGAGGCAAGCCGCTACGGTGCGCTTTCTTGATCTCCTGATCGAGGCGGTCGCGGAACATGCGGCGGTTGGGCAGGGCGGTGAGCATATCGAAGTTGGCCTGCTTCCAGATTAATTCCTCGCTCTCTTTTTTCTTGGTGATGTCGGAGAACAGCGCCACATAGCGGTGTATCTCGCCGTCACTGCCCTTGATGGTATTGATGGTCAGGGACTTTGGGTAAATATCCCCATTCTTGCGTTTATCCCACAATTCGCCTTGCCAATAACCCAGGGTTTTAATGTCATGCCACATGGCCTGATAGAACGTCCTGTCCTGACGGCCTGAGCTGAGGATCCTGGGATCTTTGCCCAGGACTTCATGCTCATCGTAGCCGGTCAGTTTTTCAAAGGAGGGATTGACGGCGATGATGCGATTGGACGCATCGGTGACCGCCATGGCTTCGCTGCTGCTTTCGTACACCATGGCGGCGAGCTGCAATTCTTCTTCGGCCAGTTTGCGTTCGGTGATGTCGCGGATGAAAGAAGTGAACAGGTTCTGGTTGGCGACCTTGAACTGGGTGATGGACAGCTCTATGGGGAACTCGTGCCCATCCTTGTGCAGGGCGGTGATCTCGAAGCGTGAATTGAGCACGGGGCCATGGCCGGATTCCAGGAAATGCTTCATGCCCATGATGTGCGCCTGGCGATGCTGCGGCGGAATGATGGTCTCGTGCAGCAGGCGTCCGATAGCCTGCTCGCGCTGCCAACCGAAGATGGTTTCAGCGCGGTTATTCCAGCCCGAGATGCGTCCATCGGAATCCATTTGCACCACGGCGTCGAGAGCCGTGTTGATGATGTTGGACAGACGGGTTTCGCTGCGCTCTATTTCACTGGCGTCGCGCAATGCGCGCGTGCGGCCATAAATCAACAGCCAGGCGAACAGGAACAGCAATGCGCTGGCGATGCCGCCGGCATAGGTGATGAACAGCGGTTTCCCGCCGTCCAGACGCGTCTCGAAACCATCCAGGGAGCGCACGGTCACTGTCCAGTAGTGGCCCGCGATCTCGATGCGCTCGGTGGTATGGAACAGCGATGCTCTGCCGCTGGTGGCGCCGCTGCTGAAGTCGGGGTCGTACATGACCGACGCGTCAGTCAGTATTTCCCCATCGTGAACTTCTATATCCATGTCGCTGGCCTGGCCGCCGAGTATGCCCACCATCAGGCCATCCATGCGGAACGGGAAGTAGACCCAGCCGGCCAACTGGGCGCGGCGTTCGGCGACAGTGCCAGGAACGATGCCGTTCCTGTAGACCGGCAGATACATCAGGAATCCGGCCTGTGTATATTCATTATTTGCGGTATCCGTTATCAGCTTCACCTTGCCGGAGATGGTTGCCATGCCACTGTCGCGTGATTTTGCCATGGCATTATGGCGGCTGCCCGGAGCCGGGTCGCCGCTCAGCGGATGATCCAGATCGGAATACATGTCATAGCCGAGAGTCTGCTGGTTTTCCTGGTCGAACGGCTCGATATAGACGACTGCGGTGTAAAGATCGCGCATCCCTTCCGGCTGAATGCTGTAGTCAGGGAAGCCTTCCTTGCGGATGGCTGCTATATGTCCATCTTTGAGCTCGGGGGGAATGACCATGGCAAATCCCATGCCCCGGATACCGGGATGGGTCTTATCCAGATTCAGCGCATGGACATAAGCACGAAACTCGTCTCTGCGCACCTCATCGGATGCGGCGAATAATCCTCTTGCGCCATACAGCACTTTTTCGTAAGTCTGCATGCGCTGTTCGACCAGACTGAACGTTTCGTGCGCCCGGGCATTGAACTCAATCTGCAAATCCTGCTGGATGTCATGCTGGGCTTGCATTCGCAGCAGCCAGGTGCTGAGCAGGGAGAGCGCCAGCACAGACCACGGCAACAGCACAACGTAGCGTATCCACCCTGAGCGGTGAGCGCGAGTAATGGGGGGGCGACTGGATGGCATGATAGTATTTATCTGATTGCTGTCCCGAACACGAATCGTTGGTGCCCCGAACACGAATCGAACGTGTGGCCTACCCCTTAGGAGGGGGTCGCTCTATCCACTGAGCTACCGGGGCGCGCCGTGCATTCTATCGTAAAACGCGTGCAGCACATCCCTGATCGAAGGAAGTGCTTTCTGCGGGACGGCTTACCGGCTGTGCATGGAAGTCGGCTTCTTGCGCCGGCAACATTTCGGATCGACAGAAGGAAGCAGATTGGTTTCAAGCACCGCGCTGTTTCAGGTCTTCGAGCCAGGCTTCCATGGGTTCGGGTTTGCCGAACAGGAAGCCCTGGTGAATAACAGTCGCACGGGCATTCAGGAAGTCGGCCTGCGCGGCGGTCTCCACGCCTTCTGCCACGACCTTCAAGTGCATGTGTTTGGCCACCGCGAGTATGGTTTCGACCAGCGCGGCATCGTCCGGGTCGGAAGGGGCATCCTGTACGAAGATTTTGTCGATCTTGAGTTCGTGGATGGGCAGGCGTTTGAGATAGGCCAGCGAGGAGTAGCCGGTGCCAAAATCGTCTATGGCGAAATGGATACCCATGACGGATAGTTCGTTCATCCGTGCGATCACACTGCCAATGTCCGCTATCACCACGCTTTCCGTCACCTCGAACGTGAGATGGGTCGGCTCCGCACCGCTGACAGCGAGTTCGTTCCTGACCCAGGCCACGAAATCGGGCTGGCGGAACTGGCGCGGGCTGATGTTGACCGCGATGCGGAAAGTCCGGCCAAGCAAGGCCTCATGCGTGAGCAACTTGCAGACCTGGCGGAATACCCAGCGCCCGATCTCGATGATGAGATCGGATTCTTCGGCGATGGGAATGAACACCCCGGGCGGGATCAGGCCGAGTTCCGGATGTTGCCAGCGCACGAGCGCTTCGGCCCCGACCATCTTGCCGGAAGAGTCCACTTGCGGTTGCAGGTAAAGGCGCAATTGCCCTGCCGGAATGCCCAGCGTCAGTTCGCGTTCGATGCGGAAACGTTGCTTGGCATTCTCGTCCATGCTGTGCTCGAACAGCGTGGTCTGCGCGCCGCCAGCCGCCTTGGACTGGTGTAATGCGCTGTTGGCGCGGCGCAGGATGTCCAGCGGCGTATCGGAATCTTCACCTGGGAACAGCGCGATGCCGATGCTGGCGGTAAGCATGATTTGCTCTTCGTTTATCCTGAATGGCTCGCGCAGGCTGGAGTGAATCTTTTCTGACACATGCATGGTCTGGTGTGCGGCGGCATGTTCCAGCGGCGCCAGGTCGAGCAGCAGGATGGCGAATTCGTCGCCGGACAGCCGGGTCAGCACATCGCCCTCGCGCAATACATGGCCCAGCCTTGCGGCGACTGCCTTGAGCAAGGCATCGCCGACGGTTTGCCCGCTGGTGTCGTTGACGTTCTTGAAACGGTCGAGATTGAATACCAGCAATGCGTCATGCCGCTGCTGGCGTTGCACGATAGGCAATACCATGCCGAGGCGATCCAGCAGCAAGGCGCGATTGGGCAGGTCGGTGAGCGTGTCGTAATAGGCCAGGCGGCGGATCTCCGATTCGGCGCGCTTCTTGTCCGTGATGTCCTCTTCCACCGACACGTAGTGGGTGATATCCCCGTCCGCCTGGCGGATCGGGCTGATGATGGCATGCACGACATATTCGCTGCTGTCCTTGCGTTTGTTATACAGCTCGCCATCCCATGTCCTGCCTTCTGTCAGGCTCTTCCACAGGGCGTCGTAAGTTTCTTTCGGCGTTTTGCCCGACTGATGGATGCGCGGATTCTGGCCGATGAGGTCTTCGCGGCTGTAGCCGCTGTTGCGCACGAACGATTCGTTCACGTATTCGGTCCTGGCATCGAGGTCGGTGATGGTGATGCTTTCCGGGCTTTGTTCGACTGCTTGCGCGAGCTTGAGCAATTGCGCTTCGGCTTTTTTGCGCTCGGTAATGTTTTCGCTCACGATGATGATCTCGCCGGAAGCGGGCGAGTAGATCATGAACGAGAGCCAGCGACCGATCTCTGTCAGGTAATGTTCCCAGCGCGTCGGCACGCCCGTCGCGGCGACGCGCCCGAATATTTCCAGCGACTCCGGGTTGTGCTCGCAATAACCCGGGATGATCTCGCTGACCCTGCGTCCGACCACGGGTGCGGTGATGCCGGTGACCTCGGCGAACGCCGGATTGACCGAGAGATATAGCAGATCTACCGCTTTGTCGCCTTCAAAAATGACGCGGGAATGGACGACGCTGTTCATCATGTTCTCGAACAATGAGCGGTAAGTGGCCTCTTGCGCATGCAAGGCATCCTCGACGCGATGGCGTTCGGTGATGTCTTCGCCGGAACTGAGTGTGCCGACGATTTTCCCTGATTCGTCGGTGAACAGGGTGTTGTGCCAGGAGATCATGCGCTGGCTGCCGTCGCGGCACAGCACGGCATTCTCGAAATATTCGGCAGACTGCTGGCCGGCCATGACCTGGCGGAACAAGGGATAAACGATCTCCTTGCCTTCGGGGCTGGGCAGACAGCATGCGAACCAGTTGCGCCCGATCAATTCGTCCGCCGCATAACCGAGCAGCGAGCAACCGTAATGGTTGATCATGGTGATGCGGCCTTCGGTATCCAGTGCGACCATGATGTTCTGGACGGTGTCCAGATAGCGCTGGTTGCGGTCGCGCTCTTGGCGCAATGCCGTTTCGGTCGTCTTGAGATCCGTGATGTCGCGGGCGATACCGAACACACCGGTCACTTTGCCGTCAGTGTCGCGCAATACCCCCTGGGTGGTACGGAAGACTCTTGTTCCATTCGGCATGGATAAGGTGTGTTCCCAGGTGATGGTTTTGTTTTCGGATATGATGCGTTTGTCATCGGCCATGACAAGGCGCGCATCCTCCGGTTTCATGATCGCGGTATCGTCGCGGCCCAATACTTCTGACGCGGGCTTGCCGACGTTTTGTTCGGCCGCCCTGTTGAACAGCACATATCGTCCTTGCAGGTCTTTTGCGAAGATGGCGTCAGTCGAGCCTGCGGCGATGGCGTTGAGCAGTTGCAGTGTGCGGATTTTTTCGGCCAGGCTGGTTTCGGCATTCTGGCGTTCACTTTCAGAACGGCGCCATGCCAGGTGCAGCATCGTGCTGAGCAGGCTGACGAGCAGACCATTGGCGACCAGGAAGCCCAATTGCAGCAGGTTATGCGCCTGCCCGATGCTGAAATTGCCGGTGGGTGAGACGAAATAAGTGACAGACAACGCCGCGATGAGCGTGGAAACCAGCCCCGGCCCGCCCCCTCCGAGTGCCGCGCTCAGGATGATGGGAAACATGAACATGACCAGCAGCGGACGTTCGCCGAACGATACGGCGATGTTCTGGCGCAGCAGCAAGGTCAGCAGAGTCACTGTTACGGCGAACAGGTAAAACTGCCAGCGTTTCCAGGCTATCAGTCCGCTGTGCCGCAAGGGCACGCCGCTTCCGGCATGGCGTCCGGCCAGTTTTCTCAGGGTGAAATAGAGCAGCAATGACGTGAGTGCTACGAATAGCCAGCCTTTGAGGGTCTCGGCAACCGCAAGCTGTTCGGGGTCGTCGAATATCCGGAGCAGCGCCGCGTCCGACAGCAATATCCATAGCCCGGCGAACACGGCATAGATCAGGACAATCTTGAGGATATTGTTATGCGATGAATCGGTGATGCCGGGCTCATGCATGGAACGGTCTCGATTTTGATTGTGCTGGCGGCTTCCAGTAAACCGTCTAATCTCGGCTCACTTTACCACAACGACAGAGAAATGCATTCTGGTGCATATGTGCCAGATCAGTAAGGCATAGGCTGGTATCATGCGCGCCTCATTTTACTTGCCACAGCCTCTTTCCGTTATGCCTTTCATCACCCTCGACAAAGCTGCTCTTGCCTTCGGCCACGTAGCACTGCTGGATCATGTAGATTTTCAACTCGACGAGAACGAGCGCGTCGGCCTGATCGGACGCAACGGTGGCGGCAAGTCCAGCATGCTGAAAATTCTGGCTGCACAGGCAGCGCTGGACGACGGCCTGGTGTGGCGTGCGCCCGGCGTGCGCATCTGTTACGTGAGCCAGGAGCCGGTGCTGGATGCGGATGCGACGGTGTTCGACGAAGTGGCGCGCGGTCTGGGCGAACTGCATCGGATCATCACCGATTACCATCATCTCTCGCACCAGCTTGCCGAGCCGGATGCCGATTACGAAAAACTGCTGGAGGCGATGCAGCCGCTGCAAACCGCGCTCGAAGCGCAGGATGGCTGGGCGGTGCAGGCACGCATCGAGACCGCGATCCAGCGTCTGGAATTGAACGGCGACGCGCGCGTGGGCGATCTGTCCGGCGGCGTGCGCAAGCGCGTGGCGCTGGCGCAGGCGCTGGTGGCCGAGCCGGACGTGCTGATCCTCGACGAGCCGACCAACCATCTGGATTTTGCATCCATCGAATGGCTGGAAGGGCTGCTGAATAATTTTCGCGGCAGTGTGCTGTTCGTGACCCACGACCGGCGCTTCCTGGACAATGTTGCCACGCGCATCGTCGAACTGGATCGCGGCAAGCTTGCGAGCTTCCCCGGCAATTTTGCGGCTTACCTGCGCACCAAGGAACAGATGCTGGCGGATGAGGCCGTGCATAACGCCAAGTTCGACAAGGTGCTGGCGCAGGAAGAGGTGTGGATACGCCAGGGCATCAAGGCGCGCGGCGTGCGCAACGAAGGCCGCGTGCGGCGGCTGGAAGCGTTGCGCCTGGAACGCACGGCGCGGCGCGAAAAGGTCGGCAAGGTCGAGATGAATCTGGAGGCGGGCGACCGCTCGGGCAAGCTGGTGGCTGAGCTCAGCAATGTCAGCAAGACATTCGGCGCGCGCAAAGTTATCAACGATTTCTCCTGCCGCATCCAGCGCGGCGACAAGATCGGCCTGCTCGGCTCCAATGGCGCGGGGAAGAGCACGTTGCTGAAAATAATTCTGGGCGAGATGGAACCGGACAGCGGTAGCGTCAAGCTGGGTACCAAGCTCAGCGTGGCCTATTTCGACCAGTTGCGCGCGCAACTCAACGACGAGATGACGCTGGCCGACACCATCAGCCAGGGCTCGGATTTCATCGAGATCGGCGGCGTGAAGAAACACGTCATCAGCTATCTCGGCGATTTTTTATTCGCACCGGAACGCGCGCGTTCGCCGGTGAAATCGCTGTCCGGCGGTGAGCGCAATCGTTTGCTGCTGGCGCGTTTGTTCACGCGCCCGGCCAATGTGCTGGTGCTGGATGAGCCGACCAACGATCTCGACATCGAAACGCTGGAACTGCTGGAGGAGCTTCTGGCGCAATACGATGGCACGCTGTTCCTGGTCAGCCATGACCGCGCCTTCCTCGACAACGTGGTGACGCAGGTCATCGCCTTCGAGGGCGACGGCAAGCTGATGGAATATGTCGGCGGTTACGAAGACTGGGTGCGTGTGAAGAAGTTTATGGCTGATCAGCAGGCAGCCGTGAAAGCGGCCCCGGCACCGAAAGTTGCAACAGCTCCGGCTCCCGCAAAAGCCAAGCCGGCCAGCAAGTTAAGTTTCAAGGAGCAGCGCGAACTCGATGAGATACCGCAGCGCATCGCGGTGCTGGAGCGCGAACAGGAAGAGATAGTCGCCGCTCTGGGCAGCGCCGACCTGTATCGCGACAATCCTTCGCACGCCAGACAATTGCAGGAGCGTACGGCACTTATCGAGGATGAGTTGCTCAAACTCATGGCGCGCTGGGAAGAGCTGGAAAGCCGGTAGGATGTGGTGAGCTTGAAAACCGCATCTGCAAGGCCGATAAGTTCGCTTGAGTTCGTCTTCCATATCATGGGAAAATGCTTTCGCGTTTGAATTTTCAGGTCGGAATCGATGTCATTGAAATTTACTCACCTCGTTTTATTTTTGTCGTTTGCCATTCCCGCAGGGGCGCCAGCCAGGGATATGGGCGGCGATATCCCCTACCAGCATGTCATCCAGGCAACCGAGACCTGCCATTCCTGCCATGAAAGAAGCCAGGTAGACGAATTCAATTCGAAGATGGCCAGCGATTGCGAGGAATGCCATACCTCGGGTGAGAGCGGCCCCATCGTGCGCGTGGCCGACGTGAAGACAGAAAAGAAGGCTTATAACGATCCCTACCTGAACGGCATGGATGTAGCCCCGCCGCCCAGTGCCACAGCGGGCATGAGCGTGCCGATGTATTACGCGGAAACCCGCATCGGCCAGGAACCGCACCGGATGGTATTGATCCCGGCGGGAAAATTCCAGCGAGGGACGAACAACCGCCTGCCCGATGAAGGCCCGCAATATACCGCCGAGACCAAGGCATTCTGGATGGATAAGTACGAAGTCACGAACCTGCAATACAAGCAGTTCATCGATGCGACCAACCGCAAGTCGCCCGGCCATTTCCGCAATCGCACTTATCCGCAAGGCAAGGTGGATCATCCTGTGGTCTTCGTCTCATGGTTCGACGCCCATGATTATTGCGTATGGGCGGGCAAGCGTTTGCCGACCGATATCGAATGGGAAAAGGCCGCGCGCGGTGCGGATGACGATCGTTACTTTCCCTGGGGCGACGACTTCGATGCGACCAGGCTCAATTCGCCCGTGCGCTGGAAAACGCTCAAAATGGACGGCGACACCACGCCCGTGGGTGCGTTCGAAGGCGGCAAGAGCCCTTATGGTTTGTACGACATGTCGGGCAATGTGTGGGAATGGACCGATTCCTGGTACACACAATATCCCGGCAACAACTGGCCGAGCGAGAATTACGGCGAGCAGTACAAGGTGTTGAAGGGTGGCTCGTGGTTCGATTGCTCGTATTATCAGTGCGGTGTTTCCGCGCCAGTGTTCAACCGCAGTTATTTCAAACAGAATATCAAGAATTCCAGTTTCGGATTCAGGTGCGCCAAAGATGCGAATTAATTATTTGTTAGCGGCTATTCTTTTTCTGGGTTTATCCGGTGGTGCCGCATGCGCAGCAGAAGTGGCTGCGCCGACCCAGCCTGCCGATGACGGCATGGTGCTGATCCCGGCTGGCGAGTTCAGCATGGGCAGCAACAAGGAAGAGAATGCCGCCATGTGGCGCCAGGCCAATGCGCTCAATCCGTATGGCTTCAATGAACAGTTGTATATCAACGAACGCCCCGCGCATAAGGTCAATCTCCCGGCTTATTTCATGGATAAGTACGAAGTCACCAATGGCCAGTATTTCGACTTCTGGCGAGCTACCGGGCACAGGCCACCAGACAGTTGGGTGAGTAACGGTTACAACCTGAGCAACGAGTTCCTGGCTGATCTGCCACTGGAGCATCTGCGCAACATGGCCAGTGATCGTTTCAAGCTGGACAGGGACGTGAACCAGATGACCCGGGAAGCCATACTGGCGGAACTGGACAAGATGCAGACTGCCCGCGATGCCTTGCCGGTAACGACTGTTACCTGGAGTGATGCGAACGACTATTGCGAGTGGGCGGGCAAACGCCTGCCATCCGAAGCCGAATGGGAAAAGGCCGCGCGCGGTCCCGAAGGATTCGAATATCCATGGGGCAATCAATGGGACCCGAAGAAGATCAACGCCATGGCTGAAGACTCCGATGCGCCGTATTCGCCTTCGGGCTCGTTCCCTGGCGACAAATCAGCTTATGGCGTCTATGACCTGGCGGCCAATGTTTCGGAGTGGGTGGCCGATTGGTACGATGCCTATCCCGGTGCAACCCCTGACCCTGCGATACGCTACTACGGCAAGGCGCACCGTGTAGTGCGCGGCGGAATGACCAGCTCGGGCCATTATGATTCGCTCAGCGTGATATTCCGCGCGGCAAGACGCATGCATCAGCGCCCCGATACGGCATTGATCGATCTGGGCTTCCGCTGCGCGAAGGACGCCAAATAGCAAGGCTGGTGGCCTTGTTTGACATTCCCATGAGCAGCGCTACCGCTACCGCACTGCCATGAGCAAGCTATCCCTGGATCGTATCCTGCAATCGCAAGGTTTCGGCACACGCAAATGGTGTCGTGAATTGATCGCCGTCGGCGATGTGAGTTTCGCCGGGGAGGTTCTTACCGATCACCGCATGGAGATCGAAACCGACGGCCTGGTTTTTTCCCTGTTTGACGAGCAGTGGCGTTACCGCGAGCACGTGTACATTGCGCTGCACAAACCGGCAAACTACGAATGTTCGCGCAAACCCAGTCACCATCCCGGCGTGTTGAGCCTGCTGCCCGAGCCATTCGCCTTGCGTGATGTGCAGCCGGTGGGCCGCCTCGATCACGACACCACCGGCTTGCTGTTGATGTCCGATGATGGCGCATTCATCCACGCGCAGTCTTCTCCCAGGCGGCACATCCCGAAAATCTATGTGGCCACGACGCAGGATCCCGTGACACCTGAACTTGTCTCGCAGTTGCTGGGCGGCGTCAAGCTGCACGACGAGCCCGCGCCATTGGCGGCGGAGATTTGCCGACGGTTGTCTGCGCACGAAATCGAAATCGTGCTGGAGCAGGGGAAATATCATCAGGTAAAACGTATGCTGGCCGCAGCGGGCAATCATTGCGTGGCTTTGCGCCGCACGCAGATCGGACGTCTGGAGCTTGCGGCGCTGGAGCTGCCGGAAGGGGAGTGGTGCTATCTCGATGCGCAGGAATTGATGTTGCTGACGCCTGAGTGATGGCAAGGAAACGGTGTGGAAGGATTCCATGCGGCTGGATTCGGAACAACCGTTTTAGGGTATTCGGGTAGAATCTGAAGCTGGATAGAGTTCCTGACGGGGGCGCCTGCGAAAATTGGCCTGCCGAGTGGACAAAGAGCGAGCAACGCATATCGCGGCATGCCGCATGAAATTTCCGGAGCGGACAGCGGGGAATGAAGAACTACAAGGGCGGTGCGGCGACAGACACACCGGAACACAGGCGGGCTACAAGACATCCGGTGCATTGGCGGGTAGCCATAGTCCGCAAGACCGGGGACAAGAACGAGATATTCCATGGGCGCACGCATGACGTCTCCACGAGAGGGGCGAGCATCCTTGCTGACGAGAACATCTTCGTGGAAGACTCGATAGTCATGTTGCTTGCTATACCGCCCCGGCACACCGGACTGCCGGAAAACATCATCGAGATCCGCAGCCGCATGCTGTACACCGTACTATCCGCCGATCATGGCATGTTTCGCATAGGGATAAAATTCCTCGAGTTCAAGGGGGAGGGCAAGAGTGCCCTGACCGATATCCTGTCCCAGATGGTTGTTCCGGAAGACCAGAGGACTTTCCGCGTCGAGTGATTCAGAGCCGCAAGGGCTTGGTCGTCATCACCTGATCCACACGGCCGCGCCAGCTTGCAGGATCGGCGTCCACGAATAATTCGATCTCGTTGCCGTCCGGATCAGCCAGATACAGCGACTGGCTGACGCCGTGATCGCTCATGCCGATGAGCTGCACGCCATGCTGTTCCAGATGTGTCTTGCATTCGCGCAACTCATCCAGCGTATCCCCCACCTTGAATGCGACATGGTACAGACCGAGGCTGTATGGGTCGGGCAGGGCAGCCCGGTCGCCGAGTTGCAGCAGGCCGAGATCGTGGTGGTTGGAGCCGAATGAAAAGAATGCCATTGCGCCGCGATAGCGCATCACTTCCTTCATGCCGAGTACATCGCGATAAAAAGTGACGGAACGCTCGAGGTCGCGCACCTTGAGGACGACGTGACCCAGGGATTGTATTTGCATGGACGCCTCCGTTTTTTGCTGGGCGCGTATGCGCACTCAGGATGTGAATCAAAAATCATGCAACCACGGAAGACACGGATAACACGGAAACACCTCTTGCTCTATGTTCTGATTTTTCCGTGCTATCCGTGTCTTCCGTGGTTAACAGGTCTTCCAATTTGTGGCTACGACCGGGCTTCGCCCTTAACTTGCTTCGCCAGTTAGCCTTCACCGCAAGGTCAAGGAGTTTTTCGGCTTCAGCCGAAAAACTCCTTGACCTTGTCCATCCAGGATTTTGCACGGGGGCTGTGACGGGCGCTGTCGGTCTCGTTGATTGCTTCGAATTCGCGCAGCAATTCTTTCTGGCGTTCGGTGAGGTTGATCGGCGTTTCCACCACCACATGACAATGCAGGTCGCCGTAGGTCGCGCTACGCACGCCCTTGATGCCTTTGCCGCGCAGACGGAATATCTTGCCGCTTTGCGACTCGGCGGGGATCTTGATGCGCGCCGAGCCATCCAGTGTAGGGATTTCGATCTCGCCACCGAGTGCGGCGGTGGTGAAACTGATTGGCATTTCGCAATGCAGGTCGTTGTGGTCTCGCTGGAACACGGGGTGTGCGGCAATATGGATGACCACATACAGGTCGCCCGATGGGCCGCCGTTGGCGCCAGCCTCACCTTCGCCGGACAAGCGGATGCGGTCGTCATTGTCTACGCCAGACGGGATCTTCACGGACAGGGTCTTGTGCTGTTTGATGCGTCCCGCGCCGTGGCACGATGCGCACGGCGAAGTGATCTGCTTGCCGCTGCCGTGACAGCGTGGACAGGTCTGCTGGATGGAGAAGAAGCCTTGCTGCATGCGTACCTGACCATGGCCGCCGCAGGTACCGCAGGTGGTCGGGCTGGTGCCTGGCTTGGCGCCCGTGCCCTTGCAGGTCTCGCACTCGGACATGGTCGGCACGCGGATCTGTGTCTCGGTGCCGCGTGCGGCCTGCTCCAGCGTGATCTCCAGGTTGTAGCGCAGGTCGGCGCCGCGATGCACATTGCTGCGCCCGCGTCCGCCGCCGCCAAAGATGTCGCCGAAGATGTCGGAGAAATCGAAGCCTTGCGCGCCGCCTGCACCGAACGGGCTGCCGCCGCCCATGCCGCCCGCCTCGAACGCAGCGTGGCCATACTGATCGTAAGCCGCGCGCTTCTGGCCGTCACTCAAGGTTTCGTAAGCTTCCTTGGCTTCCTTGAAGTGTTCCTCCGCTTTGGGATTGTCCGGATTGCGGTCGGGATGATGCTTCATCGCGAGTTTGCGATAAGCCTTTTTTATGTCTTCGTCCGACGCGTCGCGGTTGACGCCGAGGGTTTCGTAATAGTCGCGCTTACTCATATTTTTCCATGTGACGGTGGGGCGCATGCGCCCCACCCCTTACATTATCAAGCCTGTAGGGCGGGCTTTGCCCGCCATGTCGGGCCTAGCCCGACCTACTTCTTGTCTTTCACTTCGGTGAACTCCGCATCCACCACATCGCCTTCATCCTTGGCCGGTTCGGCTTGCGCGCCGCCGCTAGGCTCGCCGCCCGCCTGTGCCTTGGCCTGTTCGGCGGCGTACATCTTCTCGCCCAGCTTTTGCGCGGCGGTCGCCAGCGCTTCGGACTTAGCGTCTATGGCTGCCTTGTCGTCGCCCTTCACGGCTTCTTCGGCATCTTTCAATGCCGCTTCGATCGCAGACTTTTCATCCGCAGTCAGGTGCTCGCCGTATTCGGTCAGCGACTTCTTCGTGGAATGGATCAGCGCATCCAACTGGTTGCGCGCGGTGACCACTTCGACGGTCTTCTTGTCTTCGTCGGCGTGCATCTCGGCGTCCTGCACCATGCGCTGAATCTCGGCTTCGCTCAAACCGGAGCTGGCCTGGATCTTGATCTTGTTCTCCTTGCCCGTGGCCTTGTCCTTCGCGCTGACGTGCAAAATGCCGTTGGCGTCGATGTCGAAAGTCACTTCGATCTGTGGCATGCCGCGCGGTGCGGGGGGAATGTCGGACAGGTTGAACTGGCCCAGGCTCTTGTTGCCGGAAACCACCTCACGCTCGCCTTGCAGCACGTGGATGGTCACGGCGGACTGGTTGTTTTCCGCAGTGGAGAACACTTGCGAGGCTTTGGTCGGGATGGTGGTGTTCTTCTTGATGAGTTTGGTCATCACGCCGCCCATGGTCTCAATGCCCAGCGACAGCGGTGTCACGTCGAGCAACAGCACGTCCTTCACTTCGCCTTGCAGCACGCCGCCCTGGATTGCAGCGCCGACGGCCACAGCTTCATCCGGGTTCACGTCCTTGCGCGGCTCCTTGCCAAAGAAGGCCTTCACTTTTTCCTGCACCATGGGCATACGCGTCTGGCCGCCGACCAGGATTACGTCGGCGATGTCGGATGCGGAAACGCCCGCGTCCTTCATGGCGATCTTGCACGGCTCGATGGTGCGCGCAACCAGGTCTTCCACCAGGCTTTCCAGCTTGGCGCGCGTGATTTTCACAGCCAGGTGTTTCGGGCCGGTGGCATCCGCCGTGATATAGGGCAGGTTTACTTCAGTCTGCTGCGCGGAAGACAGTTCGATCTTGGCTTTTTCTGCCGCGTCCTTCAGACGTTGCAGCGCCAGCATGTCTTTCTTCAGGTCGATGCCGCTTTCCTTCTTGAACTCTTCCACCAGATGCTCGATCACGCGCATGTCGAAGTCTTCGCCGCCGAGGAAGGTGTCGCCGTTGGTGGACAGCACTTCAAACTGGTGCTCGCCGTCGATCTCGGCGATGTCGATGATGGAGATGTCGAAGGTTCCGCCGCCGAGGTCATACACCGCGATCTTGCGGTCGCCTTCCTGCTTGTCCAGGCCGAAAGCCAGCGCGGCTGCGGTGGGTTCGTTGATGATGCGCTTTACATCCAGACCGGCGATGCGGCCTGCATCCTTGGTGGCTTGGCGCTGCGAGTCGTTGAAATAGGCGGGCACAGTGATCACGGCTTCGGTGACCGGCTCGCCCAGATAATCCTCGGCGGTCTTCTTCATCTTGACCAGCACTTGCGCGGAAATCTCCGGCGCGGAGATGTCCTTGTCGCGCACCTTGACCCATGCGTCGCCGTTCTTGGCCTTGACGATGGAGTAGGGCACCATGGCGATGTCCTTCTGCACCATGGGCTCTTCGAAGCGGCGACCGATCAGGCGCTTCACGCCGTACAGCGTGTTCTTGGGGTTGGTCACGGCCTGGCGCTTGGCTGCCGCGCCGACCAGTATCTCGCCGTCTTCCATGTAGGCGATGATGGACGGTGTGGTGCGCGCGCCCTCCGCGTTCTCGATCACCTTGGATTTGCCGCCCTCCATGATGGCGACGCACGAGTTGGTGGTGCCGAGGTCAATACCGATAATTTTTCCCATTTTCTTTCCTTTCGATTGAATGCGTAAAAATCAGAATCCGTTCTGCTGCCTTGCCGCTTAAGATGAGGGCAGGGCGGAGAATTTCAAGTAGGATGGGGGGAGCGCGGAGCAACCCATCATTGCGGCCAAGGGTTCCGATGGGTTGCGCTACGCTCCCCCCATCCTACGGAGAGGGCGTTTTTATTCCTTTCCTTTTGCCACCATCACCAGCGCCGGGCGCAGCACACGGTCATTCAGCGTATAGCCCTTCTGCATCACGCTCACCACGGTGTTCGCTTCCTGCTCGCTTTCCAGCATGCCGATGGCCTGATGCTTGTGTGCATCGAACTTTTCGCCGACCGGGTTGATTTCCCTGATGTTGAATTTCTCGAACACGCTGGCGAGCTGTTTGAGCGTCAGCTCCATGCCGCTCTTGAAGCTCTCCACGTTCCCGGTTTGCACCGCCATCCCGGCCTGCAAACTATCCATCACCGCCAGCATCTCGCCGGAGAAACGCTCCACGGCAAATTTCTGTGCCTTGCTGATGTCTTCCTGCGCGCGGCGGCGGATGTTCTCGCCTTCGGCCTTGGCATACATCCAGGCGTCGTAATGTTCCTGCGCCTTGAGTTCGGCAGCCTTGAGCGATTCTTCCAGGCTGGGCATGACTTCGGGCGTGGCTTCGGCTGGCGCAACCTGATCCTGTTGTGGTGCGGCTTCGTTCTGTTCCATCTGCTTCTTTCTCCAAAATGGCATTCGGGTTCCATG
Organism: Nitrosomonadales bacterium; assembly: GCA_016199835.1. Lineage (GTDB taxonomy): Bacteria > Pseudomonadota > Gammaproteobacteria > Burkholderiales > Gallionellaceae > JACQFX01. Next base: position 108,862 of record JACQFX010000013.1, on the reverse strand, counting down.
GGCAATACGTGGAAGGACAAATGGGGGCGGTTTCACGGGCTTCAAGGGGTGAAGTGAAATATTTTTGCGGCGCTGAACCCGAACGGTGCATGCTCGCCGCCAACCATCCCATGCCCTTGATCGCGCTGGCCGAGTCATTCGCGATCGCGTTCGTGATGGAGAGAAAAGCAGCTTAATCACGGCAGGGTGGCACGGTACCCGATTCCGCTTCCGAACCGCACAACTCAATACTGCCGTAATGGCCGCAAGCAAAAGCATGCGTGACGAGCAGGCCGGTTTTTCCTTGCCAGAATAATCCTTGCAATTCATGGAATGGAACTCCATAATTGCAAGTATGATTAAGCGTACCCTCATCCCGATACTCGCCGACGCACTCGCTAGTTCCCCGGCGGTGGCATTGCTGGGGCCGCGCCAGGTGGGCAAGACCACGCTGGCGCTGGAGGTGGGCAACGCCCAAGGCGGGCAAGCGCTTTACCTCGATCTGGAATCCGAGCAGGACAGGGCCAGGCTCGCGCAGCCGGAGCTTTATCTCGCCGATCACGGCGACAAGCTGGTCATCCTCGATGAGGTGCATCGGGTGCCCGGTCTGTTTCCCGTGCTGCGCGGCCTCATAGACAAGAATCGTCGTGCCGGGCGGCGGGCTGGGCAGTATTTGTTGCTGGGTTCCGCATCGCTCGACCTGCTCAAGCAAACCGGCGAAACGCTGGCCGGGCGCATCGCTTACCTCGAACTTTCCCCCTTTCAGATTCTGGAAACGCCGCATCTGCCCGACGATGTGCTGTGGGTGCGCGGCGGGTTTCCGGAAAGTCTGCTCGCAAAAGATGAGGCGCGCAGCCTGCGCTGGCGGCAGGATTTCATCCGCACTTATCTTGAGCGCGACATTCCGCAGTTCGGCCCGCGCATCGCCGCCGAAACGCTGCGCCGCTTCTGGGGCATGCTCGCGCATCATCAGGGAGGTTTGCTCAACACGGCCCAGTTGGCGCGCAATCTGGGCGTGGATGTGAAGACTGCGGGCAGTTACCTGGATTTGCTGGTTGACCTGTTGCTGGTGCGCCGCCTGCCTCCCTGGCACGCCAATCTGGGCAAGCGTCTGGTCAAGGCGCCCAAGGTTTATGTGCGCGACAGCGGCCTGGTTCATGCCTTGCTCGGCATCGCGGACAAGGAAACACTGCTTGCCCACCCCGTGGTGGGGGCAAGCTGGGAATGCTTTGTCATCGAGAATCTGCTGGCTGCCGCACAGGGAAGCGATGTGCAAGCTTATTTTTACCGCACCAGCGGCGGTGCCGAGATCGACCTGTTGCTGGCCTGGCCGGACGGCAAGCTGTGCGCCATCGAGATCAAGCGCAGTCTGGCGCCCAGGGTGGAGCGCGGCTTCCATGCGGCCTGCGCCGACCTTAACCCGTTGCGCAAGTTTGTCGTTTATCCGGGCAAGGAGCGCTATCGCATTGCCGAGGATATCGAGGCAATTTCACTCGCCGAACTGGCAAAGGAAATTCATGGGTAATTCTGCAAAATGAAGCTGATGAATCTGAACGCGTCCTTCAAGTTCATTCTGCTGGCCACGCTGGCGATCAAGTTCATCCTCGCGTGGTTACTTCCCATGTCGGGCGACGAGGCTTATTTCATCGTCTGGGCACATCATCCCGATCTCGGTTACTACGATCATCCGCCCATGGTTGGCTGGATACTTCAGATGCTGCTTTATTTTGGCAGCTCGGAAGTGATGCTGCGCTTGCCTGCCATCCTGCTTTCCTCGCTGATCGGTCTCGGCATCTATCAACTGCTCAAGCCGCACGACGAGAATAAGGCGGCACTGGTGGCGATCCTGTATCTGGTTTCGCCGCTGAATATTTTGAACGTGCTGATCACGACCGACACGCCGCTGATCCTGTTCGCGTTCCTGTCCGTCGCGGCGCTGGTCAAGGCGTTGCAACGGGACAGCATGGGCTGGTACGCGTTGTCCGGCGTTTTATTCGGCCTGGCGTTTCTGTCGAAATATTTTGCCGTGCTGCTCGGGCTGGGCTATCTGTCGTACTTTGTTCTCGGCGGCAGGGGCAAGCTCAAGGGCGCAGCCCTGCTGTTCCTCGCGGCGCTACCGTTCGCGTTGCTCAATCTCTGGTGGAATTACACGCATTGCTGGGACAATATCCTGTTCAATCTGTACAACCGTAACGAAGGCGAAGAGTTCTCGCTGGGCAAGGTGGCGATCTTTATTGGTACGCAGATATATTTGATGACGCCGCCGGTCGTATATTACCTGTTCAAGCATCGCGCGGAATTCGGGCGCAAGATCAGGCGCGACCACTACAGATTGTTCGCCTGCGCCTTTCTGCTGCCGATGGCGGCTTTCATGCTGCTGTCGTTCAAGAAAGTCATCGGCCTGCATTGGGTGCTGGCGTTCTATCCTTTCTTCTATTTGCTGCTGTACCTGTTCCTGTCGCGCGAAGAGTTGAAGAAGTCGCTCAAGTTCATGGCATGGTTCAGCGCGGCACATCTGGTGGCCATTGCGGTGATCGCAGTTCTGCCTATGGACACCTGGAAGCAGCACAAGCTGTACGACGGCATCGTGTTCATGTTCAAGAACAACGAGATTGTGGAGAAGGTGAGGCCGTTCGAGCAGCAAGGATTCATTCTGGCTGCCGACGGCTACACTTCGGCGGCGATCATCTCCTACCATTACGGCAAGAACTTCGTCGTGTTCGGCGAGGGTTCGCATTACGCGCGGCAGGATGACATCGTCACCGATTTCCACCAGTTCGGCGGGCGCGACATGGTGATCGTGAGAAAATCCGCACCCGACCTGGCGCAATACTCGCCATATTTCCGGCGTGTGGAAGTCCGGCAGTTTGTGCTGCGCGGCGTGACGTTCTATTTTGTACTGGGCTACGGTTTTGATTATGCGCAATACCGGGAGCATGTGCTGAGGCCGATCAAGGACAAGTATTACAACATCCCGAAGTTCCTGCCTCACGCGCCATGTTACTTCTGCGAGAAGTATTTCAGCGCGTAGCAGAGAATCAGGCATTTATCATTTTCTGCCTCCTGCCTCCTGCCTCCTGCCTCCTGCCTCCACCTGGAGGGCGGGTGCGCTGCGCTTAAAACACAAGCACCGTTCTCGCGATTGTAGCGTAATTGCTGCACAGTCTGTCTGCTAACCAACACATAAAACCTCTGGCTGCGCCCTGCCGTTAGATTGTCGTGCTTTGTAGCAATCGCTACAGGTAGCAGCATTGCTACAAGCCTGTCTGCGAGTATAAAAAATACATATGGAACATGGTGATAAACAATATCCGTGGTGGTGGCACAGCGCTTGCTAAGGTAAAGGCGCGGGGCAGATACACAACAAGGCACCACAGGATTGATCGTTGAGTTTGGTTTTTAATTTTTAAGGAGATATGTAATGAGCGCACTTCGTCAGATCGCCTTCTATGGCAAAGGTGGGATCGGTAAGTCCACCACTTCACAAAACACCTTGGCCGCTCTGGCCGAAATGGGTCACAAGATTCTGATCGTCGGTTGCGATCCGAAGGCTGACTCGACCCGTCTGATCCTGCACGCGAAGGCACAGGACACTGTGCTGTCTCTGGCAGCCGAAGCCGGTTCGGTGGAAGACCTCGAACTCGAAGACGTCATGAAGATCGGTTATCGCGACATCCGTTGCGTAGAGTCCGGCGGCCCTGAGCCTGGCGTGGGTTGCGCCGGTCGTGGCGTGATTACTTCGATCAACTTCCTCGAAGAAAACGGCGCCTATGACGGTGCGGACTATGTGTCCTACGACGTGCTGGGCGACGTGGTATGCGGCGGCTTCGCCATGCCGATCCGCGAGAACAAGGCGCAGGAAATTTACATCGTCATGTCCGGCGAAATGATGGCGATGTATGCGGCCAACAACATCTCCAAGGGCATTTTGAAGTATGCCAATTCCGGCGGCGTGCGTCTGGGCGGCCTGGTGTGCAACGAGCGCCAGACCGACAAGGAATACGAACTGGCCGACGCGCTGGCGAAGAAGCTGGGCACCAAGCTGATCCACTTCGTACCGCGCGACAACATCGTGCAGCACGCGGAGCTGCGCCGTATGACCGTGCTGGAATATGCGCCTGAATCCAAGCAGGCACAGGAGTACCGTGAACTGGCCAAGAAGATCCATGAGAACGCCGGCAAGGGCACCATCCCGACCCCGATCACCATGGAAGAGCTGGAAGACCTGTTGATGGAATTCGGCATCATGAAGAAGGAAGACGAGTCCGTCATCGGCGTGGCGGCGGCAGCAGCCTGATCGTCTTAATGACTGAAACCGTTCGCCCGGTTCATCGGGCGAACGGTTGATCAGGCAGCTCCGTAAAGGGCATGCAAATTGAAACAGGAGCAATACGGACCCGCGCGTCCTTTGCTGAGCTGAACAGATTTTTACTTAACATTTAGGAGGGCAACATGAGCCTTACTGCTGAACAAACGAAGACACGCAACAAGGAACTGATCGAAGAAGTTCTCAGCGTCTACCCGGAGAAGTCCGCCAAGCGCCGCGCCAAGCACCTCGGCGTGCACGAAGAAGGCAAGAGCGATTGCGGCGTGAAGTCCAACATCAAATCGCTGCCTGGCGTGATGACCGTGCGCGGCTGTGCTTACGCCGGTTCCAAGGGCGTGGTGTGGGGCCCGATCAAGGACATGATCCACATTTCCCACGGCCCGGTCGGCTGCGGCCAGTATTCCTGGGCCACGCGCCGCAACTACTACATCGGCACCACCGGCATCGATAGCTTCGGCACCATGCAGTTCACCTCCGACTTCCAGGAAAAGGACATCGTGTTCGGCGGCGACAAGAAACTTGAAAAGCTGATCGACGAAATCGAAGTGTTGTTCCCGCTGAACAAGGGGATCTCGGTGCAATCGGAATGCCCAATCGGCCTGATCGGCGACGACATTGAAGCCGTGTCAAAAAAGAAATCCAAGGAACTCAACGGCAAGACCATCGTGCCGGTGCGCTGCGAAGGTTTCCGTGGCGTGTCGCAATCGCTGGGCCACCACATCGCCAACGACATGATCCGCGACTGGGTGTTCGACAAGACCGACCCGAACAAGAATGCGTTCGTAGCAACACCTTATGACGTGGCCATCATCGGCGACTACAACATCGGCGGCGATGCCTGGTCTTCGCGTATCCTGCTGGAAGAGATGGGTCTGCGCGTGATCGCACAATGGTCCGGCGACGGCACCATCGCGGAAATCGAGAATACGCCCAAGGCCAAGCTCAACGTGCTGCACTGCTACCGTTCGATGAACTACATCTCGCGTCACATGGAAGAAAAGTACGGCACGCCGTGGGTCGAGTACAACTTCTTCGGCCCGTCCAAGATCGAAGCGTCCTTGCGCGAAATCGCCAGCCACTTCGATGACAAGATCAAGGAAGGCGCTGAACGTGTCATCGCCAAGTACCGCCCGCTGGTGGATGCAGTCATCGCCAACTTCAAACCGCGCCTCGCAGGCAAGAAGGTGATGCTGTACGTCGGCGGCTTGCGTCCGCGTCACGTGATCGGCGCGTATGAAGACCTCGGCATGGAAGTGGTCGGCACCGGTTACGAGTTCGCCCACAACGACGATTACCAGCGCACCACCGATTACATCAAGGATTCCACGCTGGTGTACGACGACGTGACCGGTTACGAATTCGAAAAGTTTGTGGAAAAAATCCAGCCCGATCTGGTCGGCTCAGGCATCAAGGAAAAGTACGTGTTCCAGAAAATGGGCGTGCCGTTCCGCCAGATGCACTCTTGGGATTACTCCGGCCCTTACCACGGCTACGACGGCTTCGCCATTTTCGCGCGCGATATGGACATGGCCATCAACAGCCCGGTGTGGAGCCTGACCAAAGCCCCCTGGAAGTAATTCGTAGGGCGGGCTTTGCCCGCCATGTCGGGCGGAGCCCGACCTACATGAGATTTAAGGATTCTGAAGTAACACTTATTTGGAGACTGCCATGTCACAAAACGCTGAAAAAGTTATAGACCACGAACTGTTGTTCCGTCAGCCGGAATACACCTCGATGTTCGAGAACAAGCAAAAGAACTTCGAGTACAAGCACCCTGAACAGAAGATCATCGAGATTCAGGAATGGACCAAGACCAAGGAGTATCAGGACAAGAACTTCGCCCGCGAAGCGCTGACCGTGAATCCGGCCAAGGCTTGCCAGCCGCTGGGCGCGGTGTTCGCCGCCGTCGGTTTTGCCAACACCCTGCCTTTCGTGCACGGTTCGCAAGGCTGCGTCGCTTACTACCGCTCGCACTTCTCGCGTCACTTCAAGGAACCGACCTCCTGCGTCTCTTCCTCGATGACGGAAGATGCAGCGGTGTTCGGCGGTCTCAACAATATGGTCGACGGCCTGGCCAATGCCTACAGCATGTACAAGCCGGACATGATCGCCGTGTCCACCACCTGTATGGCCGAGGTGATCGGCGACGATCTGGACAGTTTCATCAAGACAGCGAAGAGCAAGGGCAGCGTGCCCGAAGACTTCGACGTGCCGTTCGCCCACACTCCCGCTTTCGTCGGCAGCCATGTCACCGGCTACGACAACGCGCTCAAGGGCATCGTCGAGCACTTCTGGAGCAAGGCAGGCGATGCAAAACCGGTCGCAGGCAAGCTCAACTTCATCGGTGGCTTCGACGGCTACACCACCGGCAACCTGCGCGAGATCAAGCGTCTGCTGGGTGCAATGGGCGTGGACTACACCATCCTCGGCGACACCTCCGACATCTGGGATACGCCTACCGACGGCGAATACCGCATGTACGACGGCGGCACCACCAAGGAAGAAGTGAAGGCAGCGCTCAACGCTTCCGCCACGATCTCGTTCCAGGAATACTGCACCGAGAAGACGCTCAAATACATCGCTACAAAAGGCCAGGAAACCGTGGCGCTGAACCACCCGGTAGGCGTGGGCGGCACCGACAAGTTCCTGATGGAAGTGTCGCGCCTGACCGGTAAGGCTATCCCTGACGCGCTGACCAAGGAACGCGGTCGTCTGGTGGATGCCATCGCCGACTCGCAAGCCATGATTCACGGCAAGAAGTTCGCGCTGTACGGCGATCCCGACCTGATGCTGGGCCTGACTGCATTCTTGCTGGAATTGGGCGCTGAGCCGACAACCGTTCTGTCCACCAACGGCGACGACAAGTGGGCCGCCAAGGTACAGGCCCTGTTCGATGCCAGCCCGTTCGGCAAGAACTGCAAGGTGTATCCGAAGAAGGACATGTGGCATCTGCGCTCGCTGCTGTTCACCGAACCGGTGGACTACCTGATCGGCAACACGCACGGCAAGTATCTGGAACGCGATTGCAACGTGCCGCTGATCAGATTGGGCTTCCCGATTTTCGACCGTCACCACTACCATCGTTTCCCGATCTGGGGCTACGAAGGCGGGCTGCGTGTACTGGTGATGATTCTGGATGAAATGTTCGAGCGCCTGGATCAAAGCACGATCATCACGGCCAAGACCGACATCAGCTACGACATCGTGCGTTAAAAACACCCCTCTCCAGCGCTACGCGCACCCCTCTCCCGCAGGCGGGAGAGGGGCTGGGGGAGAGGGTTTGCATATAGAAAAGGAACATCATGGCCAACATAACCTTCAGCTCGCCCAAGCTGAAAAAAGACATCACGGTGTACGCCACGGCAGGCGACACCAGCTCCTTGCTCAGCGTCGCCAAGGAACACAAGATACCGATGGATTTCGAATGTGAGAACGGCGAATGCGGTTCCTGTGCGATCCAGGTCACCATACTTGGGAATAAACAGCCGCTGGGCGTGAACCTGACCGAAAAAGAAAAGACCGCGCTGAAACTCGCGGGCAAGATCAGCAAGGAACAGATCGAAGCCGCCGAAAACAGCGACGTGCCGCCACCATGGAGATTGGCTTGCCAGTTCATCGTGCGCAATGAAGATATACTGGTAAAGTTCTGATTGAAGCAGCTAGCCTGTAGCTGGTGGCTTGTAGCAAAACCGAGATCGGCTACCCGCTACGAGCTACAGGCTACCAGCTGGTTTTATGACCACAATCATATTTTACGAAAAACCCGGCTGTGGCAACAACGCCAAGCAGAAGGCGTTGCTTGCCGCCGCCGGTCATGCGGTCATCGCACGCAATCTGCTGGCCGAACCGTGGACGCAGGAGCGGCTGCTGGAATTCTTCGGCGAGCGCCCCGTCGCCGAATGGTTCAATCGCGCTGCTCCGCGCGTGAAATCTGGCGCAGTCGTGCCGGAATTGCTGGATGCGGAAACAGCACTGGGGCTAATGCTCGATGATCCATTACTGATCCGCCGTCCGCTGATGGAAGCGGATGGGCGAAGAGAAATCGGCTTCGATCAGGAAAAGATACACGCTTGGCTGGGGCTGACGCCTGGACTCAGAATTGATCTGGAAACCTGCCCGAGATCAATTGTGCATGCTCCCTGCGTGCCGCAAGATCCGGCATGTTCACCGCGCGAACTGCAAGACAGCTAAAAGATACGCACGGCATTTAATGGGGGCACAGGCACTTGTTCTGCCGTGGCACAGTATTCGCTTAGTATGTCGCAAGCAAACTACTGTGTACCATCATGGAACTCGCCTCATCCGAATACACAAGCAACACCGCCTATGACGAGCTGCTGGGCCGCGACCTGCATCCGCGCCCGGTGGCGCAGCCCTTGTTCGCTTATCTGAATTCGCTGGACGAGAACGAACTGGCCGCACGCCGTCAGGCCGTGGACGCCACCATCATGGCGATGGGCATCACGTTCACCATCTACAGCGAGTCCGGCAACATAGATCGCGTCTGGCCGTTCGATCCCATTCCGCGCGTGATGGCGCGCAGCGAATGGGAACGCATACAGGCCGGGCTGAAGCAGCGATTGAGCGCGCTGAATCTGTTCATCAACGACCTGTACAACGAGCAACGCATCATCAAGGACGGCGTCTTCCCCGCCGAGGTACTGGAAGACTCCGCCAACTTCCGCCCGCAATGCGTGGGCATCACGCCCCGCTTTGGCGTGTGGGCGCACATCTGCGGCACTGATCTGGTGCGCGATCGCGATGGCACAGTGTATGTGCTGGAAGATAATCTGCGTGTTCCTTCCGGTGTGTCCTACATGCTGGAGAATCGCCAGGTCATGAAACGGATATTTCCCGAGGTGTTCCGCACCACGAACATCCTGCCCGTGGACGACTACCCCACACAGCTCCACCGCACACTCGCCGCCCTGTCGCCACGTCCCGGCGACCAGCCCGTCATCGCGGTGCTGACGCCGGGCATCTATAACTCGGCGTATTTCGAACACAGTTATCTGGCGCAGCAAATGGGCGCCTATCTGGTGGAAGGATCTGATCTCATCGTGGGCAGCGACGATGTGGTCTATATGAAAAGCATTGCCGGCTTGCAACGCGTGGATGTGATCTATCGCCGCGTCGATGATGCCTTCCTTGATCCGGAAGTCTTTAATCCGGAGTCGGTACTCGGTGTGCGCGGCCTGATGCGCGCCTGGCGCAGCGGCAACGTAGGCATCGCCAATGCGCCCGGCGCGGGCGTGGCGGACGACAAGGTGGTGTACACCTTTGTGCCACAGATCATCCGCTACTATCTGAACGAAGATCCTATTCTCGCCAACGTGCCCAGCTATCTGTGCATGGTTGAAGAGCAGCGCGACTACGTGCTGGCTAATCTGGACAAACTGGTAGTCAAGCCCGCCAATGAATCCGGCGGCTACGGCATGATTATCGGCCCGCGCGCCACGCCTGAAGAACGCGCACAATTCGCCGAACTCATCCGCGCCAACCCGCGCAACTATATGGCGCAACCCACGCTCGACATCTCCACCGCCCCCACGCTGGTGGACGGAAAACTCGCGCCGCGCCATCTCGACCTGCGCCCCTTCGTATTGCAATCGGATCAGCTCTACGCCACCACAGGCGGATTGACGCGGGTGGCTATGCGACAAGGTTCGCTGGTGGTCAACTCCTCGCAGGGCGGCGGCAGCAAGGACACCTGGATCGTTGAAGAGGAGGCTCTCTGATGTTGGCCCGCGCAGCAGGAAATCTGTACTGGATGGCGCGTTATCTGGAGCGCGCCGAAAACACCGCCCGTCTCATCAACAGCACCACGCACGTCCTGCTCGACCTGCCGCTCGGCGCCTCATTTGGCTGGGCCAATCTGATCGAGATCGCTGGACTGGACAATTTATTCCAGCAGAATTACCCGGAGGCCAACGAAGAAGCCATCATGCGTTTCCTGATCGAGGACACACGCAATCCGAGTTCCATCCTGTCGTGCGTGCAATACGCCCGCGAGAACACGCGCACGCTGCGCGAAGTGCTCCCCGCCGAAATGTGGGAACGCATCAACAGCCTCTACCTGTACGTGCGCGACAACGCCGCCATCGCTTGTCGCAGCCGACGCGACCGCTATATGGTGCTGAACAACATCATCGAACAGCGTCACGCCATCATCGGCCTGATCGCCGGAACCATGTCGCACGACATCGCCTACCAAGTGCTCAAACTGGGTCGCAACATCGAACGCGCCGACATGACCACGCGTATCCTCGATCTCAATTCCGCCGTGCAATTTCCCCAAGACAGCGTGCTGCACGAAGCCCTGATGGAACGCATCTGGATGAGCACACTGAATTCCCTGTCCGCCTACCAGACCTACCGCCGCAAGATCAGCATGCACGTGCGCAGCGACGAAGTGGTCGCCTTCCTGCTGTGCGATCTGCGCTTCCCGCGCAGCGTCGAACACTGCCTGAGCGAAATTGAAGACTGCTTTAAACTCATGCCGAAATCGCAACAGTTGCAACAGCTCGCCGCCCAACTGCGCCACCGTATCGAGCAAAGCCCTACCAGCGGTCTGAGTTCCGTCGCACTGCATGAATTGCTGGATTTGCTGCAAGCCGAATTGGGCGAGATCCATGACGTACTGACGCGCCAGTATTTCCACGCCTACCTTGACGACAGCCAGCCGACCGGCACCAATCAGACCGAGATCGAGTTTGCCGGGCAATGACGAGCATGGTAGGGTGGGCACGTTTGTTGTGCCCACCCGGAATAATATCCGCAGACTGCGTGGGCACAACAAACGTGCCCACCCTACAAACTTTTGATTGAACCCACATGACCTACTGCGTCGCCATCAACACCGATCAGGGACTGATCTTCTGTTCCGACTCCCGCACCAACGCCGGGTTCGACAACATCTCCATCTACTCCAAGATGCACACCTTCGTCTGGCCGGGCGAACGCACTTTCGTGCTGCTGTCGGCAGGCAATCTGGCCACGACCCAGTCGGTGGTAAAACGATTATGGAGCGACATCGAGAATGGCGCGCCGGTGAACCTGCGCACGGTAGCCAATATGCTGGGCGCCTCCGACTACATCTCCAGCATCAGCGCGGGCGTGCAGAAACAACATAACGAACGCGATACAGCGACCACCAACTTTGAAGCCACCTTCATCTTCGGCGGACAGATCGGTACAGCCAAACCGGAAACCCTGCTGATCTACCCGCAAGGCAACTACATCCACGAATCGGACGAACATCCTTTCCTGCAGATCGGCGAAGTGAAATACGGCAAACCTATCCTCGACCGCATCATCAAACGTGCCACGCCGCTGACCCACGCCGCGCGTTGCGCGCTGGTCTCCATGAACTCCACCACCCGCAGCAACCTCACCGTTGGCCCGCCGATCGACCTGCTGATCTACAAGAAAGACAGCCTGGATTTCGGCCAGCGCATGACCCTGACCGAGAACGACCCATTCGCCAAACAGCTTTCTGAGGCTTGGAATCAGGGGCTGATACAAGCGCTGGAGAATCTGCCGCGATTCCCATGGGAATAGTGGCGCCGGGTACGGCATCCTGAATACATGATCAGGGTTGACAACAGAACAATCGTTCTTTACAGTGCGCAGCACGTTCGTTCTCCAGGTGTGCCGCCATGACAGACTACAACTCCAAAGACGCCGAGTATCTCGCCAGACTGCAAGACTATTACGCTGACTGGAAGAGCATCCCTTCCTATGCCGCACTGTGCGACGTGTTCGGCATCGCGTCCAAGTCCTGGGTCAAGGCTATCTTGATGCGTTTGAGCGAAGCCGGCTTCATCGAGCGCACGCCGGATGGCATCTGGGTGCCTACGCGGCAATTTTTCGCACGGCCTTTGGCGGAATCATCCGTGCCGGCTGGGATGCCGGTTTCCGTCGCGCCCTCGCAAGGCGAGCTGTTCCTCATTGATGAGATGCTGATAGACACGCCGTCCAAAACCACGCTGATTCCGGTCAAGGGCGATTCGATGATAGACGCGGGCATACATGATGGCGACGTGGCCGTGGTGGAAAAGCGCGTGTCTGCCAACGTCGGCGACATCGTGGTGGCCATAGTGGACAGCGAATTCACCCTGAAGACGCTGGACAGGGAAAAAGGAAAATTCATTCTGCGTCCGGCCAACCCGGCCTATCCCGTCATTCGTCCGCAAGGCCTGCTGGAAATATTCGGCGTGCTCATCGGCCTGATACGCAAATACCGGAAATGAGCCGAAATGCATGGTGGGCTATGCCCACCATGCCGGGCGTAACCCGACCTGCATTTGATTTCCGGCTATATTTTGTAAAAATGGTTGATTGTGGGTGCGTTCATTCGCACACATACGTCAAACCACCGCTTCTCCGCAGGCCGCCGCGATGAACGCTTGCAGCGGCATATCCAGCCGGGTGATGTTCAACTCCTTCAGAAATTTCGCTTCATTCTTCGTCAGATCGCCTTCGATGATTGCGTAGTGTTTGTCGGATGATCGCTTCATGATCTGGCGCGCGAAGATGCGATCCAGTTGATAACCGAAGCGGCAGCCGAGGAACAGGAAATTCCGGTCTTTCCTGCGCTGTTGCACGATCTCCGGGATAGGCGTCTGGATGTCTATCTCAGTCAGTATCTCGACGTAATCAGAGTCCGACACGATGTAGTTGTGCGCAGGGCCGGCTGAACCCAGCGGACGGTAAAGCAGCGTCTGCCAGTGTGCTGCACTGGCGGCATCCGCCAGCGCGCCGTCCGGCGTGTAGTAGCGCACCCATTCGCCGTGGTGTTCGGCCTGGCTTACACCCTGCACCTGACCCCAGCTCGGATTCTGCGTCAGCGCTTGTTGCATGGCATCGTCATACCAGGCATCCACCACCAGCGGCAGCGCGTGCAGCGAGGCGATGAATTCATGCAACTCGGTGGGTTGCGCCGGGACTGCGAAGGCGGTATTCATCAAGCCGGCAAGCGTCTTGCGGTGTTTGAAATTCTCGATGTACTGTGCCGCAGCAGTGAGATTCTTGCGGATCTTGTGCGGTACGGTGACGCGCTCGGTGAGCTTGGCGACCAATTGCAGATGGTTGGCAGGGTGTGCTGGTGGAGTCGCAGCCGCAGCCCAGACGCCAGCGCCGAGGTAGGGGACGATCTGTCCCGTTTCCAGCCCGACCAGAATTTCGTTGATCGAAGTATTGTTCGACATGGCAGCTCCTTGGTTTCGTACTCTTAACATTAGAACTCGTAGGTTGGGATTCATCCCGACGTTTTTTCTCTTGACCGAAACCCCGTCGGGATGAATTCCGACCTACGAAAACCGCCCTGGAGGCCGGCTTGTGTTGATGATTAAAACCCGGATGAGAATCCCAGCAGTTCGACGCTGACGTTCTCGTTGCCCAATATTACCTGGCAAGCCAGGCGCGATTTGGAGCCGACGCCGATGATGCTGTCCAGCTTTTCATGCTCGTTGCGCTGTATCTTGGAAACGCTCTTGCGGCCTTCCTGCACGTAGATATGGCAACTGCCGCATTGCGCCTGTCCGTCGCATTTGTGTGCGATGGTCTCGCCGCTGTTCAGCAGTATGTCGAGCAGGCGGGTGCCTTCGGCGGCGTCTATGGTTTTTCCGGAAGGTTGTATGGATACGACTGGCATGTTCACTCCTGTATGAGTTGGTTGAAAAAGACTGGGTTGAAAGATCCTAAAGATAGATTGCGGCTCCCGCGCCGACATTTACCGAAGCATCTTTCGCGGTCGTTACAATGAACGCGATCTGGTCTTCGCTGAGGTGCGCATGGAAGGGCAGTGCGATGGCGCGGTCTGCCACTTTTTCGGTGACGAAGCAGCCGCCTTTGCGCCAGCCTCGATCAATGTAATAGCGCTCCAGATAGAGCGGATGGCTGTACAGCTCGGCTTCGACCCCGGCAGTGTGCATGTCCTCGACAATGGCACGGCAGGAGCTGTGCGAGAAACGTGTGCCGAGATGCACGGTGTAGAGGAACCAGTTCACCTCGTCTACATCGGGTGCGAGATAGGGCGGCTTGATGCCCTCGAACGATTTGATCTGGTCTTCGTACCACAGCGCGACCTGCTTGCGCTTGGCCAGTATCTCATCCACGCGCCTGAGCTGGGCGATGCAGAGCGCGGCAGTCAGTTCGCTGATGCGCGCGTTCAGCGGCAACAGGCAGGAGATGCTGACGGAATAACGCTGCTCCGGCTGGCGGTCGCGCAGGTAGCGCAAGGTGCGTGAGAGATCGAGATCGTCGGTGACTATCATCGCGCCTTCGCCACAACACAAAGCTGAGGGCTGCGAGAAATCGAAGATCGCGCAATCGCCGAAGGTGCCGACCATCTGTCCGGCATAACGCGAGCCTATGGATTCGGTGCAATCCTCGATCAGCAATAAATCATGTTGCGTTGCCAGTGCGCGCAAGGCGTGCCAGTCGGCCGGATGACCGTTGGTGTTGCCCGCAAGAATGGCTTTGGTATTTCCCGTGATTTTTGCTGCTGCCTTCTCGGGTGCCAGCGTGCCCGCCCAGTAATCGATGTCGGCGAATACCGGCGTCGCACCCACGAGCGAAATGCCGCGCGCGATCTGGTGCCAGGAATGTGCCGCAGCGATGACTTCGCTACCCGCGCCTATCTGTTTCGCTTGCAGGCACAGCCATAGCGCCAGCGTCGAACCCGATACTGCGACCGCGTACTTGCGCCCCAGCCACGCCGCGAATGCGCTCTCGAACGCCTCGACCAATGGCCCCTGACTCAGGCGCGGCGAACACAGCGCGGCCTCGACTATTTCCAGTTCGGCCCTGGAGATGTCTGGATCGGATAAGCGTATCAGGTCGTCGGACATATCACTCTACTTCCGCCACGATCACGCCGTCAGCAGATTCCAGCCGATTGGTCAGTTTGATGCAGACTTCACTGCGATCCATCAGATAAAGCTGATAGCGGTTGCTGGTGCGGTAGGGTTGTCCATCCATATCTCCCGCGCTGCAACGCACGAAGGTGATGTCCGGGAACATGCTGCGCAGACCCGGCACCAGCGGATTGCCGGTCGCCATCAGCGCTTTGATCGAGGCTTCGATGGAGATTATCTGGGCTTCATTCATGGACATGATGGCCTCACTCACGGTTGACGTGGCGCGCTTCCACCGTGATCGGCAGGCGCGTATCAGCAGCCATCTCGGGCAGTTCGAGTTGCCAGCCATTGCCCAGCGTCACGATGCCGCCCCACATGTCCGGGTTGGTCATGGAGACGATGGGTTCTTCCAGGTCTTTTTTTGGCGCGTAGACCGAGGCTACGCCCTTGTGGTTCTTGCGGATCATGACTTTCATGGTGCGTTCCTTTCAATAAAAATGCTGTTGGATGGGAGCGGCTTTCAGGCCGCGATCAGATTTATCGCGACCGGGAGGTCGCTCCCACAATATGTTTCACGGCCAGAACACCCGCTCTTCATCCGGCAATAAAATCTCCAGCGCCGCGCTCAGCGTATCCACCACGCTGTGCAGCACCCAGGTGCTGTACTCATGATCCTTGCGATACAGCAGCCAGTGCGGCTTGAGATATTTCAGTAAGGCGATATCTATGATGCCGCCAGCCGGTTCCACATTGCGCGAGCAGCACGGGCTCTCGATGCGGTAGCCGTGTTCCTCTTCATCCGCGATGACGTGCGGCGTGACGTAGCGATAACGCTCGCGCTGATCCAGCGCACGTGCTATGCGCTTGTGGTCAAGCTGGTTCGGATGCGCGGCTCGATCTGTCATGGCCGTACGCCTCAGACGGGCGCGAGTTCATCTTCCAGGCAGCCGACCACTTTGCCGTTGGAGAACTCCACGATGTACACCGGCATGTTCGATTCCTCGTGCATTCCGGTCTGTACGATCTCGCCCTTGGTGCCTGCCGCCACGAGCAGCGCATCGATCCCGGCATCCGGGTAGCTGCCGTCATTGACCAGATCTATCGCAGCGGTGACAGGCTGGCTCCACTGGTATTTCGGTTGCCTGATATCAAGCATGCTCATCCTCGCTTTCCTGCGGTTCAAATTCCAGCAATTCACGCGAGCGCATTCCGACCAGATTCCCGCGCTCATAAAAATCCACGCCATAGATGTAATACTGCTGCAAAAAAGTGCCGATGCTGGAGACGTAGCCGACATCGCCTTTCTGCACCAGCAGGTCGCCGATATCGCGCCCGCGATAAGTGCCGTCGTTGCGGATGTTGAAGCGCGACACCACCTTGTCGCCGTAATCGAAACGCGGTGGGCCGTCCAGTTCTACGATCTCGCTGTCACGACTGATCTTTGCCATTTGACCTCCGTCCGGGTTTGTCTTCGCTCATCGCGACTTCCATCAATCGCATCAGCGCCATCTCCTGCACCATCGCATCTTCGTCATGCGCCATCTCGCTCAGGTGCACCGTGCTGATGCGTTGCGCCACTTCGTAGCGCACGCGCCAGTCGCGATCATGGCGGAAGGCAGGCAACTGCTGCATCGCGATGCGCTTGATAGCGGCCAGTCGCACCGTGCCATCCGGGTCGCCGGCCATCGCCGGCAACATGTCTTCCGCGATGCGTTCCGCCACGACTACACGCACACTGTTATCCGGATCATGCAACATCAGTGCCAGCATTCCCGGCGGTAGCCGTTTGGCGACCACTGTGCGCACGTAATAATCGTCGTCGTGCATCATCGGCTCCAGTTCGTGCGGCGGCAGCCTGGCGGCGACACGGATGCGCACCTCGCGATCAGGATCGTTGCGCATGCCCAGCAATTGCCGCTGCGGCAGGCGCAGTACCACCATGCTGCGCACCGTTTCGTCAGGATCGTTGCGCAGCCTGGCCAGATGGAATACATCCAGATATTTCGATGCGATTGCGCGCACCTCGAAATAGGGATGTGTCATATAAACCTGCGCCAATTCTGGATGGTTCCTGAAGAAGCGTTCTATGCGCTTGGCATAGCGGTCCTGCACGCAGGATGCGAGCGGCTTGCAGCCGCCGCTGGCGAGCAGCGCGGCATGGGCGCAGTTGCTGCAATCGATCGGAGCACCGCGCCAATCGATGGATTCGAGCGGGTCACTCATAATCGTCGCGTCCATGGCGCTCGATCACATCAAGCAATATCTTTGCGCCGACCTTGTCCGTCGGGTCCAGTTGCAAGGTTTTGACGATGGCATCCATGCCGCCGTCGAGGTCGCCCAGGCGCATCCTGATATAGCCGTGCGCCTTGATCGCGAACAGGTAGAAGCGCGCCCAGATTGCATCGAAATCGCCGAAGTCGGCATCCTGCGGCTGCGCCATGCGCCAGTCTGCGGGCAGTCCGCTTTGCGCCGCCGCATTGGCGATGCAGACATCCAGTTGTGCCAGCGCATCGCGCAAGCGCCCTTTGTAAAACAGGTAACGGTAGTAACCCACCTGCGTCGCCAGATGCGCGGGCGCGATGCGTATGGCCTCAGCCAGATGCTGCTCCGCTACGCTGTCCTGCGTATAAGCCGATCCGGCCAGCTTCAGTTGGCGTTCCGCTTCTTCCGGCAAGCCCGCCAGCGAACAGGGGAGTTCATCGGAAGCCCAGATCGCCACGTCAATGCTTGCGCTGTATGCTGGCGATGCTGATGGTCGCGGCCTTGGGCGGCGCGCCGGCACTGGCGCTGCTGCATGCGCAGGACTGCGCGTTAGGGTTGATGAAGCTCAGCCCGGTCGCCATCGCAGTGTCGGTAAAATCTATGGTCACTCCTTCCAGCAGGATGCGGCTCTCGGCGGGCAGGAACAACTTGACGCCGCCGCTTTCCAGCACGGCATCGCCATCGAGCGGAGTGGCTTCGACGGTAAAGCTGGAGCTGAGCCCGGAGCAGCCGCCGGGTGTAACCGCAAGACGGAAACCGGAGCCTGCTGCGCCGCCGTTGAAACGTATCATGCGGCTGATGAATTTTGCTGCCTTGTCTGTGATGGTGATGTTCATGATTCTTCCTTATGCCGCGACATAGCGCGGGTAATCAGTGTCTATGATGCAGGTGTCGTCTATCGGGCAGACTGACACGCATTGCGGGTCGTCGAAGCTGCCGATGCATTCGGTGCATTTGTCCGGCTTGATGTAGAACATGCCGCTCTTCTCGTAGATGGCCTGATTGGGGCATTCCGGTTCGCAGGCGGAACAGCCGGTGCAGAAGGTGTCATCTATCTTGTATGCCATTTGTTTCTCCTTGAATTTATAAATCGTTCAAAAGCAAATGCAATCAACCACGGGAAACACGGATGACACGGATGACACGGATGACACGGATGACACGGAAAAGTCAAAAACAAACGACTTTCCGAAGGGGGGATTTTTCCGTGTCATCCGTGTTTTCCGTGGTTGAAAAGTTTCTGGTTTTTGCAGTTGAAAACTTATTACGCCGCCAGATAAGCTCCCTGGCGTATCGCTGCATCGCCGCGCTCCTTGTGTACGATCTCGCCCTTGGCGATGCGCGCGCGGTAATCCATGAACCAGCTCAATGCCGCCTTCTCGATGTACTCGAACGCATAGGCATCCACCGGCTCGATACCGGCTTCTTTCAACTCGTCGCGCGGGCATGCGCCGATCTTGGATACCAGCACCGCGTGGCAATCGTTGATCGCAGTGACGATGGACGGCAACACATCGTCTTCGCCCCAGCCGCCCTGGCAGTAATGATCCACGCGGCGGTGGCCGATGAAGGCGGTGCCGCTGGCCGACACTTCGTAGATCTGGAATTCGTGCGCGTGGCCGAAGTGTTCGTTGATTTTTCCTTCGCCCTTGGTCGCCACGGCCACCAGGACTTTCATGCCGTCGTCGGGTTGCTGCGCAGCGAGTGCGGCTTTCCTGGCGGTGACCTGCGCCTCGCGCTGTGCTTCGACCTTCTGCTGATACTCGCGACGCCGGTCCAGGTCGTACACCACTTCCATTTTGTCCACTTTGTCCTGGGTGAATTCGTCGCTGCGGTCTTCTCCGAGCAGGCCCACAGCATCGGCGCGGCACTGGCGGCAATGGCGCATCAGGTTGGCGCCGCCCGCACAGGCATCCTGCACTTCCTTCAGTTCCTGCGCCGACGGCCCGCGCTGCCCGGTAAGGCCGTATACCGTGCCGTGTTCGGCTTCCGAGATCAGCGGCATGATGTTGTGCAGGAATGCGCCGCGTTTCTTGACCTCGCGATTTACTTCGATGAGATGTTTATCGTTGATGCCGGGGATCAGCACCGAATTGATCTTGGTCAGGATGCCGCGCGCGGTGAGCATCTCCAGCCCCAGCATCTGGCGCTCGGTGAGTATCTGCGCGGCCTCGCGGCCATGGATGCGCTTGTGATCGTAGAATATCCACGGATAAATCTTTTCGCCGACCGCCGCATCCACCATGTTGATGGTGATGGTCACGTGATCCACGTTGTATTTGACGATCTCGTCCACATAGTCGGGCAGCATGAGGCCGTTGGTGGAGAGGCACAGCTTGATGTCGGGAGCCTCCTGTTGCAGCCGCGCAAAAGTTTCGAACGTCTTCGCCGGATTCGCCAGCGCATCGCCGGGGCCGGCGATGCCCAGCACCGTCATCTGCGGAATCTCGGAAGCCACCGCGAGCACTTTCTTTACCGCCTGATCCGGCGTGAGCTTCTGCGACACTACGCCGGGACGCGATTCGTTGGAGCAGTCGTACTTGCGGTTGCAGTAATGGCACTGGATGTTGCACGCGGGCGCGACCGCGACGTGCATGCGTGCGTAATGGTGGTGCGCCTCTTCGGAATAGCAGGGATGGTTCTTCACCTTCTCCCATATCTCCGGCGGCATGTCGTCAGGCCCGGCGGATGAACCGCAGCTCGATTTGCCCGCGCCGCCCGTGGTGCCGCAGCCGGAAGATTGCCCGGCCACTTCGACCTTGATGCCGCCTATGGGTTTAAGTTTTGATACGGTGCCGCCTTCGAACATGCTTGCCATGCTGACCTCGCGATGCAGTTAGTCTTGCCATAGCTTTAGCAAGCCACGTGCCAAATAAAAATGCCATGTGGATCAGTTGGATGGAGAGTCGTGCCGAAGGCGTGTGGTTGGGGCTGTAGTTATTGCGACAGGGTTGGGGAGGTTTGCTACACAGGCATTGTGCTTCGTATCAGAGCTCCGCGTTGGCAAAGCAATGTTTTCCTTTTACGCAAGGCCGGCTTTCCGCTTGAACCGTCCGGAGTTGATACGATCCAGTATCCCGTCCCATGGCGAAGGCGGCAGCAACCCTGTGAGGCTTGCCGCCGGCGAGGAAGCCGAACGTGCTTTCCATGAACTCGCGTGCTGCCCCGGGGGCGCTGTCGAGCGTGAAGACCGCCTCGATCCCGCTCGCGGCGGCTTTACTCACGAATGTCTGCACGACGGACGGATCGGCGCCAATCTCCGTCATGGCACGGCAATATAGTTCAAAGTGGCTGGAGCGCAGCGGGGTGAGGATGGAGGTGTCGAATCGGGTTTGCATGAGCGGGTTCACTAATCATTCCACATCAGATCGCCGCACAGCACCAATAATTCTTTTCCGTTGAATACGGCTACCGACAGCGTCACGCACATATTGCCTCCGGCGATGGAGAGATACGGGCGACTGACTTGTATCTCGCCGGGTTTTCCGATCGCACGCCGGAAATAGTGGCGGCGCGCCCAGGTCGCATCGCGGCTGTCGGCCAGAGGTTTGAAGCGGGGATCGGAGAGCGATGGAGCCGAGTAGGAGATGAAATTTCCGCCTAGTTGCCGCCCCTCCTTGTCGAGCAGATAACAGCGCTCCGTTCTGGGCAGATCGAGGAAACATTGGCAGGCAGCGCCTGTTTCTAAGCCGAGCTTGAATTGTTTGAGGAATACGTCGAAGGCGTCGAGGTAGGGGTGCAGCCCTGTTCTGTACGCGCCGGTCTCGTGCTTGTTCGCCTGCGAAAATTTCCTGCTCAATTCGTCTATGGCATTCTGCCCATGTTCGCCGGGAGGGAACATGGCTGACGGTTTGGCGAAATAATATCCCTGCACGAAGTCGACGTCTGAGTCCATGGCGATCAGCGCTTCTTCTTCGTTTTCAACGCCCTCCATCAAGGCCAGGCTGCCCGCCTCGTGGATCAGGTTGACCAGGTTGGGGATCACCCTGCGCACCGCGCGGTTGGCTGCGGCCTGGGTGATGATGCTGCGATCCAGTTTGACGATGTGCGGCTGGATGCGCCAGATACGTTCGAAGTTGGAGTGGCCCGCGCCGAAATCGTCTATGGCGACCAGACAGCCGAGTTCCTTGAAGAACATCACGGACTCCGCCAGCAGCCCTTCATCCAGTATCTTGCCTTCCAGTATTTCGATGACTACGCGGTGTGGCGAGATATGGTAACGTTCCAGCACGTCGGCAAAGAAAGCGCCATGATGCTTGCCGATGATGGTGACCAGCGGGTTGATATTGAGGAACAGCCAGTTGGTATCGTCGGACTGTGCAAGAAAATTCTGGGTATGAACGATGCGGCACAGCCGGTCGAGAAAAACGTTTTCCACCTCGCCTTGCGCCATGTCGAAAACGGCGAGAGGAGAAAGCGATGTGCCGTCGGCTGCGCGCGGCCTGAGCAAGGCTTCGTATCCGACCGGGCGCCGGTGCGCGAGGCTGAATATGGGTTGAAAGGCGCTACAGAGCTGGATGTCGCGGAATTTTCCGGAGACGCAGTCGCTTTGCAGATGGATGAACGGCTCGATGTGATCCAGCGTAAGCCGGACAGGCAGCGAGTTCGGTTGCATTGCCGTGTTCGTCATCGTCGATTCCGGAAATTTTTTCGCTGCCCGTTATACTGCCATGATTTTAAATCTCGCGCTAATAGCGTTTCACATCAATGTCGTACTTGATGATGGCATAACCCATTTGCCTCGGTGTGATGCCTAGCAGGCGCGCAGCCTTGGCTTGCACCCAGCCGCACTTTTCCAGCGCCTCGACGATCTGCTGTTTCTGCGGATCACCGTACACGATTGCTGGCGGTGGCAATGAGGTTTCGGCGGCAGGTGGCTGGGCATCGCGCGTGAACGCGGCCTGCGCGGGTGCGCTGGCGATGGGATATACGGCATGTTTGCTTTGTTGCTGCCACATGATGGAAGAGAAGCAACGGTCGCTGTCGCACAGCATGTCCTTCTTGCGGACGATATTGCCTTGTGTCATCGCAGCGATGCGTTCGACGCAGTTGCCCAGCTCGCGCACGTTGCCGGGCCACTGGCAGTTGCACATGGCATGCATGGCTTCGGCGGAGAATTTCAGATGCTTGCCGTTTTCCTGGTTGGCCTGTTGCAGGAAAAATTCCGCCAACAGCGGTATGTCTTCGCGTCGCTCGCGCACGGGTGGCAGGAAGATGGAGACGACGTTGATGCGGTAGTATAAATCCGCGCGGAACTCGTTCTTGGCCACGGCTTCTTCTAGATTCTTGTTGGTGGCGGCGACCAGACGCACATCCACTTTGATGGTTTTTGTTCCGCCTACGCGTTCGAACTCGCGTTCCTGCAACACGCGCAGCAGCTTGGTCTGGAACGCGGACGAGATGTCGCCGATCTCGTCGAGAAATAGTGTACCGCCGTGCGCCATCTCGAAGCGGCCTTTGCGCTCCTGCGCCGCGCCCGTGAACGAGCCTTTCTCGTGGCCGAACAATTCCGATTCGAGCAGCGTCTCGGATAGCGCAGCGCAGTTCACTTTGACGAATGGTTTGTCTTTGCGCGGAGAAAGGTGGTGGATGGCGCGCGCGATGGCTTCCTTGCCGGTGCCGGATTCGCCGCGCAGCAATACGGTGGATTTGGAGGGGGCGACCTGATGCACTTCGGCAAACACGCCGCGCATTATTTTGCTCTGTCCGATCACGTTATCGATGCTGTACTTGTCGTGCAATTCGGATTGCAGCCGCTGCTTTTCATGCATCAAATTGGCGCGGTCTTCTGCCACCTTTTGGTGCAGGCGCACGGTTTGTCCGATCAGGTTGGCCACCATGGACAGGAAGCGCACATCGCCGCCAAAACTGTTGTCACCGTCCGGATTTTCGCGGTCGAAACTCAGTACGCCCAGAGTTTCGCGTCCGGCCTTGATGGGTACACCGATAAATGCGATCACGTTTTTGTTTTTGCCTTTGCGCGCGCCGGTGCGGTTGAGGAATAGCGCCTCCTTGGCGATGTCCGGCACCACGGCAGGTACGCCGCTCTTGAGGATGTTGCCCATCACACCTTCGCCGGATTTGAAGCGCCCGTGGGCGATCTCTTCACGGTTCAGGCCGCTGGCGGCGATCACCTGCAAATAGCCGTCGTCCTGCAACAGCGCGACCATGCCGCGCTGCATCTGCAAATGGCTGGACAGCACATTCAGCACGCTGTGCAGGGTCTTGTGCAGATCGAGCGACGAATTGAGTATCTTGCTTACCTCGTATACGGTAATCAATTCGATGTCGTTGGTCTTTGTGATACGCACGGGCTTTCCTTTATGTAGGTGCGAATGGATTCGCATCTGTCGGGTGTGCGATGAATTCGCACCTGCATCCATCCAACACCTTTCTCATCAGGATATAAGCAAGTTTTGTGCCCCAATGTTTTTGTCGCGAAGCCTACAAACAAATGTGCGCCAGTTGCGGCATGTATGTCTGCAATCCTTCGCGATCGCGGGTTTTCTTCGTTTGGCATAGACCTTGCTGGACTCAAGTCATGGAAAACTTTATGGAGGACAGGCAATGACTCAGGCAGAAACTGCGGCACAACTAGACTTCACCGATAGCGCAGCCATCAAGGTAAGTGCGCTGATCGCGGAAGAGGGCAACCCGGCTTTGAAGCTACGCATTTATGTTTCCGGCGGCGGCTGTTCCGGCTTCCAGTACAACTTTGCTTTCGACGAAGCCGTAAACGACGACGACACCGTGATCGAGAAAAACGGCGTGTCGCTGCTGATAGATGCGATGAGCTACCAGTACATGGAAGGCGCGTCCGTGGATTATCAGGAAGGGCTGGAAGGCGCGCGCTTCGTCATCACCAATCCGAATGCCTCATCAACCTGCGGCTGCGGCTCTTCGTTTTCAGTTTGAACCTTTCTAAGGATGGCAAAATGGCAATCACATTGACCGAGAGTGCGGCGACACGCGTGCAGAGTTTCATGAAGAATCGCGGCAAGGGCGTGGGTCTGCGCCTGAGCGTGAAGACTTCCGGTTGCTCCGGCATGGCGTACAGCCTGGAATTTGCGGACGAATTGATAGATGACGATCTGAGGTTTGAAAGTTTCGGAGTGACCTTGCTGGTGGATCAGAAGAGCCTGGCCTATCTGGACGGCACCGAGCTGGATTACACACGGGAAGGGTTGAACGAGGGTTTCAAGTTCAATAATCCCAACGTCAAAAATACTTGCGGCTGCGGGGAAAGCTTCAGCGTTTGAGGCGTGGCGGACATTAAAACACGGGCAGCTAAATCTCGATGCGCATGCCCATCTCGATGACGCGGTTGGTCGGTATCTTGAAGAATTCCGCTGCGCTCATGGCGTTTTTTGCCATCGCGCGGAACAGGCGCTCGCGCCATTTCATCATGCCGGGGGTCGGGCTGGAAACGATCACCGCACGGGAAATGAAGAACGACGTAGTCATGACATCAATCTTCAATTTCCATTTTGAGCATAACTCCAGGGCAGCCGGAATGTCCGGTGTATCCATGAAGCCGTAGAAAATCCTCACCCGATAAAAGTCCTTGCCCAGGTCGTCCACCAGCAGCCTGTTGCCCTGCGTGACATAAGGTTTGTCCTCGACTATCACGGTGAGCAGAATATTGCGTTCGTGCAGCACCTGATTGTGCTTGATGTTGTGCAGCAGCGCGGATGGTGCGCCTTCGGTCGGCGCAGCCAGAAATACTGCCGTACCCTGGATGTGGTGTATGTCATCCGAGCTATCGAGCACCACCTGTATGGGGACAGCCTGCCGTGCCAATTCGGCGGATAACAGGCCGCGCCCGCGCCGCCATGTGGTCAGCACGATAAAAGATACGGCAGCTATGCCCAATGGAAACCAGCCGCCTTGCGGGATCTTGATGGCATTGGCCGAGAAATAGGCCAGGTCCACCGCCAGGAAAATGCCTATCAACGGCAGCGCGAGCAGTAGCGGCCAGCGCCACGCTATCACGATGAGCAGACCGATCAGCAGTGTGTCTATGGTCATGGTGCCGGTGACGGCGATGCCATAAGCCGCAGCCAGATTGCTGGAGCTCCGGAAGGTGAATATCAGGAAAATGACCGCGAGGAATAGTGTCCAGTTGGTGAACGGTACATAAATTTGTCCCTGCGCCTTGTCCGATGTCTGGCGTATTTCCATGCGTGGCAGAAATCCCATCTGCACCGACTGGCTGGCAACCGAGAAAGCGCCTGAGATAACCGCCTGGGAAGCGATGACCGTGGCCGCCGTGGCCAGCAGTACCATAGGCAGCAGCGCCCACGCCGGTGCGAGCAGATAGAATGGATTTTCTATGGCCTGGGGATTGCCCAGCAGCAATGCGCCCTGGCCGAAATAATTCAACACGAGCGCAGGCAGCACAAAATAGAACCAAGTCAGGCGTATCGGGAATTTCCCGAAATGCCCCATGTCGGTGTACAGCGCTTCGCCGCCGGTCACTGCCAGTACGACCGAGCCCAGAGTCAGGAAAGCCGTTCGCGGCGACGCACTCAGGAACTCATACGCATACTGCGGGTTGAGTGCCCACATGACTTGCGGGCTTTGTGCGATAGCGAGCAGGCCGAATACGGCCAGGCTCAGGAACCACACGACCATGATGGGGCCGAAGGCCAGGCCCACGGTGCCCGTGCCGCGTTTCTGGATCAGGAACAATACCGTCAGGACAAGAATGGTAATGGGGATAACGTAACTGGCGAATTGCGGTGCAAGGACATTCAATCCCTCAACCGCCGATAACACCGAGATGGCCGGCGTGATCATGCTGTCGCCGTAAAACAGGGTGGCGGCGGAAATACCCAATACGGTGACGAACCATTTTATGCGAGGCTTCTGCTCTGTGACTTCGCCGACCAGAGCGAGCAGGGAAAGCGAGCCGCCTTCCCCCCGGTTATCCGCACGCATGATGACGGTCACATATTTGATCGAAACCAGCAGCATGATGGTCCAGAACATCACGGATAGCACGCCGAAGATATTGGCTTCGACGATGGGCAGCGGATGATGTCCGGCAAAGGTCTCCTTCAGCGCATACAACGGGCTGGTGCCGATGTCGCCATAGACAACGCCAATCGCGCCCAGTACCTGGGTCGATAGTTTTTGTTGCGGTTGCGCATGGCCCATTTTCTACAATCATTTCCGGCGAAAGAATCGGGCGGCACTGTACGCTTGCGGCAAGTTGAATGCAATCCTGAATGGCGGCTTGCGCATGCTATGCGCCAGGCATGAAAGCGGAGCGGAATAACGCATGATGTTCGCTTCGACTGGTGTCGCAAACCCTACAATCTTCCTGTTTGTCTTGATCGCAACATACGTCACGGAAGCTTTCCGTCTCCATCTATCTGCTTGATTCTGCATGGCTGACAAGTCTGCGCTAGCGATGGCACAGATGTTGCTGAATCATGCTTGAGAGCAAATCCCTGAGAGGGCAGATCATGGAAAACGAATACTACGGCAACATGGTAACGATCAACGACACGACGCTGCGCGATGGTGAGCAGACTGCTGGCGTGGCGTTCACTGCCGACGAGAAGATGCACATCGCGCATGCGCTGATCACGGCTGGCGTGTCCGAGCTGGAGATCGGCATCCCGGTGATGGGCGAGGCCGAATGCGAAGTCATCAATGCGATCGCGGAGCAGGAGACTCAGGCCGGGCTGATGGTGTGGGGACGCATGCACGAGGCCGACCTCGCGGCCATGGCGCGCTGCAAAGTGGATTGGGTGAACCTGTCCATCCCGGTGTCGGATATCCAGATAAGCAACAAGCTGGGCAAGGACAGAGACTGGGTGTTGCGCACGGTGCGGCGCTTTGTTGCCGAGGCCGCCGAGCTGGGATTCCATGTCTGTGTCGGCGGAGAAGATTCATCGCGCGCCGATATCGATTTCGTGCGCCGCGTGGCGGAGACGGCACAGGATTGCGGCGCATTGCGTTTCCGTTTCGCCGACACGCTGGGCGTGCTCGACCCGTTCGCCACTTACGAGCGCATCGGCCTGCTCAAGAAGACCACCGACATGCAGATCGAAATCCATGCGCACAACGATTTCGGTCTGGCCACGGCCAATTCGCTGGCGGCAGTGCGCGCCGGGGCGACGCATGTGAACACTACGGTGAACGGCCTGGGCGAGCGCGCCGGAAATGCGCCGCTGGAAGAAGTGGTGATGGCGTTGCGCCACATGCATGAAGTCGAGACCGGCGTGGACATGTATTTCTATCATGACCTGTCGCGTCTGGTGGCGCAGGCATCCGGGCGCGGAGTGGCGGCGAACAAGAGCATCGTCGGCTCGGCGGTGTTCACGCACGAGGCGGGCATCCATGTGGACGGCCTGCTCAAGAACCCGCACAACTACCAACCGTTTGATCCAGCCGAAATCGGCATGGTGCACCGCATGGTGCTGGGCAAACATTCAGGCACTGGCGCGGTGATCAAGACTTATGCCGACATCGGCATCGCGCTGTCCATGCCCGATGCGCAGCGCATATTGTCCCGCGTGCGCGAGTTCGCCTGTCGCACCAAGCATGCGCCGGCGCAGGACGATCTGCGGCAGATATATTTCGAGACCGCAGCCTGTTCTGCGACTCATTCATAAAGGAGACACCGGCATGAACGGGATAGTACAAACATTGGGAACGCTGGCTTCGGCGGAAGAGTTCCTGGATTACCTGGGCGTGGAATACGAGCAGCGCGTGGTCAATGTAAATCGCCTGCACATACTCAAGCGCTTCAACCAGTACATTGCGCGCCACACATTTTCCGGTGCGACGGATGCGGTGCTCAGAATGGAATACAAGGTATTGCTGGAGCAGGCATACAGTGACTTCGTGAAGTCGGATGCCGTGACGGAAAAAGTATTCAAGGTGTTCCAGGACGCCACGGGCATGAAGACATTCAGCGTGGACAGCCTGCGTGCCTCGATGCCGGCGCGGCGCTAAATCCATACTCAGGACAAGCTTGAATGCGCAGAAGTAATTGTGTAGGTTCGCTTCCCGGTTTTATCGCCGGATAAAAACCGCTAACCCGTTCTACACAAGCATAGGAGAGATTCACCATGGCTAAGCCACAAAAACACCTGTTCATCTGCACCCAGACCCGTCCGCCCGGCCATCCGCGCGGCTCTTGCGGCGCCAAAGGCAGCATGGCCGTGCATCAGGAATTCATGCAGCAATTCGAGATGCGTGGACTGTGGGGGCGCTTTGCCATCACCGGCAGCGGCTGCCTCGGCCCATGCGGCAATGGACCCAGCGTGCTGGTGTATCCCGAAGGCGTGATGTATGGCGGAGTAGGGAAGGACGACGTGGTCGCCATCATCGAGGAACATCTGCTGGGCGACAAGCCGGTGGAAAGGCTGAAAGTACCTGCTGAAATTTGGGGCTGATTCGGATTGCTGTCATTCCCGCGCGGGGATCCAGTGATTTTGAAAAGGCGCATTTTGAATGACTGGATTCCCGCCCTTGCGGGAATGACGGACGAGAATTTTTAACCCTGGGAAATAAAACCATGAGCACATCACCCATCCAGATACTGGAACAACAGAAACGCCTGCTATGCCCCGTGTATAAGGGCGCATTGAAAAAAGCCGAGGAAGGTTTTCGCGGCGAGATCGCGCTGAAGTTCGCCGCGCAACTGGCCGATGAGGCGCGTCCGCCGGAGATCGCGGCAACGCAGACCATGTTTTCCGCCAGCGGCGGCAAGTTCGATTTCATTGCTTGCGAACTTGATTCGCTCGCTTATATGGAAGAGCTGCGCGCGGTGTTGGGTGACTTCCTCAAGCCGGAAGGCCAGTATTTCGTGTTCGCGGGCAACGTGGATATTTCTAAGAAATACGCCATCACCTTGGAAGGCATACCCTTCAATGTCCTGCCGCTGGACGAAGCAACGGTGTACAACGAACTGCTCGACCTGATCGGTCTGGAGCGCAATGATCTCAAGAAGCTCGACACTGCCGCCAAACTCGACAAGATTGCCGAGGCTGCCGCGAAGTTCAAAGGCAAGTTTCCCGCTACCAGCTTCGAGCAAGGCAAACAGGAAATGGGGCCGATACGCATTCCGGAAAATCGTCCGGTATAGGCACGCTTCCATTATTTCCCTCTCCCGCTTGCGGGAGAGGGGTAGGGAGAGGGCGGGATGGAACAGCAACTCATCAAACAGCGCATCGCTTCCGCATCAGCACATGGTGCGGAGCTGATCGCCGCCTTGCAGGAAAAGATCACCAAGCTCAACCTGCCGGGCGATGCCATCACCATCCCGCAATTCGAAGCCGCGCGCTTCACGCTGGAGCACGACCTCTACAACGGCCAGCAAACTCTGCGCGCCGCCTTTTTTCCCTCGCAACACTATTGCATCGGCTTTCTGCTGTTCCATTCTGATGGCAGCAGTTTTGCCGAATACCACATCATGCGCCCGCACCCGAACCGCCCGGCTTTGTTCATCGAGGCGGTAGAGGCATGGGTGCGCGACGGCAAGATCCAGACGGATACGCGGCTGGCGATGATGCCGACGTAGACATCATCTGTTGGCATGGCAGGTGTTCATGCCATAGTATCGACATCATTCATGGAGTTGAAATGTCTTTGCGCCTATTTCTGTGTTTTGTCATGTTATGCGCGAGCGGTATGCCGGTATCCGCCGCACCGCTTACTGTCGCGGTTGCTGCAAACGTCAAATATGCCTTCGACGATCTTGCCGCCGAATTCAGGAAAGATACCGGCATCGAAGTGAACGGCGTGTTCGGCGCAGCGGGCAAGATCGCGACGCAGATCAAGAGCGGAGCCCCGTTTGACGCCTTCCTGTCCGCCGACACCGAATATTCCGAAGCGCTATACAAGGACGGCCTGGCGGTCACGCAACCGCGCATTTATGCCTACGGTGTGTTGGTGTTGTGGACGGCCAAGGATATGGACTTGAACAAAGGCCTGCCGCTGCTGGCCGACGCCAGCGTGCAGAAGATCGCCATCGCAAATCCCAAGGTTGCGCCTTACGGGCGCGCCGCTATGCAGGCTCTGGCAAGCGCGAAGCTTGATGCGGTCATCGTTCCCAAGCTGGTGTATGGCGAGAGCATCACGCAGGCCACGCAGTTTGTGGATTCGGGCGCGGCAGACATCGGCTTCATCGCCAAGTCCATCGTGATCGCGCCGGAGCTGGCGGGCAAAGGCAAGTGGGTAGCAGTTACCAAAGGAAGTTATGAGCCCATCGCGCAAGCCGTGGTCGTGCTCAAGCACGGGGCCAATACGCAATCGGAAGCCGCACACAAGTTCGTGGATTTTCTGTTCACCCCCAAGGCGCGCGCTATCTTCGAGAAATACGGATACGTGCTGCCATGAAATGTCTGCTCGCAATCAGTAGGTAGGGTGGGCACGTCTTTGTGCACACGCGGATTGAAACCGCGTGGGCAGGAAATCTTGCCCACTCTAATTGGCTGCCTGGCTGATTTCGGTGATGTACTATGCGAATGGTCATCCCGGATTTAGCCGAAACTTAGTGTCCCAGCAGGTACATGCATACAGGGAGCAACGCTTTGCCATGAACCGTTTGCCCGGCATCATCACCGCCATCGAATCCAACGATCATCTCTCGCTGGTGGATGTGGCCGTCGGGCAGGATACGTTCACGGCCATGCTGATGGAAACGCCGCAGGATGCACCCTATCTGAAAGTCGGCAATGCGGTGGTGGTGCTGTTCAAGGAGACCGAAGTGTCGCTGGCGAAGAATCTCTCCGGCCAGATCAGTTTGCGCAACCGCATCAAGGGCGTGGTCACGCAGATCAGGAACGGCGCCATACTCAGCGAAGTGATGCTCGATTATCAGGGGCAGACGATCACCAGCATCATCACCACGCGCGCGGCGCAGCGGCTGGTTCTGGAGCAGGGCGATGCGGTGGAAGCGCTGGTGAAGGCGAACGAGGTTTCGTTGATGGAGGTTGGAAATGCAGATACTGACCATATCCCTTCCCCCGTCCAGGGGGAAGGTTAGGATGGGGGTATGGCACTCGATGACAAGAAGAATAAGTTTGGTAACAACTGCCAGAGCAAGGTCGCTTCGACATGACATGACCGATGCCGAGCGTTTGCTCTGGCGGGCATTGCGAGGCAAGCAACTTAACGGCCAGCGCTTTCGTCGTCAGCATCCTATCGGGCAATATATTGCAGATTTCGCCTGTATTGAGCAGCAAATTGTTGTTGAGCTTGATGGTGGGCGACATCAAGAACAGCTTGCATACGATGAACAAAGAACTACTTTTCTACGACTGCATGGCTGGCAGGTTTTGCGCTTTTGGAATAACGATGTTTTGAATAATCTGGATGGGGTGTTGTCAACGATTGTGGCAAGTTTGACGGTTGCACCCCCATCCTAACCTTCCCCCTGAGAGGGGAAGGGACTGGTATGGAGCTATTAGCATGACCTATGACTGGCAACCGCTGCTGCTTACCTTCAAGCTGGCCGCTGTGACCACTTTCATCCTGTGCCTGATCGGCATCCCTTTCGCGTGGTGGCTGTCGCAGACAAGAACGCGCATCAAGCCGGTGCTGGAAACGCTGGTGTCCATGCCGCTGGTGTTGCCGCCATCGGTGCTGGGCTTCTATCTGCTGCTGGCGTTCAGCCCGACGAGCTGGTTCGGTCACTTTATGGATCAGGCCGTTGGCTTGAAGCTCGCGTTCAGTTTTGAAGGGCTGGTGCTGGCCTCGGTGCTGTTCAGCCTGCCGTTCATGGTGCATCCGGTGCAGGCTGGATTCCAGAGTCTGCCCGCCTCGCTGGCCGAGGCCTCCTACACCTTGGGCAAGACGCGCTGGCAGACTTTTCTGTACGTGCTGCTGCCCAATATCAAACCGTCGTTGTTGTCCGGTATCGTGCTCGCTTTCGCGCACACCATAGGCGAATTCGGCGTGGTGCTGATGATAGGCGGCAACCTGCCGGGCGAGACGCGTGTGGCTTCCATCGCCATCTATGACGAAGTGGAATCGCTCAATTATGCGGCGGCGAATTTCTATGCGATGGTGTTGTTTGCGGTGTGCTTCAGTATTTTGCTCACGGTGTATCTGGTGAACAAACGCATGGTCAGGAGCGAGTGGTGAAAGAGACGGTATACTCCAAGAATCCGTCATTCCCGCGAAAGCGGGAATCCATGCAGTCAAAGATGCATTTTGTTTTACCCCGCTGGATTCCCGCTTTCGCGGGAATGACGAGCCTGGTCATTACAATAACAAAATGATCGAACTCGACCTCAAAAAGAAATTGCTGGGTGCGCAAGGCGAGTTTACTCTCGACGTGAGGCTGCGCATCGAGCCAGGTGAATTCGTCACTTTGTTCGGTGAATCCGGTGCTGGCAAGACCACCTTGCTGCGCTGCCTGGCCGGACTGGCGGAACCGGACGCGGGCAGCATCCGCGTCAATGGCATAACCTGGTTCGACCAGCACACCAGGCTGCCGGTGCAACAACGCCGCGTCGGATATATGTTCCAGGACTACGCGCTGTTTCCCAATATGAGCGTGCGCGGCAATCTGGAATTCGCGCAACGCAAGAGAGCCAACTGCCAACGTGTGATCGAGCTGATCGAGATGATGGCGCTGGGCGAATTGCAACAGCGCAAACCCGCCACACTCTCCGGCGGTCAGCAGCAGCGCGTGGCACTGGCGCGCGCGCTCGCCGCCGAGCCGCAACTGCTGCTGCTCGACGAACCCTTCTCCGCGCTTGACCACGAAACCCGGCTGCGCCTGCAGGACGAAGTGCTGCGATTGCAACGCCACTTCGGCATCACCACCGTGATGGTCAGCCATGACGTGAGTGAAGTGTACCGGCTATCCAGGCGCGTACTCGTCGTTGAACAAGGCTGCATCGTGCGAGCTGGCCAGCCTGCCGAGGTATTCGGCGCAGGGCAGGCCAGCGGGAAATTCACCTTTGCCGGAGAAGTGCTCGCCATCGAAGCGGCGGACGTGGTGTACGCCGTTACCCTGCTGGTCGGCAATCAGATCGTGCGCGTCATCGCCAGCGCCGACGAAGTACAGCGCATCAAGATCGGCGATCGCGTGATGCTGTTGTCCAAAGCGTTCAACCCTATGTTGGTACCCGTGTAAGCCTGTAAACTATGCCATTCGAAAAATGGAACAGGTGGGCAGGGCATAGTCGGGTGATCGTTTAAAGCGCCATCATCCTCGGTGTTTGTGATCCACGATACAGGAAGCTCATGATGAACAAGAGTGGTTTGATAGATTCGTTGCGCATGCTGGGAATGGCAGCCCTGTTGCTGTGGCAGGGTATGTTGGCCCAGGCAGAACCGCTCACCGTTGCCGTAGCGGAGAATGTGCAATTTGCTTTTGACGATATTGCTGCCGAGTTCAAGACCGAATATGGCATGGAGGTGAAAGGCGTGTTTGGCTCGTCGAGCAAGCTTGCCACGCAAGTGAAGAACGGTGCGCCATTCGATGTCTTCATTTCAGCCGACACCGATTTCCCGGAAGAGCTATACAAGAAAGGGCTGGCGGCCAGCCATCCCAGGGTTTATGCCCATGGTGTGCTGGTGCTGTGGACAGCGAAGGAGCTGGACTTGAGCCGGGGTGTGAAGCTGTTAGGCGACGAGCAAATAAAAACCGTCGCCATTTGCAATCCCAAAATCTCGCCTTATGGGCGTGCGGCACTCAAGGCGATAGAAAAAGCCCGGCTGGGCAAGACGGTCGAGCCCAAGCTGGTATTCGGGGAAACTGTCACGCAAACCGCAGAGTTTGTGGACTCTGGTGCGGCGGACATCGGCTTTATCGCCAAGTCCGTGGTGATTGCGCCAGACATGGCGGGCAAGGGGAAATGGGTGGAAATACCTAAGGCGAATTACGATACCATCGCGCAAAGTGCAGTCATCCTGAAACATGGCGAAGAGACGCAGGCCGATTCCGTGTACAAGTTTTATGCTTTCTTGTTCTCGCCCAAGGCGCGCGCCATCCTCAAGAAATACGGTTACGTCCTGCCTTGAACGGGATGGGCGATGATCTCGCGTAGTGCCACAGATGGTTTTTCGGCGTCCGGATTGAAGTTGGTTTCCTATGCGCACAGGATGGCGGGCAGGGCGCAAAACTGCGGGATGTCGTCCGGGCTGGCGGTAAAAGGTCTATGCATTTTTTTATTTATTTATGAAATCGCTTGCTATATCCGGCAAACCCGCGTAGAAAGCGCACAGGTATTTGATTCAAAGCGTTTGCAGTACTGGTTCTCCATGTGCAATCTTCGTTTCAAATAGTTCTGCGGGAGGTTCCCGTTATTTTTAAATAAGGAAGTAATCACATGGCAACTGGTACAGTTAAATGGTTCAACGATGCAAAAGGTTTTGGTTTCGTCACTCCTGATGATGGCAGCGAAGACCTGTTCGCACATTTCTCCGCGATCAACATGAGCGGTTTCAAGACCCTGAAGGAAGGCCAGAAGGTCACCTTCGAAGTGACTCAAGGTCCTAAGGGCAAGCAAGCATCCAACATCCAGGCTCCTTAATCGGTTCCTGAGTTGTTTAAAAGCCCGGCACGCAAGTGTCGGGCTTTTTGTTTTTGTAGGGTCAGCGCGCGATCCGGATATTTGCCACACCTTCCTCCGCCCCGAAACATTTCGCATGGTCGCAGCAGACAGCGCAGCTTGGCGAACGGCAGGCGTTGATGCCTTCGCGTTCGCATAATTGTTTGTAGAAGAAT
The DNA here is from genome assembly GCA_016199835.1 of Nitrosomonadales bacterium. Lineage (GTDB taxonomy): Bacteria > Pseudomonadota > Gammaproteobacteria > Burkholderiales > Gallionellaceae > JACQFX01. The sequence continues at coordinate 73,731 of JACQFX010000013.1, read as the reverse complement.
TTCTTCCATTTCATGTCGCCAGCATTCTTCGTGGCGAGGGCAGGGAAGTACTCTGCAAGCAAGGTGGAAAGCGCGCGGCGCTCGGGCAGGCCGAGATCTTGCCACAGATGGTCGCCGCCCATGCACGCGCTGGCGACGAGATGGGCGACATTGCGATGATGTGCATCATCGACTGCGCGATGGTCAAGCAGCAGTTGCAGCAGGTCGGGAAATTCTTCCAGTGCGCCGTTGTTGCCTGACGACTTGTTTTGCGCGGCGAGCCAGCTCTGCGGCGGAATGAAATGCGGGAATCGCATGGATAGCAGTTCGGCGAATGCGGCACGCTCCAGTCCGAGAGCCGGTACGAAAGGCCCGGATTGCGGATCGCAGTATGTAGCGATCACCCAGGCGAAAGATTCGGTCAGTACATCGCCTTTCCCGGAATGGCCGAGCAGATGCCACACGCCTACGCTCGTGGCATCATGCGCGTTGCGGATGTTCAGGCCGCCATCGGTGCGTGCGTGTAGCATTTCTTCGGGCAGATCTTGGCGCAGGCTTCGCAGCCGACGCAGTTCTTGTCGTTGGCGACGGTCATGACTTTTTTCTCGTACTCGTCGTCATCGTCTTCGCCGAGCTCCAGCGGGATGATATCTCCATCTTCGCCGATGCCGACCAGTTGCAGCACTTCGCGTCCGCACACTTTAAAGCAGCGGCCGCAGCCTATGCATTTTTCCTGGCTGATGCCCTGAACGAACTTCGGCGTCCAGCTACGTCCGTCAGGCAGGGTGATGGTTACTACGGATGTCATGATGATTTCTCCTTGCTTCAATTCATCTGGCTTTGTAGGGCGGGCTCTGCCCGCCGGATTTTATTTGTCGGGCTGCACCCGCAAGGGGTACGCCGTGGTTGTAAGGGGCTAAAGCCCCGACAACACACGCAGAGCCCGACCTACGTGCCCGCCAGCTTCTGGCGCGCGGCTGTGAGTTTTTGATAAGCCTGAAAAGTCTTTTCTGCTATTTCCGGTATGCGTTCCCAACCTATAGGCAGCTCTTCCGACAGGTCATGCAGATCCATCTTGAGCTGCGTGGCCTGAGCGTTGAGTTTCTTTACTTCTGCCTTGATGGTGTCTATGTCTTCCATGGTGATTTTTCCTTAACCGTACTTGGCCACTTCCGGAAACTGGTTGATCATCGCAATGGCCGTATCCACCAGTTTGCCGCCTTCTTCTGCGAGCTTGCCCATGTCGTTGAAGCCGAAGCGATGCACGTCGCGCAGGTATTTGTTGATGACCACCAGACGCCCTGCGGTGAGGATCATGCGGCCAAAACCTTCGTGGCTCATCTTCATCATGGGCGAGACCATGATGCCGGTCTGGCGCTCCACCGACAGGCCGACGGCGTTGTAGAACAGCTCCAGCCGCCACAACGTTTCCGGGTCAGGGTCGCCCATGATGGGCATCTCCTTGCGCTTCTCTTTGTCGATGATGTAAGGCTCTAGCAGCGTGTCATTGCTCTTGCCGTCCCAAGTGCCGTAGGTGTCCTGTGCGCGATATTGTTTCGCCAGTTCGCTCAGGAAAATTTCGCCGCTGGATGTTGTTACTGCTTCTGCTGTGGTGTTCATGTTTTTGCTCCTGATCTGTAGATCGTTAAAATCTTTTTTTGCCACAGAGATCACAGAGAGAGATTATGTTCGCCACACTTGGCGGTTTTCTCTGTGGTCTCTGTGTACTCTGTGGCTAAATCATTCTTCATCGAAATTCAATTCGCGCTCGCTGCCCTTGCTCAATGCCTTGCGCAACCACGGCGGGGGCGCGCCCTTGAGCACTTCCTGCAATTTTTCGAGTATCTCGGCGATGGCTTCCGGCTCGTTCACCTTGATCGGGTGGATTTTGTTGGCCACTACACGCGCCGCAGCCGAGCCGCCGATGGCTGCGACGTAGAGAATGGCGCAGTCCTTGATGGCCTCGATCTTGGGCGCGAGCTTGTCTTCATTGCCGTCTTCCTTGAGGTCGCCGTCGAATTGTATGGCCTCGACCAGGCTGAAACCTTGCGGCGAAATCTCATATACCGCTATGTTCCTTGCCCAGCCGAAATGGGCGTCCACGCGTTGCAGATCCTGGGTGGCGAATGCGATCTTCATACCTTTTACTCCTTGGTTTGGACTACACAGTTTGAGCTTGCGTTGCAGGTTCATCATTGGCCTCCGGCAGCGGCCAGCTATCCGGCGCGTTTTCGTGCGAGTGTTCAAGGAACACGTTGCCGATCTGGAATATCAGGTCGCGCGTGCCGCGATAGCCCACGCTTAATCTGTGGTTCGCACCTAAGCGGTCGAAGCAGGGCAGACCCGCGCGGAACAGCGGGATGCCGAGACGTTCGGATGCCTGGCGTCCATGCGAATGCGTGACCAGCAGATCGCAATCTTTCGCGCGCAGCTCCAGATCTTCGAGGTCGCCGATCAGCACTTCGGCGCAGGGCATCTTTTCCAGCTGCGGGGAATAGGTGGTGGTGACGGCGGCGGCGATTTCACAACCCAGCTCGGACATGAGTGTTCCCAGCGACCACAGCAAATCGGGTTCGGCGCCGATGGCGACTTTCTTGCCGCCGAAATAGAAGTGGCCGTCCAGCATGGCATCCACCAACTGGCTACGCTGACGCCGATATTTGAGCGGTACCGGCCTGCCTGAAAGTCCGGAGAGCGTCATCAGGAAACGGTCGTTGGCATCGAGGCCCGTGAGCCGGTCGAATACGGTGTAAGACACGCCGGTGCGCATCTCGAGTTCCAGTGCCGCGCGCTCCATCTGTTGCCCGATGGCCAAGGTGGCGAGGGAACTGCCCATGCTGCGCACCTCGTCCACCGTCGTGCCGCCCAGAGTGGTGGGCGTGAATTGTTCGGGGATGTGGCCATCGAGCGAACCGGACAAGTCGGGCAACACCACGGCGGTAAGGCCGAACGCTTCGATCATTTCCATGATCTCTTCGATGTCGGCGGCGGTGAGATGGCTGCCGGGCAGCAGGTTGACCTGGCCCGGAATGGCCTCTGTGGTTTTTGTTGCCAGCTCCTCAATAATCCGCGCCACAGTCTTGCTCCAGCCATCCTGGAATGCATCCTTGAAGTCGGGCGTATCCACGAACACGATGGGCAGCTTGGCCAATTCAGGATGGCGCTGGCGTATCAGTTTCAAGTCGCCATGTATGTCTTCGCTGCGCGTCTCGGTCAGCCCGGTGGTGCACAGGCCGATGATTTCCGGCTGGGCGCGTTTGTTGATGTTGAGCAATGCCTGCTCGATGTTGTCCATGCCGCCCATGATGGTGGTGACTTCGTTCATCGCCGTGGTCTGCAAGGGGATGGCTTCGCGGAAGTGGCGCACGAACAGCACCAGGCCGAATGCGGTACAGCCTTGCGAGCCGTGCAGCACCGGCATGCAGTTCGCCAGGCCCATGAAGGCCAGCGCGCCCCCCATGGGCTGGCTCATCTTCAGCGGATTGACGGTGCATGCCTTCTTCGAGGTAGAGACTATTGCCATGGCGCATCCTTCCTGACCTGTTCCCAGATCGGGTTGTACAAGGCCTTGTCGATCTCCTGCACCAGCGTCACCATGCCTTCGTATCCGGCATAGGCCTGATGACGTTCCTGATTGATGTCCAGCCACGGCATCTTGGCTTTCAGCGCGACGAACTGCGAGCGTCCGCCGGACAGCATGATGTCGGCGCGGGCTTCCTTGAGCATCTTGTACATTTCGCGCGGCGGCAGGTCGTCGAACATGTGGGCGTCTTCGCCCATCAGCTCCTTCACGCGCTCCTTGTCTTCGTCGGTGGATTTCTTCACGCTGGTGCCGACGATCTCCAGACCTACTTCCTGCAAGGCCGACACCACCGACCACGACTTCACGCCGCCGGTGATGAGCAGCACGCGCTTGCCCTCGAAGCGCTTGCGGTAGCCATTGAGTCGTTCCCAGGCGCGCGCTTCCTCGCGGCGGATCAGTATCTCGGTGCGGCTCAACAAATCTTCCGGCGCGCCGCGCTGCACCAGCAGTTTTGCAATCTGGCGCAGCGAGTCGCTGGTGTCGGAGATGCCGTAGAACGAGCCTTCGAAGAACGGAATGGCGTAGCGCTCTTCCATCTTGCGTGCCACGTTGATCATCGCTTTGGAACACACCATCATCGCGGCCTTGGCGCGATGCGACGAAGCGACCTCGTGATAGCGCGCATCGCCGGAGATACACGCCAGCACGCGGATGCCGAGGTGGTCCAGCAAGGGCTTGATCTGCCACATCTCGCCCGCAAGGTTGTATTCGCCGATGATGTTGATGTCGTAAGGCGTGGTAGTTTCCGGCTCTTCGGTGCCGATGACGTAATCCAGCAGCGCTTCGCCTGCCAGCTTGTTGCCGAGGTTCTTGCTGCCGACGAAACCGGGCACGTTGATGGGGATGATGGGCTTGTTGAATTTTTCCTTGGCGGCTTTGCATACCGCCTCGATCTCGTCGCCTATGAGTGCCGTCACGCAGGTTTGATACACGAACACGGCAGGCGGATCGTATTTTTCGATCACCTCGCGGATGGCTTTGTACAAACGCTTCTCGCCACCATAGATGATGTCGTTCTCGGAGATGTCGGTGGTGAAGCCGGTGCGATAAAGCAGGGAGCCGGACGACTTCGAGCCACGGTTGTCCCAGCCGTTGCCTTCGCAGGCGATGGGGCCGTGCACGATATGTGCTACATCGATGATAGGTTGCAGCGCGATCTTGGCACCATCGAATGCGCAGCCGCCTGCCGCAGCGCCGGGCACCAGTTGCTTGGTGCAGCCCTTCTTGCGTTCCTTCTCGCCCTTCGCCTGATTCTTGTCGCAAGCGGGCTCGTTGAACACTTCCTGCACTTTGATGTTGAGTACAGCCACGATGGTCTCTCCTGAGATTTACGCTGGATACTCAGCAAGCACTGTGCCAAGGCAGAATGTCAGGATAACTGCTTGTTTGCATGCGCTGTGGCGGATAAGCGGCTTATGTCGCAAACCCTACAAAAGGTGCAAGGGACGTAACAAACGGCACCGGTGTGGTGCATTGCAGAAAACTTGTAACCACGGAAAACACAGATGACACGGAAACGGCAAAACAAAACGATACCTTTCAATTCACGCCTCCATCATGTATCAAAATCTCTGTAATCAACAGCAGGCAGATCGAGGTTAAATGATTGATTTAGGTCTTCGCTTTTTCCGTGTCATCTGTGTTTCCCGTGGTTTAAAAGTTTTCAGGGGTAATTGCTTTTCAGGTTCGTTTCTTGCTCTATACCTTGGGATATGTCCAACGAAGAATCAGACACCACCATCGCCTCGCGCGGGCACAGCACCAACCTGGTTGGAATTCCGACCGGCTTGCTGGCCAGCGTGAGTTTTAACGACTATCCGATACCGCTCTCGATCAGCGGCACGCGCGAGTCGCACCGCAGCCTGTTCGAGCGTCTGAATACACTGGATGACGCCGCTGAAGCGGGGAAAATATTTCAGGACTACATGGCGCTGGTATTCGGGCTGGATCATGAACATGAGAAGAACGGACGCCGCCGCTATCACGCCAGTTATCTGCGCCTTCTGAAAGACTGGGGTTTCGATTCCAACAGCCCGGCGGCGGCGGTGCTGAAAGGCTGGGTGGAAAGCCGTTTCGGGCTATTCCCGACTTTTCACAAAGGGCCGATACGCCGCTTCAATTCCCCGCAATGGATCGGCTACATGGAAGAAAAAATGTCCAGCCGCTTCAACAATAACACCATACACATGCAGTTCGACCTGCTCTACGAATTCTGCCAGTGGGTGCTGGTGCGCTTCCACGCGGTTGGGAAGAAGCATCTGGTGCTGTATCGCGGCACCAACGATTTGAGCGATCAGCAATTGATACAGCAACTGGATAAGCGTACTGCCACCGTGCGCCTGAATAATCTGGTGTCGTTCAGTTCGCAACGCGAGATCGCGGACGAATTCGGTGACACCATCATCGAAGCCGAGGTGCCGGTGCCGAAGATATTTTTCTACAACGACCTGTTACCCAGTCATCCCTTGCGCGGCGAGGCTGAGTGTCTGGTGTTAGGCGGCGATTACCGTGTGAAGATGGCGTATTGGTGAAATAAATGAAAAATATCTCTCCGTCATTCCCGCGCAGGCGGGAATCCAGCAAGACAAAAAAGTTTTTTCAAACTCACTGGATTCCCGCCTGCGCGGGGATGACGGTAGTAATGTGATGGGCCTCCAGACCGAACAATTGCACGACCGCGCACTCGGAGCCTATCTCGGCCTCGCCGTCGGCGATGCGCTCGGCGCGACCGTGGAATTCATGCTGCCGCGCGAAATTAAATATCAATACGGCGTACACAAGGACATCATCGGCGGCGGCTGGCTCAAGCTGAAAGCGGGGAGGGTGACCGACGATACCGAAATGTCGCTTGCTTTGGGGCGTGCGCTGTTGTCATGCGGGGGATGGAATGCAAACGCCGTGGCCGATGAATTTGTCGTCTGGCTCAAGTCGCGCCCGATAGACATAGGCAATACCTGCCGTCGCGGTATTCAGCGTTACATGCTCAACGGCAGTTTGAGCGGGCCGGTGAGCGACGGCGACGGCGGCAACGGTGCAGCCATGCGCATCTTTCCGCTAGTGCTGGCGACGCTCAACGATGACGCGGCATTCCGGCAGCAGATGCTGGAACAGGCGCACCTCACCCATAATCACCCGCTGTCCGACGCAGCCACGCTGGCGCTGGGCGAAATGACGCGCGTGCTGCTCAAGGGCGGCGGGGTGAAAGAATGCCGCGAGGTGGTGAAGGCGTTGCTGGTCGAGTATCCCAGATTCAAATTCACACCGTATCCGGGGCGCGCGTCAGGCTACATCGTGGACACCATGCAGACCGTGCTGCATCACTTTTTCATCACCGACTCGCTCGAGTCGTTTCTGGTGGATACCGTCAATTGCGGTGAAGACGCCGACACTACAGGCGCGATAGCCGGGATGCTGGCCGGGGCGCTGTATGGCGCGGAAGCCATACCTCGTCGCTGGCTGGCCAGGCTGGATACGGGCGTGCAGGCCGAAATAAGGGAGCAGGTAAACGGATTGTTGCAGCTCCCCGCATATTGATCTCGTTGCACAATACGATGCTTCGGGGAACGCCTGCTTCGGGGTATAATCCGCGCCCGTCGGCCGCTTGGCCGGGATTAAAGATCATCAGGAACGCATGCAACACATTCGCAACTTTTCCATCATCGCCCACATAGATCACGGCAAGTCCACGCTGGCCGACCGCATCATCCATTTATGCGGCGGGCTGTCCGACCGCGAGATGGAAGCGCAGGTGCTCGATTCGATGGACATCGAGCGCGAACGCGGCATCACCATCAAGGCACAGACTGCCGCACTGAATTACACGGCGCGCGACGGGCAAGTCTATAACCTCAACCTGATCGACACGCCGGGACATGTGGATTTCTCCTACGAAGTGTCGCGCTCGCTGTCGGCCTGCGAAGGCGCGCTGCTGGTGGTGGACGCCTCGCAGGGCGTGGAAGCGCAGACCGTAGCCAACTGCTATACCGCGCTTGATCTCGGCGTGGAAGTGGTGCCGGTGCTGAACAAGATAGATCTGCCTTCGGCCAATCCGGAGAACGCTATTTCCGAGATCGAGGACGTGATCGGTATCGATGCGCAGGACGCGGTGCGCTGCTCGGCCAAGACCGGCATGGGCGTGGAAGACGTGCTGGAGGCGATGATTGTCAAAGTGCCGCCGCCCAAGGGCGATCCGGCTGCGCCGTTGCAGGCGCTGATCATCGATTCGTGGTTCGACAATTACGTCGGCGTGGTGATGCTGGTGCGCATTGTCAACGGCACGCTGAAGCCCAAGGATAAAATCCTGTTCATGGCGACCGGCGCGCAGCACCTGACCGAACACGTCGGCGTGTTCACGCCCAAGTCGCAGAACCGCGAGCTATTGACCGCAGGGCAGGTGGGCTTTGTCATTGCGGGCATCAAGGAACTGAAGGATGCCAAGGTAGGCGACACCATCACGCATCAGGCCAAGCCTGCCAGCAGCGCCTTGCCGGGCTTCAAAGAGGTGCAGCCGCAGGTGTTCGCCGGGCTGTTTCCGGTCGAGTCCAACCAGTACGAGGCATTGCGCGATTCGCTGGAAAAACTGAAGCTGAACGATGCCTCCTTGCAGTACGAGCCGGAAGTTTCGCAGGCGCTGGGCTTCGGCTTCCGCTGCGGCTTCCTCGGCCTGCTGCACATGGAGATCGTGCAGGAGCGGCTGGAGCGCGAGTTCGACATGGACTTGATTACCACCGCGCCCACGGTGATTTACGAGGTGGTGCTGCGCGACGGCACGGTGCTGATGGTGGACAATCCGTCCAAGATGCCCGATCCCTCGAAGATCGAGGAAATCCGCGAACCCATCGTGACGGTCAATCTGTACATGCCGCAGGAATACGTCGGCGCGGTAATTACGCTGTGTACGCAGAAGCGCGGCGCGCAGATCAATATGAGCTATCACGGCAAGCAGGTGTTGCTGGTGTACGAAATTCCGATGGCGGAAATCGTGCTCGATTTCTTCGACCGGCTGAAATCCATTTCGCGCGGCTACGCCTCAATGGATTACGAGTTCAAGGAATATCGTTCGTCCGATGTGGTCAAGGTGGACATGCTGATCAACAGCGAGAAAGTGGATGCGCTGTCGATCATCCTGCACCGCAGCAACAGCATTTATCGCGGCCGCGAAGTGGCGGCCAAGATGCGCGAACTGATTCCGCGCCAGATGTTCGACGTGGCGATCCAGGCAGCCATCGGCGCAAATATTATTTCGCGCGAGAACGTCAAAGCGCTGCGCAAGAACGTGCTGGCAAAATGCTACGGCGGCGACATTTCGCGCAAGCGCAAGCTGCTGGAGAAACAGAAGGCCGGCAAGAAGCGCATGAAGCAGGTGGGCAGTGTGGAAATTCCGCAGGAGGCATTTTTGGCCATCTTGCAGGTTGGAGAGAAATAGTAATGTAGGTCGGGCTACGCCCGACATGGCGGGCAGAGCCCGCCCTACAAGAACTGAATAAAGGAAGCTGAATGGATTTTGCACTGATTATGTTTGTGCTGCTGGTCATCACCGGCGGCGTGTGGCTGCTGGATCGTTTCGTGTTGCGCCCCAGGCGGGCGGCGGATGCCAAGGAGCCGTGGTGGGTGGAATACTCCAAGAGCTTCTTTCCGGTGATCCTCGCCGTGTTCATGCTGCGCTCTTTCCTGGTCGAGCCGTTCAAGATACCTTCCGGCTCAATGATCCCCACCTTGCAGGTCGGCGACTTTATCCTGGTCAACAAATATACCTTAGGCATCCGTCTGCCCATCGTCAACAAGAAGATCGTCCAGATCAACGATCCGCATCGCGGGGATGTGATGGTGTTCCACTATCCGGAGAACCCCTCGGTGGATTATATTAAGCGCGTGGTCGGGTTGCCGGGTGATACCATCGTTTACAAAAATAACAAGCAACTCTATGTAAACGGCGTGTTGCAGGAAGACAAACCCGAAGGCGAATATAACTATGTGGAAGGCGGGTTGCGTTTTGTGCATACCGAGCGTTACAGCGAGAATCTGGATGGCCATGCGCATGCCGTGATCGTCAACCCCGAACTGCCCAGCGTGCATCTTGGGTCGGTGGCTGACTTTCCGCACCGGGAGGCTTGCAGCTACAACGACGAGGAGATGCGCTGCACGGTGCCGGCGGGACATTATTTCATGATGGGCGACAACCGCGACAATAGCCGCGACAGCCGCTATTGGGGTTTTGTGCCGGACGAACTTATAGTCGGCAAGGCTTTCATGATCTGGATGAATTTCGGCGATTTGAAGCGTATCGGCTTATCCATCAACTGAGTGACGAGTGAAAGGACGCGTGATGAAGACCATGGCTAACAGGCAGCGCGGCATAAGCTTCTCCGGTTTTATGATGACGGTGATAGTGCTGATATTGGCAGTGATCCTGGGTATGCGCCTTATCCCGGCGTATATCGAGAATGCCTCGATCAAGAGCGCCTTCGTCTCTGTCGCGCATGACCCGGAATTGCAGAAAGCCAGGGACAGTGACATCCTGCTTGCGTACAGCAAACGCGCGCAGGTCTCCAATATCAGCGCGATCAAGGCAGATGACATCGACATCGGCAGGGAGGGGGGCGGCCTGTCGCTGAGTGCGACTTACTCGGTGAAAGTGCCGCTGTTCGCCAACATCAGCCTGTTGCTCGATTTCAATCCCGGCAGCGATGCAAAATAAATGAGCCGCGAAGCGCTGTGCCGCCGTCTCGGCTACACGTTCGCGCAGCCGCAGTTGTTGCAGCGCGCGCTGACGCATCGCAGCCACAGCCAGGCGCACAACGAACGGCTGGAATTTCTAGGCGACAGCGTGTTGAACTGTACGGTCGCCAAACATCTGTACGATGCTTATCCCGATTTGCCGGAAGGCGACCTGTCGCGCGTGCGCTCCAATCTGGTGAACCAGCAAACGCTGTACACGCTGGCGCAGCAACTCGATCTGGGCGAACTGCTGCAGCTGGGCGAAGGCGAGCGCAAGAGCGCCGGGCATCGCCGTCCCTCTATACTCGCCGATGCGATGGAAGCCTTGTTTGGCGCGGTGTTCCTCGATGGTGGTTTCGATGCCGCGCAGCAAGTGGTGCTCGGCCTGTATGTGCCCTATATCAAACAGGCCGATGTGCAGGCTCTGGGTAAGGATGCCAAGACCCTGTTGCAGGAATACCTGCAAGGCAAAAAACTCGCGCTGCCGCAATACACCGTGGCGGCCATACAGGGCGAGGCGCATGCACAATTATTCAAGGTCGCATGCGAGATCGCGCAATTGAAGCTCATCACGCATGGCGAAGGCGTCAGTCGTCGAGCAGCGGAACAGGCTGCCGCCGAAGCGGCTTACCGGAAGATATTCTCTTGAAAAACATTTCAACCACGGAAAACACGGATGACACGGAAAAATCAAACCCATTTATCCAGAACAAGTATCCAGTAATCCCTTGCGGCTCATTTGCGCCTTTTGCCTTTTCCGTGTCATCCGTGTTTTCCGTGGTTAATTAAGGATTTTATGACGAGCACATTTCGTAGCGGCTTCATCACTATCGTAGGGCGCCCCAACGTCGGCAAGTCCACGCTGCTGAATCATCTGATCGGGCAGAAGATCAGCATCACTTCGCGCAAGGCGCAGACCACGCGCCATCGCATCACCGGCATCCTTACCGACGAGCACAGCCAGTTCGTGTTCGTGGACACGCCGGGTTTTCAGACCCAGCACATGAACGCACTGAATCGCGGCATGAACCGCGTGGTGACCAGCAGCATGCGCGACGTGAACGTGGTGCTGTTCGTGCTCGAAGCACGGCATTTTGACGAGCGCGACGAACAGGTGTTGAAAATGTTGCCGACCGACGTGCCGGTGATTCTGGTCATCAACAAGGTAGATGTGATGGTGGACAAGAGCGAGCTGCTACCGTTCATCGAGGGCATTGCCACCGAGTTTCATTTTGCCGCCATCGTGCCGGTGAGCGCCAAGCTGGACAAGCAACTCGACACCCTGGTCGAAGCCATACGCGAATACCTGCCAGAAGGCGATCCTATCTATGCGGCGGACGAGATTACCGACCGCAACGAGCGCTTCCTCGCAGCCGAACTGCTGCGCGAAAAAATATTCCGCTTCACGGGCGAAGAGCTGCCTTACTCGGTCAGCGTGCAGGTCGAACAGTTCAAGATGGAAGGCAAGTTGCGCCGCATCAACGCCGCCATCCTGGTGGACAAGGAGGCGCACAAGGCCATGCTCATCGGCAAGGGCGGCGCCAAACTCAAGGAGATCGCCACCCAGGCGCGGCTGGACATGGAGAAATTGTTCGACGGAAAAGTCTTCCTCGAAGTGTTCGTCAAGGTGCGCAGCGGCTGGGCCGACAATCCGCAAGTGCTGAAATCGCTGGGTTACGAATGAGGAAGCGTTGAATTAACGGTGGCGGGTTGGCGTAGCGCAGCCCGGCATTTATCATCGGAGCTAGCTGAGGAGTGATGGCTTAATGACCCCGCAACAGTTCATCGCAAAGTGGCAAGGTAGCATGCTCACCGAGCGGCAAAGTTATCAGGCACATTTCGCTGATCTATGCGCGCTAATCGATGTTCCAGCCCCTGCACCCGCTACCGCAGATACTTACTGCTTCGAGCGTGGCGTCACCAAGACGGGCAGCAAGCATGGCTGGGCGGACGTGTGGAAAAAAGGTTGCTTCGCCTTCGAGTATAAAGCGCCGGACAGAAATCTTGATGCAGCGCTCAAGCAACTGATGACCTATGCGCTGGCGCTGGATAACCCGCCGCTGCTGGTGGTGTGTGATACGCAGATCATCCAGATACACACCCACTTTACCAACGCGCCTTCCGAAGTTCATACCATCGCGCTGCAAGACATCGGGGAGCCAACTAATCTCGATAAGCTGCACTGGCTATTCACCGCCCCCGACAAATTTCATCCACAACGTACCATCGCGCAGATCACCGAAGAAGCAGCGGGCAAGTTTGCCGCTCTCGCGCAGGCGCTGAACAGCAGAGGTCACGCCCCGCAAGCGGTGGCACACTTCCTCAACCAATGCCTGTTTTGTCTCTTCGCGGAAGATGCTGACCTGCTGCCTGAGAAATTATTCGAGCGCCTGTTAGACAAAAGTCAGACCGACCCTGCCAAGCTTTCTGCGCGCCTCGAAGAACTATTCAATGCTATGCGCAAGGGGGCGACTTTGCGCTGGAAGACATCCACTGGTTCAACGGTGGCTTGTTCGAGCATGTAGGGGCGTATGGCAATGCGCCTCCACTCGATACTGCCGAAATAAAAATCCTGCATGAAGCAGCCAAGCTTGACTGGAGCGGCATCGAACCTTCCATCTTCGGCACACTGTTCGAGCGCGGCCTCGACCCGAAGAAACGTTCCCAGCTCGGCGCGCATTACACCGACCAGCAATCCATCATGCGTATCATCAACCCCGTGGTGGTCGAACCGCTGGCGGCGGAATGGGAAGCTGCGAAACAGATCATCGCCGAGCGCGTGGCGATGTACGAAAAAGGCGGCAAAGGTTCGAAGACCGCCATGCAGGAAGCGCAAACTGCATTCATCGCCTACCTCGAACGACTGAAGAATTTCAAAGTGCTCGACCCTGCCTGTGGCAGTGGCAATTTTTTATACCTCGCCCTGCGTGCATTGAAAGACCTCGAACACAAGGCCAACCTCGAAGCCGAACAACTCGGCCTGCACCGTCAGGTCAGTATCGAAGTTTCACCCGCTAACGTGCTGGGCATCGAACTCAACCCCTACGCGGCAGAGCTCGCGCGCGTCACCGTGTGGATAGGCGAAATCCAGTGGATGCTCAAAAACGGCTATCCCATCCGTAAGAACCCAATTCTGCAATCGCTGGAGCACATCGAACATCGGGATGCCTTGGTTTTACTCCCTCCCCTTCAAGGGGAGGGCTGGGGTGGGGATGGGGTGAATGCCGGGAGTGAAACACACCCCCATCCTAACCTTCCCCCTGAAGGGGAAGGGACAAACGTGAAAAGCAATTTGTTTGACGAAGCGCAATGGCCCACCGTCGATGTCATCATCGGCAACCCGCCCTTCCTCGGCGACAAAAAAATGCGCGCAGAACTGGGCGACGATTACAGCGAAGCCTTGCGTCTGTGCTACGCAGATCGCGTGCCCGGCGGCGCTGATCTTGTCACCTACTGGTTCGAGAAATCTCGCGCCCAGATCGAAGCGGGCAAGTGCCAGCGCGCCGGACTGGTTGCCACCAATTCGCTGCGGCAGAAGCGCAATCGCCCGGTGTTGGAACGCATACTGGAGAGCGGGCAAATATTCAATGCGTGGAGCGACGAAGAGTGGATCAACGAAGGTGCGGCGGTGCGCGTATCGCTGGTGTGCTTCGGTGCTAAAAATCACGGGCAACCAACTCTGCTTGATGGGCAGGCCGTAGCAAACATTCATGCCGATCTCACCGCAGGCGGCGATGGCGGCAACGACCTGACTGGTGCATTGCCGCTCAAGGAAAATGCCGGGTGGTCATACTTCGGCTTATGTCTTGCTGGCGCTTTCAAAGTGCCCTCCGCAACCGCGCAGGCATGGCTCAAGCTACCGAACCCGCACGGCAAGCCGAACTCGGACGTGTTGAAGCCTATCTACAATGGCTCCGACATCACGCGTCGCTGGGCGGGCGATTGGGTGATCGATTTTGCTTTGATGGATGAGCAGCACGCCGCGCTTTATGAAGCGCCGTTCGCTTATGTTGTCGAGCACGTCAAGCCAACTCGCATCGGCAACAATCGAAAAGCACGCGCCGAAAAATGGTGGCGGCATGGCGAGGCGCGTCCCGGATTGCGCGCCAAACTTGCCGGGCTGCAACGCTATATCGCCACACCGGAAACCGCCAAGCACCGTTTCTTCGTCAGCTTCCCGATCAGCGTCGCGCCGGAACACAGTCTCATCGTCATTCCGTCGGACAGCGATGCGTTATTCGGCATACTGTCTTCGCGCTTGCATATTGTTTGGGCGTTGGCCAAAGGCGGACGCATGGGCATGGGCAACGACCCGCGCTACAACTCCACGCTCACCTTCGAGACTTTTCCATTTCCCGTAGGGGCGCGATTCATCGCGCCCAACACCGAACAGGGCGTGATGAATCACGCCCCTACGGCAGAGGACGTTGAAATTGCCGCCGCCGCACAAACCCTGAACACCCTCCGCAACAACTGGCTCAACCCGCTCGAATGGACGGACTGGCTGCGCACACCGGAAGAAGAAAAAGCGGGCTATCCGTTGCGCCCTGTTGCTAAACCCGGACACGAAGCGGATTTAAAAAAGCGCACCCTCACCAACCTCTACAACGCCCGCCCTTCATGGCTGGACAACGCGCACAAGACGCTCGATGCCGCTGTCGCCAAGGCTTATGGTTGGAACGACTACACGCCAGAGATGGCGGACGAAGAAGTATTGCGGCGTTTGCTGGCATTGAATCTGGCACGGGCGGAGTGACAGGCAGGCTCAGGTTTTGAGCTTATCCAGTGTTAGACTTTCTAGCGGAAACCTTTCTAAGGAGGCCGCATGGAAACCGTTGTCGAGGGTGCGATATGGGCATTGTTGCTGTTCTTCGCCGTTGTTTTTTTCCTTGGGGTTATCGGAATTGCCTGCTCCGGCTTGGCTGCGCCGGAAGACAGACGCAAAAAATCGAAGGGCGGTCTCGGCAAGGCATTTTTGGCAGGTATTCTCCTGGGAATATGGCTGGATGACTGAGTCTGCGGTGCAATCGTTATTGCACCGCATGAAAATATTGTGGAATTAAATGTGTCGAAGTCAGATTGTGTGGGAGATGCGGCGATGACCGAACCGCTTAATCAAAACTTGGTAGTAAAGCTCGGCGATTGCAATGCCGGATGGATCAGCATGCTGCTGACCGTTGGGGAGCATTCCCTGACTGTCCGAATGAGCCATTGGCTTGATCCGTTGCCGGGTATTTGCCAGAACAGATCGGTTCATGGAGTGGCACACCCTGGCGCAGAATGCGTTCCTCGCTCATTGAGAATTGGCTGGTGTCGGAGAGTTTGGA
The DNA here is from genome assembly GCA_016199835.1 of Nitrosomonadales bacterium. Classification (GTDB taxonomy): domain Bacteria; phylum Pseudomonadota; class Gammaproteobacteria; order Burkholderiales; family Gallionellaceae; genus JACQFX01. Next base: position 58,125 of record JACQFX010000013.1, on the reverse strand, counting down.
ACCTTGGGCGCACTGGAAAAAATGGCTGAGCTGAAAGAGCGCAATCACACCGGCCTCTGCAATGCACTGCAAATTGCGAACGTTTTGGACAGCTATGGCTATTCCCAACACGGAAAACGCGATTGGAAAAATTAAGGGGAGGGTGATGCATCAACGCATTCAAGAAACACTCACTCGCATCGAAGCCGAACACGAAGTGCGGATTCTTTACGCCTGTGAATCTGGCAGCCGTGGCTGGGGCTTCGCTTCTGCCGATAGCGATTGGGATGTGCGTTTTATCTATTGCCACCCGCGCGACTGGTATCTATCCGTCGAAGAAGGGCGCGATGTGATCGAATTACCCATTGACGACGACTTGCTGGATGCGAATGGTTGGGATTTGCGCAAGAGTTTGCGCCTGATGAAAAAATCCAACCCCGTGTTGCTGGAATGGCTTGCGTCGCCGATTGTGTACCGGGAAGATGCGGAGGCGATGGCAGCGTACCGTTTGCTTGCGCAAGATTTTTATCAGCCCGCCACTTGCCTCCATCACTACCTGCACATGGCGAAGGGAAACTTTCGCGAATATCTGCAAGGCGAAATGGTGTGGATGAAGAAATATTTCTATGTGCTGCGCCCGGTTCTGGCCTGTTTATGGATAGAGCGCGGGCAGGGAGTTGTGCCGATGGCTTTTGATGATCTGGTGGCTGGGGTGGTGAAAGATGGCGAGTTGAAGAACAGCATTGTCAAATTAGCCGAGTTGAAAAAATCAGGTGCGGAAATGGATAACGGCTTGCGCATTCCGGTAATTCATTCATTCCTTGAACGCGAAATTGCGCGTCTGGATGCAGTGGTTGCAGATGTTTCCAGAACCCCGGTGCAAACGGAATTGCAGGAAAAGATGAGCCGATACTTCCGGGATGCCTTGGGATAGATACAGCCTGAATTTTAATTGCTCGCAATCCCAAAATGGGACTAAAATGCATCCATGCGTGTGATTACCTTATCCACCCTTAAAGCTTTCTGGGAAAACAATCCCGGCTATCAGGATGCACGCGAGCCGTGCCTCGCGTGGTATCGGCAAGTACTGGCAGCGGATTGGGCTTCTCCCGCTGCGGTGAAGGCAGATTTTGGAAATGCCAGCATCCTGAAAGATGGGCGGGTGGTATTCAACATCGCGGGCAACAAATACCGGCTGGTGGTATGGATCAATTACGCTTATCGCGTGGCCTATATCCGCTCCATCGGCACACACAAACAGTATGACGCGATAGATGCGCAAACGATATGAGGTGAAACATGGACATTAAACCGATCAAGACCAAAGCGGATTACCGTGCAGCGCTCAAGGACCTTGAAGGATTGATGACGGCGCGCGCCAATACGTCGGAAGGGGAGCGACTGGATGTGCTGGTCACGCTGGTGGAAGCTTACGAACGCAAACATTACCCGATGGAGTTGCCCGATCCGATTGAGGCGATCAAGTTTCGCATGGAAAGTCTGGGGCTGAAGCCGAAAGATTTGCAGCCGATGATAGGCGGGTTAAACCGCGTGTATGAGGTGTTGAATCACACGCGTCCGCTGACGCTGCCGATGATACGCCGCTTGCATGAAGGGTTGGGTATACCGGCTGAATGCTTGATCAAATCTTCTTCACAGCTTCGGCAGGCTGCATGAGTATTTTTGAAAAGATGTTGCCGACCAATCAGGCAACTTGCGGACAATGAGCGCGCATAAGCACCGGCTGGAAAATCAGCCCGCCTTCATCCTGCACAGTTACCCTTTTCGTGAGACCAGTTTATTGCTGGAGGTTTTCAGCCGCAATCATGGTCGCCTTGCGATGGTGGCCCGTGGCGCGCGGCGACCGCGTTCTGCGTTGCGAGGCCTGCTGATGAACTTCCAGCCGCTCGAACTTTCCTGGTTCGGTAAGGGCGAGGTGAGAACATTGCACAGCGCCGAGTGGCAGGGCGGTCAGCCGCAGTTGCAGAGTACGGCGCTGCTGTGTGGTTTCTATCTGAACGAGTTGTTGCTTAACCTGATGGCGCGCGACGATCCGCATGCGGCTCTGTTCGATTACTACCTGATGACCTTGCAACGTTTGGCGCACGAAACCGATCACGCTGCGACCTTGCGCTGCTTCGAGAAGCATATGTTGCAGGAGCTGGGGTATGCGCTGCTGCTGGAACATGAGGCGGGCAGCGACAAGCCGATAGAGCCGGGCGCACATTACAACTATGTGATCGAGCACGGTGCTTCGCGCGATGTGGAAGAAGGCTTGCCGCTATTGGGCAAGACGCTGCTCGACATGGCCGCCGACGATTACCACGATCCGCTCAGCGCGCAGCAGAGCAAGCAATTGATGCGCATGTTGCTGAACCACCATCTTGCCGGCAAGGTGCTGCATACGCGGGAACTGATCAAGGACTTGCTGAAAAACTGACTAACGAGCCGCTTCCGCGCTCACGCCTATCGCCTTGAGTGCAGTCTCCAGCAGCTCCGTGCCTTCCTTGATATACCTTATGGCCGCATCGAAGTTTTGCCGTTGCGCGCTCTCATCTGCCTGTGCGCGTTTTTCCTTGCCCTTTTTTACATACGATTCCATCAGGGCCAGTATGGATGGCGGCAGATTCAGGCGCTCGACCGCAAGCGGGATGGCTTCTTCAAGACTGGTGTAGCGTTTCAACTCATAAGCGTACTCGTCTGCCGGAGTCGCGAATTTCATCTCGTACGAGATCGTTTGATTGGCGAGCAGCCCTTTCAATGCGTGCGATATCTCGCGCATGACAACGGACACCACCTTGTTGGCCTCGTCGTACTTACCATCGGCGGCAAGAGTCTGTGCGGCATCCTTCATACGCTGTATCTGGTCTGGATCGAGTTTTGAGTCGCCCTTGTTCGTGCTGGATTCGAGATTGCGCCTGTAGGCTGCCTCCATATCATTCATGCTGCGCAACGTAACGAGGTATTTGCTTTGGGCATCTTCCTTGCGCGATGCTGTCGGGACGAGTTTCGCGGCCTCCATCATCAGGCTCATGGCCATACTCGATTTGTTGATAGCCTCCTTGAGATCGCCCGTGTCCAATGCCGTTTGGGCTGCCGCAAGCGCACCTTGTGCCTCCTGGTGTTTTGTCTTGGCTGTTGCGTTGGAACTTGCTTCCAGGCGCTTCGCCGCATCGGACTGATTGATGAACATGTCAGTGAAGCCGAGTCTTTGTGCGACCTCGTGCTTGCTCGGCGGCAAGGGGACACGCCGGGAGGGCGCATCTGGCGCTGCCGGATCAGCGGTCTGGGCCTGCGAAGGACTATTCTCGGCGCTGTTTACTGATAGAGGAATTGCGAAAAGCAAAAGTAACAGAATAATGTTCAGGTTCATTTAATCGTTTTTCGTGGCTGGCCCCGTGATTGCATTTCATGCTGCTGCCGGGTGTACTGCTTTATGCGCCTGGCTTTTTCGAAAAAGGAGACTAACGAAGTCTGTAGAAAAAATTTAATCATCCACGCATCCTGCATCGAACGAAGCCAAGGGGCGCGCCCCGCTCGAACACGGTTAGGCGTTTTAAGGGTTGGCACCAGAAAACCATTCAGCATGATTATACTGCCGCGACCTTACCCAGCCAGCATGAAGTTAAATTACCCCCGGCATAGCCGGGGGTTTACCTAACTGAATTAGCCACGCTGCAACGTCATCGGATTAAACCCCGTAGCTAATGCAGTACCCGCGATGACCGTGAGTGAGCCGAATATCATGCTCGGCGTAACGACCTCGCCCAGAAACAAATGCCCCCACAGGATGCCGAACACCGGGATCAGGAACGTCACCGTGAGAGTGGAAGTCCCGCCGATGTCTTTCACCAGCCGGAAATACAGCAGGAAGGCGATTCCGGTACACACAACACCCAGAGCAACGACCGCCAGCATCACGCCTATGCTCGGCGTAGTTGCAACCGGGGCAAAAGGAAGGGCGGGCGCGATGAACAGACTGGCCGCCCACATACTGCCATGCGCGTTGGAGAAACTATCCACGTGAGTTGCGTTGCGCGCATACGTCGTGGCGATGCCGTAACAGACTGTCGCCAGCAGTGCCGCCGCGATGGCGATCCCGGCACCGGGTTGCGCGGCCCAATGGTCGAGACCGACGATTACTCCGACACCGACCACACCCAACCCCAAACCCAGCACCGTACGCCCGCTCAAGGGCTGGCGCGACCACGCCGCAGCGATGATCGCTCCCCAGATCGGCGTCGTGGCATTCAGTATGCTCAGGGCCGAAGCCGTCAACGTCAGCGCAGCAAAGCCGAACAGCATGAACGGCAAGGCTGCGTTGAATACGCCGAGAATGAGGTAGTGCCGCCAGTGCTGTCTGATGTTGAGCCGCTTATGCAAAAACATCGCCACGATCAGCAGGAACACCGCCGCAAGACCGACCCGATACTCGACCAGAATCACGGCTCCCAGATCCGGCACGCCGATGCGGGTGAACAGGAAGGAGCCGCCCCAGATGGCGGCGAGGGCGAGCAGTCTGATGAGGCTGGGGAGGTTCACGCTTGATCCCTTGAGTGAGTGAAAATTTGTAGGGTTAGCTGAGCAGGTTTCATGTCTTGCGCTCTCGCTCGAGCAACGCACGTTTGCGCTCGACACCCCAACGGTAACCGGAGATGCCGCCGTCATTGCGTACGACCCGATGACAGGGAATGGCTACGGCTAATGAATTCGCCGCGCATGCCCGAGCAACCGCCCGAACAGCCTTGGGCGAGCCTATGCGACATGCGACGTCAGAATAGCTTACCGTTGATCCGACGGGTATCTCTCTCAGCGCTTGCCAGACTCTTTGCTGAAATGCGGTGCCGCGTACATCCAGGGGGAGATCGAGGCCCAACTTCGGCATCTCGACAAAGCCGACGACTTTGGCAACCATCTGCTCAAATCCGGCATCGCCACCAATCAACGTGGCTTTCGGGAAACGATCTTGCAGATCGCGCGCCAGCCCATCGGGATTCTTGCCCATCAGGATGGCGCAAACGCCCACCTCGCTGGCAGCAACCAGAATCGCGCCCAGAGAGCATTCGCCCACGGCAAAACGGATAACCGTATTGGCGCCGCCAGCCCGAAAGTTTTTGGGAGACATCCCCAGCACTTGATCCGATTCTTCGTAGAAGCGACCGCTGGAATTGTATCCGGCATCGTAAATAGCTTTGGTTACGCTTTGGCTGCGGCCAAGCCCCTCACGGATTTTATTGGCGCGATGGGCAACCGCGTAAGCCTTGGGCGTGATACCGGTAACGGCTTTGAAAATACGATGCAGATGAAAGGCGCTCATCTGCGCAAGTTTTGCCAAGTCGTCGAGGCTCGGCTCCGTTTCGGAGCTTTCAATGTGACGACATAACCCGGCTACGAGTGCGGCATGCTGTTCGGCCAAAGGAGGCTGATCTGGTTTGCAGCGTTTACAGGGACGGAATCCAGCCAGCTCGGCCTCCTTTGCTGTCAAATAGAAACGGACGTTCTCTGGTTTCGGGGCGCGCGAACCGCAGGATGGGCGGCAATAAACGCCCGTCGTTTTAACCGAGTAAAGGAAATGGCCATCTGCATTCGAGTCGCGGGCAGCAATTGCTGCCCAGCGAGAATCGCTGATCGTCCTGGCCGCTTGCTCTTCGGTACGTCTGGACATTTCTTGTGTTTTCTTCAGTGTTCCGTGGGGTCGCACTTTAGTGAATGGACGGATATGAAACACTCCGGGTCTTGCTTTTGAATTCTATCGTTGACTTGCTGAACCTGATTTCAGGACAAGGAGGTATTGTAGGCGCTCAACTCATCCTGTTAAGCCGAGACATCGTGATGCGGTCATTACCCCTGCCCGCCCAAGAACTCATGCAGGGGGGAGAAATCGAGGCCTTATTGGCATGAGCGTAACATGTTTGTGGCGTTAGCATCCTTCCGCTTGAAAATACAACTCACGAAATATGTTTAGCTCGCACGGGACTCTCGTAGCTTGCTATTTCCTGAAAAAAATCCAGAGAAACGCTGAACAAGCCCTCCGTTCGTGGTGAGCTTGTCGAACCATGAACGGAGGACGATGCCGAACAATGAGTTGCGGAATCCGCCCTTCGACACGCTCGGGGCGAACGGAGGACTTGTTCAGTGTTGCATCAGGTTGTCTTGGCCGCAAGCCACGCGATAGGTGACATCCCGCCCAGCTTGCCGCACACCCGCGTCAATGCGATGGAGCTGCCATAGCCCACTGCGGCACGCATACGACCGGCGACGTATTGAATGCTGGCGACAAGAAGCGCTAGAAATTATTTCTGCAACAAAGATAAAGCTTCGCCAGTCGTGAATCCGTTGACGAAATTTTTACAAGGTGAAAATATTTTGTAACCATTTTTATACCATTCCCGAATCCGCTCATGCGTGGGTGAGAGTCGGGAAGATTCTCAAGTATGCAAAAAATATTCAGTAATAAAACCCAACCTCTTTGAGAAATGGAGATTTGCCATGAATCGCATCAATGTCATTCCCAACAAAACTGCTACGGCCGCGCTGAAACAGCTTGCGAAGCACCGTCTCACAAACACCCTGCTGGTTGCCGCTATCTTCGCAGTCGCACCAATTGCGGCTCATGCCGCCACGTTAAGCGTGAGCGTCACCAACCTCACCCGGGGCATAAATTTTACCCCGCTGCTGGTGGCCGCCCATCCGGCGGCATCCGCCCTGTTTACCGAAGGGCAGGCAGCGTCGGCTGATTTGCAGGCGATGGCGGAAGGCGGCAACATCACCCCCTTGCAAACAGCGCTCACGGCTGCGGGCGCAACCACAGGCAACCCCGCCGCCGGGTTGCTTGCTCCCGGAGCTAGCACGGCCAGCGCCGCAACATTTTCGGGGGGCGCAGGCACAGCCAACGTCGCGCTTTCCGTGGTGGCGATGATGCTGCCGACCAATGATGGTTTTATCGGGCTCAACGCGATCACCATTCCGACTACGCCGGGCACCTACACCTATTACGTGAATGCCTACGATGCCGGCACCGAAGCCAATAACGAAATCGTGGGAGGTGGCGCACCCGGCACACCCGGATTCCCCGTACCCGCACCGATAGGCAGCGGCACTGGCGGGACAGGAATTCCCGGAGCCGTCGCCGAAGGCTACGTGCATATCCATCGCGGCGTATTGGGCGACACGAATCCGACCGGCGGTTTGTCCGATATTGATAGCACGGTGCATCGCTGGTTAAACCCGGTTGCGCGCGTCGTGCTGACCGTGCAATAAGGAGAACAATATGCGCAACTCATTTCAATTTTCCGGCACGCTGCTGGCATTGGCAGCAGCCATCCTGGTGGCCGCTTGCGGCGGCTCTTCTTCGGCGACTACCGCTCCCCCCGCCAAGTTTGACGTGACCCTCACCAACCTGACCGCAGGACAGCCCATGTCTCCTCAGTTAGCCATTGTCCACGGCAACGGGTTCAGCCTGTTCAGCATCGGGCAACCCGCCAGCGTTGAACTGGAGCATCTGGGCGAAGGCGGGGAAACCGCCCCGCTGGTGACGTTAGCCAGTGCATCCGCCGGTTACTTGAACTCGGCTGTCGGAAGCGGCATTGTTGCACCGGGCGCATCATCCACGGTGACCTTGAGCGTCGAACAAGCCAATCTGGCCTCGGCAAAATTGTCGTTAGCCAGCATGCTGGTCAACACCAATGACGCTATCGCGGCGGTGGATGCGCAGAGCTTGTCCGGATTGACGGCAGGCTCGTCTATCAGCCTGGATTTGGCTAGCTATGACATCGGCACCGAGGCCAACACCGAAACAGCGGCCACCATCCCCGGCCCGGCAGGAGGCGGTGCAGGGTTTAATGCGGCGCGTGATGACGTAAGGAATGCGGTGTATTTGCATCCGGGCGTTGTCACCGCCAGCGATGGCCTGAGCGGTTCGGCGCTGAACGCAGTACACCGCTGGGATAATCCGGTGGCGAGAATCAAAATTGTGCGTGTGCAGTAATAAATCTGTTGTAGTTGTAGCAACAAGCACGTTTACGATGCAGCCTCATCGGGCTGCATCGTTTAGTTGTGGAGGTACAAATAAAACTTTTCGATGACGCTGCAGCAATTGCATCGGTGCGGCAGGCTTATGCAGCCATACATCGCCGTGGCTGACCAGGTGGGAAGAAGTCGCACCGCTGCCGGGTATGGAGAGTTTCCACGCATCGCATAACTGGCCGCCGTAATACATTTCCGAACCGAGATGGATGCAGTGCAGGAAGTCATTGAGATTTTGTTGCGTGTTCTGCATTGCAAGTTTCAGGGGGATGGCGAACCCGGAAGCAGGGCCGATTCCTTGACCAATTCGCGCACGAGGTCGGTATCAACCTCCGGCTCCAGTTGTGCGGGCGTTCCGCGTTGGCCGGTCGCCTCGATGACGGTGATCCCGTTGAGCAATTTTATTTTTGTTTCCGCGCCGCAAGCGCGGCAATAAGCGCGGTCTCCTTCGTGCTGACGGCGGCGTACGACGATGGACGCGCCGCACATCGGGCAATCGTGCAGGGGATACCCGGTTCGCTGTGTCCGGCGATGTGGTCGAGCTTGCCCGCCTCGCCCATTTCCAGAAAAAGCCTGCCCCATTCGCTGTCGAACTGCATGCCGAGATTGTTGCGGATGATGCCGAGCGCGTTTGAAATCGGCATGCCCTTGCGGTAGGCAGCGGGTGCTGGTCATGGCATCGAAAGTGTCGCAGATGCCGACGATGCGCGCGTCCACGGAAATCTTCTCGGTGCGGCAGTTACAGCGGGTAGCTCGTGCCATCCGGGCGTTCGTGGTGGGCGTACACGGCGGACTCTGCCAATCCGGCCAGCGGGTGGTCTATCAGCAAACGGCGACCGACATCCGGGTGGGTCTTGATTACCTCGTATTCGTCATCGGTCAGCCGGTCAGGCTTGTTGAGTATGGCGTCCGGCACGGCGATCTTGCCTAGGGCGTGCAGGAAGCCGCCCAGCGAAATGCGCGCGTCAGTCCGCCGTGTTACGCCTGCACGCGGCTGTATTGCGACACGCGCCACAGGTGTCCGCCGGTATAGGGATCGCGCGCCTCCACCATGGAAGCCATGATGAAAAGGCTGTTCAACAGGTGTTCGAGCTCGTTCATGATTTTCTCCTGTCATCTAAATCATGGTGGTCAACCGGACCAGCCATTCCGGCGTGATCTCGACCAACCCGGCTTCAACCAGTTTGTCCGTGCCGCTCAGCATCAATACGCCGAGCGCCAGCATGAGTGTGCCCAATACCTGTTTTCCTCTTCCGCCGAGCAACAGCAATTTGCCCCTGAATTTTTGTACGCCTTGGCGCGAGAGCATGCCCAGCCCTATGATGGGCAACGCGGCACCAAAGCCGAACAGCAACATGACCAGCGCGACTTGGGCGAGCTGTTGCCCTTGGCTGGAAAGCCCGATTGCCACGCCCAGAGTGGGGCCGACACAGGGACTCCACGCGATTCCAAGCAGCAGGCCCAGCGTGAATTGCCCGCGCAATCCTTCCGGGTTAAAGCTGGCCGCCCAGTTGTTGCCCGCGTCCCCGACTCCCGTCGAGGCCGAGGCGAAACGCTGTTGCAGCCGGGCCGACAGCAGCATCAGGCCGAACGCTACCAGCAATGTGGCGGAGACGATATGCAAAGTATCGGGATCGAAATCGAACACTTGCCCCAGACTCGCCAGAGCCGTGCCCGTCGTGGCGAAAGAAAGCGCGAGTCCCGCCCCCAATGCCATAGGTGCAAACCGGTTCCCCGCCATGGCGCTGCCCAGCAGGATGGGGATCAGCGGCAACACGCAGGGCGATAGCGTGGACAGGCCGCCCGCCGCGAAGGATAGACCGTAGCTGGCCAGCCCCAGTTCTGTCGTCGCCATCACAGCGCCTTGCGCAACATCAGCGCGACGCTGTCCTTGTCGGTGTCGGAGGTCGAGCGCTCGATTTCTTTGCCGTTCTTGAACACGATCAGCGTGCTTTGCCATTGAACTTTGAAGGAGCGCACAACTTTTTTCTGCTTGTCGAAGTCAACGCGCAGCACCTGAAATTTGTTGTAGGGCGGCGCGCTCAATAGTTCCTTGAGAAAAACATCTTGGGCGCGGCAAGTGGAACACCAGTCGGCGTGAATGGCCACGAGCACGGGCTTGCCTTCCTTGAGCAATTGGTCGAAGCGGGCTTGATCGAACGCATCGCCTACCGCGAACGCGGATGAGATGGAGAAAAGAAACAGCAAAAATAAATTGCGGAAAAACTTGAACATGATTTGAACTCCTTGTCGTTAATTGCCCGGATCACCGCAACATCCGCGATGAGCTTGAATGGGTGGGCACTTGACCGAGCCGTATGAACAAAACACGCAGCAATCGCCGGGCTTGGGGCGCAACACGGCCTTGCAGTTTTGGCACTCGTAAAAAAACTGGCAAGCGTCGGTCGGCATGATTTCCGTTTTGGCAAACCCGCAATGCGGGCAGGTCAGCACGGATTCGAGGATGATGCTTTCCATGCCCGAACGGTTATTCCTGCCCGAACAGGCGCAGGGTGATAATCTCCACCGCGCCGGACGGCGTGTCCTTCAATGTGCTGCTGTCGAGTATCTGCGCATCCTTGAACACCGAGACATAGAACTCGGCGGCTTCGCGCGCTTCCTTGTCGAACCACAGGAATGGATGGATCTTGTTCATGGTGTCCTTACCTCTCTGCGACCATTTTCAATTTAGTGAGACCGGCTTCGAAATCCCCGCCTATCATTTTGTCCATGTTCATGAAGATTCCCATCACTTTCACGATGAGCTTTTGTTTGTCGTCCAGACTCCAGATCACCTTGGTGGAATCACCCGCAGGGTTGAGTGTGAAGGTGGCCACATTGCGTCCCTCGAATGGCTCTATCATGTGCAGGTCGAACACGATGCGCGAAGAGGGAATCGATTCCGTGATGGCGATCTCGCCTTTGCCCACATCCTTGTTGCCTTCCCACGCGTAAGCGGCACCTTTGCCGCTGGGGCTGCCGCTGTAGGTCTTCTTCATGGCCGGGTCTTTGTTGTAGGGCGTCCATTCGTTCCACAGGTGGAGGTCATTGATGAGTGCAAATATTTTTTCTGGCGGCGCTTTGATGCTGATCGAACGCTCGACATGGAAATTGTCGGGCTTGCTTGCCGCGTAGATAAGAATGATTGCCAGTAATACGACGACTGTGATTACGATGATCTTCAGCATGGTTTTCTCCTGACAATAGGTATAACTGTACTTCTACGACTCTTGAATGAATTATTTGGCCATGACTTTAGTAATCAGCGCTCGACGGCGTACCGAACCAGAAGCAGGCTCGATCCATCGAAGGTGCGGGTGTCCAGCAGGCGTAACTTTCCGGATGGCCGAGCCTCGAATGCCCGCACACCTTCACCGACAACGCCAGCGCCGATCATTAAATGCAGCTCATCAACCAGACCTGCAGCGAGCAGGTCGTTCCAGAGGATGTGACTGCCGAACATCAGGATATCCCGCCCCGATTTCTCTTTAAGTGCCGCGACCTCTGCGTGCGCACTCTCCCGCCGAATGACACGGGTTGGACCCCACCCCTCGACTTCGTCAGGCTTCAGGCTGTTTGAAACCACGACCTTATCGACGGCGGTATTGAGACGCGCGATCTCGCGCTCCACAGGCGGCTGGCTCACGTCCTCGGCGACTGCGGGCCAGTAGGACCAGAAGGCCTCGAACGTCTTGCGCCCGAGCAGCAGCGTATCGGCTGCCCGAAGACGTTCGGCGTTGTAGTCGGAGAAACCGTTATCGAACGGCATGGCCATGAGGTCTCCGTTTGGACCAGAGTAAAACCCGTCGAGCGAGATGAGGTTGCAAACGATTAACTTGCGCATGATTGATGAATCTCCTTCAGGCGGATGAGAGATTGGCCTGCGTCTGCGTTAAATAGGCTGCCAAGCGGTCGAAGGTGTTGTTCCAGCCTTCGTCGTGGCCGTCTCTTTCGCTGAGCGATTGGAACGGAACCTGATGCATCACCATCCGCGTCTTGCCTTGCTGTTCGGAGAAGGTGATCGTCACCAGCGTTTCCATGCCGCGCTCGCCGGGTTCTTCCCAGGCGAAGGTGAAGACCAGCCGCTCCGGCGCGACGACTTCGCGGAATATGCCGCCGTGCCAGAACAGGTCGCCGGTCTCCACTTCGCGCAGGCAATTGCGCCAGCGTCCGCCGACGCGTGCATCCCATTCGATATGGGTTGCCGGGTGGTGCTTCGGCCCCCACCAGTGGATCGCGTGTTCGGGATTCGTCCACGCTTCCCACACCAGCGCGCGCGGGGCGTCGAAGGTGCGGGTGATGGTGAGCGGCAGTTTCTCCTGCGTCATAGTCGGCATTATTTCGCCGGCTCGTAGAAGCACATCTTGGGCGAGGTGACCTTGCCCGCCTTCTTCAGTGCGGCGATGATCTTGCCGACATCCTTCTGGTCAATCCCGGTGGCTGCAGCTACTTCTGCGCCCTTGACGGGCTTGCCGGCTTTCTTCATTGCGTCCAGTACGGTTTTTTCTTTTGCATCCATGCTGCTCTCCTTATGGGTGGGTTAAAAAATCCTTCAGTTTTTCGAGGCTCTCGCCCCAGCTGGTGCTGTATCCGGCTGCGTTGGCCGCATCGCGCCGCGCCTCCGATTCAAAGCGGGTGTGCAGCGTGAGCGTGGTCTTGCCGTTATGTTCGGCGAAGGTGACGGTCACCACGGAACGCGGCGGCAGGCCTGCACCGCAAGGGTGGCTCTCGTCGGCGCTGCTATCGTAAACGATGCGCTCCAGCTCGACGATCTCGCGGAAGATGCCTTTACACGGATAGACGTTGCCGTCCGGCGCGCACATGTTCAGGAGAAATGCGCCGCCCACGCGCAGATCGGATTCGCAGGAGGAATTGCTGAAACCTTTCGGCCCCCGCCATTGCATGATGTGCTGCGGATCAGTCCACGCTTGCCACACCAGTTCGCGCGGCGCGCTGAAGGTACGCGAGAAAGATAATTCCGTGTTTTCTGCAATGCTCATGTTCGTTCCTGCTTCTATTGATTACGGTTTAATTCGTAATGCAGACACACCACACCCGACGCAAAAACTTTACTTTTCAGCAGCGTGAGTGCGGTTCTGTCCTTGATGTTTTTGAACAAGGGAACACCTTGCCCCAACAAAATTGGATTGATGAACAGCCAATACTCGTCGATGAGGTTTTCCGCCATCAGCGCGTGGGTAGCGGTGGGGCTACCAAACATCAGGATTTCGCTACCAGTACCTTGCTTTAGCTTGTTGAGCTCGCTGGTTAAGTCGCTGCTGATGATTTTTGTATTGACGTGATTTTTTTCTTCTAGCGTTTTCGACAATACAATTTTTCTGGCATTTTTATACCAGCGCGAATGTTCAATATCGTGTCGGCTGGGATTAGGTTTCTCTGCCGCAGTGAGCCAATACGATTCCATCATCTGGTAAGTATTGCGTCCGTACAATGCAGTGTCGGTCTGCTGAATCCTTTGCTCCACATATTCAAATAAATCGTCACTAATACTTATCCAGCCTAGGCTAGCCATGCCCTCATCGGTCGATGCGACAAAACCATCCAGTGACACATGTAAGAACGAAACGATTTTTCTCATGATTTTTCCTGGATTAAATTTTTGATAAATAGCCTGCAAGGCGCGCCAATGTTTGCTCGCCACCTTCTATTGCACCATAGGTTTTAACTGCAAAGTTGAGTGCTTCAGCCGTTGGGAAAAGCCCGCGTATCGTCACTCTGGTTTGCTTGCCCACTGTCTCGAACGTCCACGTCGCATAAAAATTTGTATCCGGGTCGCCCTTGCGTTTTCCACCATGCGAAAACTCGATGCGTTCATGTTCAACGATGGCAGTGAAAATGCTTTTGTTGGGATAGTCCGTGCCGTCTGGTCCGTGCATGATGTGCGACCATTCGCCGCCCACGCGAAAATCCATTTTCTCCAGCGTGTTGGTAAAGCCATTCGGCCCCCACCAATGCACGACATGCTTGGGATTGGTCATCGCCTCCCAAACCAGTTCGCGCGGCGCATCGATGAGGCGGGTGATGACCATTTCGCGGTCAGCGTCTATTGCTGCGGGATCATTTTTTCTTGCGTCCATTTTTCTTCTCCTGTGCTTGCAGTTGTTGCAGGTAGATGTCGAGGCGGTCGAAGCTCTGCTCCCAGAACTGGCGGTACTGCTCGATGAATCCGGCGGCCTCCTGCAACGGTGTGGCCTCCAGATGGCAGGGCCGCCATTGCGCCTGACGGCTGCGCGAGATCAGGCCTGCGCTCTCGAGCACTTTGAGGTGTTTGGTTACGGCAGGCGCACTCATTTCGAATGGTGCAGCCAGTTCGGTGACCGATATTTCCCCTAGGGCAAGCCGCGCAAGGATAGCGCGGCGCGTGGGGTCGGCGAGGGCGGCGAAGGTGCGGCTGAGGCGGTCGGCGGGCATGGCGATGGTGTTACCTTTAATTAACCGTATGGTTAAATATAGCGGTGCCAGCATACCGTTGTCAAGAATGGCAGCCTCGTAGGTCGGGCTACGCCCGACGCGGCGGGCAAAGCCCGCCCTACGGTAAATTACATACACGTCATGAATTCGGCCCCCGGCTTCCGCCAGTGTAGAATGCATGCCGCGCGCGCCCATCGGTGCGCGGTGTAATCCGCAGAGCCTCAATGTCTCCCGATCATAAAAACCACTGGCGTATCGCCGGTTTCTATTTCTTCTACTTCGCTTTCGTGGGCATGTTCGCGCCCTATTGGAGCCTGTACCTGAAGTCCCTGCATTTCGATGTGGTGGAGATTTCCATCCTGATGTCGGTGCAGCCGGTGATGCGCATGCTTGCGCCGAATGTGTGGGGCTGGCTGGCAGATCGCACGGGCAAGCGTTTGCTGGTAGTGAAGCTGGCGGCCTTGCTCGGAGCCTTGAGTTATCTGGGCGTGTTCCTTACCACGCAATTCTGGGGCATGTTGCTGGTGCTCGGCGTGATGGGTTTTTTCTGGAGCGCATCCATGCCGTTGGTGGAAGCGACCACCTTGAGCTATCTGGGCAAACACACGGCACACTATGGGCGCATACGCTCCTGGGGCTCGGTCGGCTTCATCGCCGCCGTGCTGGGACTAGGCTATGCGCTGGATTACATCGACATCTATTGGCTGCTGTGGTCTGGGCTGGGCATCATGCTGGGTATCCTGGTCTTCGCGTATCAGATTCCGCATGCCGATGTGCTGGCGCACCATACCGACGATCAGCCCATCATGAGCATCGTGTTGCAGCCGCCGGTGCTGGCCTTGTTAGGCGCGTGCTTCATGATGTCGGTGGCGCATGGGCCGTATTACACGTTCTATTCCATCTATCTGGTCGAGCACGGCTATGCCAAGAGCGCGGTGGGGCTGCTGTGGGCGCTGGGCGTGGTATGCGAGATCGGTGTGTTTTTCCTGATGCCCTGGCTGATGCGGCGTTATACCCTGAAGCAGATGCTGGCCGTGAGTTTCGGCTGTGCCGTGCTGCGCTTCCTGCTGATAGGCTGGGGCGTGGAATCGTTGTCGCTGTTGCTGTTCGCGCAAGTGTTGCACGCCGCGACCTTCGGTTCTTTCCATGCGGCGGCGGTGGCGCTGATCCATCATTTCTTTCGCGGACGACACCAGTCCAGAGGGCAAGCCATGTTCGGCAGCCTGACTTACGGTGCGGGCGGCGTGGTGGGCGGGCTGTTGAGCGGCCCGCTGTGGCAGCACTGGGGCGCTGCCGCGATGTTCTCCATGAGCGCGCTCGCTGCGCTGTGCGGATTGCTGTTGACGCAGTGGAAGTTGCGGGTGGAGTGAGGCGGAGGCGCTATTTGGGTTAGAATCCGCGCCTTGTATGTTTTCAAATTTTCACGAACTGTAAGCTGGCATGGAATCCCTGGATAAATCTTGCTCGGGCGCAACGGGTTGCCGCCGCTGGTTGTGGTTGTTGCTGGCCGTGGCCGTCATCTGGTTCGGCAATATCGAATACCGCAAGCTGATCAAACCGGACGAAGGGCGTTATGCCGAGATACCGCGCGAGATGGTGGCAAGCGGCGATTGGGTCACGCCGCGCCTGAACGGCCTCAAATATTTCGAGAAGCCACCGCTGCAATACTGGGCGACGGCGACGGCGTACACCGTGTTCGGCGAGCATCAATGGACTTCGCGCCTGTGGGTCGCGTTGACTGGATTTGCCGGACTGCTGCTGGTGTGCTTCGCCGGGACGCGCTTGTTCGGGCGCGAGGCCGGGCTGTATGCCGCCGTGCTGCTGGGCGGCAGCCAGTTGTATGCCTTGATGGCGCACATCGACACGCTGGACATGGGCGTCACGTTCTTCATTACGCTGGGTATCGCCGGTCTGTTGCTGGGACAGCAGGAGGGCGCGGACGCCCGCACTCGTCGCAACTGGATGTATCTGGCGTGGATTGCCATGGCGCTGGCAGTGTTGAGCAAAGGCTTGATGGGATTCATCTTGCCGGGCGCGGCGCTGTTCCTGTATTCCCTTGTGCAGCGCGACATCCGCGTGTGGCTGCGCATGCACTGGGGCGTGGGCTTGTTGCTGTTCTTTGCGATCACTGCGCCCTGGTTCTATCTGGTGATGAAAGCCAATCCGGAATTCTTCCAGAAATTTTTCATTTACGAACACTACACGCGCTTCACCACCAAGGAACTCGGGCGTTACCAGCCCTGGTATTACTTCGTTCCCGTCCTGTTGTTCGGTATGTTGCCCTGGACCATTCTGATGTTCGACACCCTGTCGCGCACCTGGAAAAACTCGGCGCGCAGCGACAAGGCCTTCAATCCTGAACGCTTCCTGCTGGTGTGGGCGGTGTTCATCTACCTGTTCTTTACGAAGTCCGGTTCCAAGTTGCCGTCCTATCTGTTGCCGATGTTCCCCGCGCTGGCGCTGCTCATGGGCAAGCAATTGGTGACTATGGATGCGCGCAGACTGTTCTGGCAGATCGCCCCGTTATTGCCGCTGGCGCTGCTGGGGCTGGTGCTGGCGCCCTTTACCGCAAAGCTGGCGGATACGCCGCTGCAAGTGCAGGGCTACAGTGCTTATGCCACCTGGCTGTTCCTGGCTGCGCTGGTTTGGGTCGTGGGTATGATCGCCGCGCTGCTGTTGCTGCGTCGCCGCAACAAGCTGGTGGCCGTATTGTCGCTGGCGTTGAGTTCCTTGCTGGCGGCACAGATCGCCACCTCCGGCTACAACACCATCGCCAGGGAACGTTCGGCCTATTACATCGCCGACGCAATACGCCATTACGTCAAAGCGGACGAGCCGTTTTATTCGGTCGGAATGTATGAGCAGACATTGCCGTTTTATCTCAAGCGCACCTTCACGCTGGTCGCCTATCAGGATGAGATGGCATTCGGTATCATGCAGGAACCGCAGCGCTACATACCGGACATCGCAGGTTTCGTGCAGGCCTGGCAGTTGCAGCCAGCGGCGCTTGCGATCATGCCGCTGTCCATTTACCCGCAACTGCAAAGCGCAGGATTGACGATGAAGACGATCTATGAAGATCCGCAATATGTCGTGGTGAGCAAACCATGAACCTGATCAGCTTCGGCCTGATTTTCACCGGGGTGATGCTCAATGCTACCGCGCAGATACTGATGAAGGCGGGAACCAATGCGATCGGCTATTTCGAATTCAGCATGGAGAACATTTTACCCATAGGCTGGAAACTGGCGACCGAGTGGCATATCGTCTGCGCGCTGTTCTGCTACGGGCTGAGCGTCGTCATCTGGATACTCGCGCTGTCGCGGGTGCCCGTCAGCATCGCTTTCCCCATGTTGTCCATGGCCTATGTGGTGAATGCCGTGGCAGCCTGGTACCTGCTGGGCGAACCTTTCAATTCAGCCAAACTGATCGGCATGGGCGTGATTATTCTTGGCGTCATCATCATTTCTCGAGCATGAGCGAATTCCTTCCATTTGTGCGTCCCCACATAGACGAAGCCGCCATCGTTGCCGTCGGCGAAGTGCTGCGCTCCGGCTGGATAACCTCCGGCCCCAAAGTGCAGGAGTTCGAGAAACAGCTCTCGGCCTATTTCAGCGGGCGCCCGGTGCGCACATTCAATTCCGGCACCTGCACCATGGAGATCGCGCTGCGCATTGCGGGCATAGGGCAGGGCGATGAAGTCATCACCACGCCTATCTCATGGGTTGCCACCGCTAACGTGATCCTCGAAGTCGGCGCGACGCCGGTGTTCGCCGACATTGATCCGGTCACGCGCAACATCGATCTGGACAAGGTCGAGGCCGCCATCACGTCGCGCACCAGGGCGATCATCCCGGTCTATCTCTCCGGTTTGCCGGTGGATATGGATAGACTCTACGCCATTGCCTCGAAGCACAAACTGCGCGTGGTGGAAGACGCTGCGCAAGCCATAGGATCGACCTGGAAAGGCAAGCGCATCGGCAGCTTCGGCGATTTCGTGTCGTTCAGTTTTCAGGCCAACAAGAATCTCACCACCTCCGAAGGCGGCTGTCTGGTGTTGAATAACGACGACGAAGCCAGACTCGCAGAAAAATACCGGCTGCAAGGCGTGACGCGCAGTGGTTTCGACGGTATCGAGGTGGACGTGCTGGGCGGCAAGTTCAACATGACCGACATCGCTGCGGCAATCGGCCTGAGTCAGTTGCCGCAACTGGACGCCATCACCGCACGCCGCCATGCGTTGGCCAGACATTATTTCGCCGCATTCGGTGCGGATTTTGAGCGGCAGACCGGGGTGCAACAGCCGCTAAAGGATTTCGAAAACACCAACTGGCACATGTTCCAGATCGTGCTGCCGCACGGCGTCGTGCGCGCCGAATTCATGGAAAAGATGAAAGCGCGCAACATCGGCTGCGGCGTCCACTATCCGTCCATACATTTGTTCAAGCTATACCGCGAGCGCGGTTTCAAGGAAGGCATGTTCCCCATCGCCGAAAGCGTGGGGCGCAGGATAGTCACGTTGCCGCTGTTCCCGGCGATGACCGAAGCGGATGTGGAGCGGGTGTGTGCGGCAGTGAGGGCAGTGCTGGTCTAATTGCAGTTGGCCAGTTGCTTGCGTACTTCCGCCATTTGCTGCTGGCGCGTGGCATCGTCCATTAGAACCTCTTCCCCTTTGCTATTGTATGTGGAGATGCGTGGGGCATTTTCCAGCATGCGCAGGTTGGCGCGCAGGCTATTGCAACTGCTCTCCTTTGCGGCGGCCTCTTCCTGCTGCTTGCTGGCTTTCTGATCGGTTTCCTCTTTCGCTTTTTTGGTTTTTTTCCGATCAGCTTCCCGTTCGGCTGTAGTTTTCTGGGCAGCGACGCCACTGGCCGGTTGCGGTACAACCAGGGTTTGCGCCTTTACGTCGAGAGGGGGAGGCTCATCCGAATAATGCACGTTCCCTTCGGTATCTACCCATTTGTTGAGTGCGCCGTGGGCGCTGACGCTGAGCAATAACAGACAAACCGGCAGGCAACGTTTCATGGCGTATTCCTTGTGACGATTATGCACAAGCTAACGATTTAATCGGGATGCGTCAACTTGTGCTGCGGGCTGTGTTGCAGGCAGGGACATGAATTTAATGCCCCCCGGAAAAGCCAGGGGCTTACCTCATTGAATCAATCTGCTCATTAAAGGGTTATTTCGACCCGAGCTCCTATCACCCATGCATTCTTCAAGGCGGGATCCATGTTGGGATGGATGAAGTATTGCAGCGTAGGTTGCAAGGTAAACCAGGATTTGACCGGCATGCGGTAAGTCGCTTCGATCTGTGTCTGATTGCCATAAGCGCCGGGATTGAGTTGCAGGAATTTGCTGCTGGCATGATTGTAGGTGACTGCGATACCCGCGATGTCATCGTCGCGTCCATCCAGCAGTCCGTGATAGCGCAAACCCAGGCTGCCTGCCCAATCCGCCTGATGCAGGTCGCGGCTGGCCGTGCCGAAGCGCATGAAACCGGCCAAGCCTTGTGCGGGGTGATCTTGCTCGGCTTTCAAGGTGCGTTCGGCGAGTAAATAGATCCCTTGATCCGGGCGACGTACACCGGAGTCAACAAGGTCGTCGAATTGGGCCGAGTAACGCCAGAAACCGATCGCCGTCTTGTTGAAGCGCTCGGCTTCTTCCTGTGGCTTGGCGGCGTCGGTTGAAGCCGCTTCGTTTTCCTGCGGGGTAAGTCCGAATTCCATGATGGAGAGCGTGCCGTCGCCCTTGTTCAACTGGATATGCGTGCCATAAGAATTGTTTGGGGCGCCTGGCACCCCATCTGTCAATGCATATTGCGCATAGAAATTCTTTCCGGGTGCAGTGTATTTCACGCGCAACGCGAGTGCGCCCAGCGGGTAGATCGGTGGACCTTTCGGGCTGCCGGATTGTGCCATGTCATTGGCCATACCGTAAGGCGGCTGGATGAACAGGCCTGAAGTATCGGTGACGTAGAATTCGGAATCGATCGCATAAAGCCCGGTCAGCACGGAAAGGCTGTCATCGGCAAGATTCTTCTGTATCCATGCGTTGTTGAATTGTGCGGTATTGGCCGCTGTTTCGATGTTATCCATGCCGACGAAGCTGCCGACATATTTTTGATTGAATTGGGTGCCGAGTTCGCTGTGGTAATGGATATAGGCGGTGGTGGAATTCCAGCCCAGCGCTTTCTCCAGATTCATCCGGATTCCCGCTTCGGTATATCCCATCCAGTTGGCGCCGCGCTTGATGCCGCCGGATGCGTCGGCCATGAAATCGCTCTTGTGGCCGAGCGTCAGTTCGATGCCCTTGTTGTACAGGCTGGTACGCGTTCCGCCCCAATCGCCCGTCAGGGTCTGCGCATTCCAGTCCAGACTTTTTTCTTCTTCTGCTACGGCATAACCCGCAAAACCACCTACCATGGCCAAGGCCAGAACATACCGCTCGATCACTTTGCTTCCTCCCCGAAAGTTATGATGACCGTGCGCGAGTTAAA
Source organism: Nitrosomonadales bacterium (assembly GCA_016199835.1). Classification (GTDB taxonomy): domain Bacteria; phylum Pseudomonadota; class Gammaproteobacteria; order Burkholderiales; family Gallionellaceae; genus JACQFX01. The sequence continues at coordinate 37,193 of JACQFX010000013.1, read as the reverse complement.
CCCTGTATTTCTCCACGGTCTGGCGCAAGTTTACCGCCAATTCATCAAGGTGTCTTGCCGTATTCCCGCTGATTTCCGCCGCCGCATTATTTCCTTCAGTCATCTGCGCCATCGTTTCCACTTGCCGTGAAATATGCTGGATGGCGATATCGATTTCCTTGATCGCGTTGGCGATCTCTCGCATGCGTTCGTTGATCTGCTCGCCGCCAGTCCCGATCTTTTCCAGCGCTTCCGAAGCCTGCTTCGCTGTCGCTACACTGTGTGTGGCCTGCTCATCGGCTGCGCGCATGGTGTCTACCGTCTGGCCTATCTCCCTCTGGATGGCATTGATCAGGTCGCCGATCTCCCCGGTGGAGCGGCTCGTGCGCTCGGCCAGCTTGCGCACTTCATCGGCCACCACGGCAAAACCCCGGCCTTGTTCTCCGGCACGTGCAGCTTCGATGGCTGCGTTCAAAGCCAGCAAGTTGGTCTGGTCGGCGATCTCCTTGATGACTGTGATGATGCCGCTGATCTGGTCTGAACTCTTCGACAGGCGTGCGACGTTGTCTGCCGACTCCTTGATCGCCTGGGCGGTGCGGGTCATGCCCGACATGCTTTCCTGAGTGATGGACAGCGCCTGCCGGGTTTCTTCCCGGTTGATATTGGAGAGCGATTCCGACTCTTGGGTGCGCGAGGCCATCTCGCTCATGCTGACGGAAACTTCTTCGGTCGTGGTGGCGGCAGCGGCGGCGGCTTCGGATTGCTGGCGCGAGCCATCGGTGACTTGTCCGGTGGATTGTGAAAGCTCATGCGAGGCATCGGCTATACCTTCGACCGAAGTGCGTGTTTGTCGGATGATTTCGCTGACCCTGCCCATCAATTGGTTGAACGCCCTGGCGGTCTGGCCCACTTCGTCCATGCTGTTCACGGGCACTTTGATGGAGAAGTCGTAATTATTTTCCACTTCGCTGATGGCGCTCTGCATTTGACCCAGCGGGCGTGTGATAGACATGACAGTGACCCTTGCCATGAAGACCGTGATGATGATCACAATCAGGCCGGTCACCATGCCGACTATGCGCACCTTGCCAGCTTCACTCGTGGTCGTCGTGACGGCAACGTTCATTTCTTCCAGTTGGGCCTGGACGAATGGTTGCACCGCATCCTGTAATTTCTCGCTGGATTTGTCGAAGTCCCCCATGAATTTATTACCCGCCGATGCCCCCCCTCAACATAAGCCTGGGCCATTTTAATGCCGGCGCGATAATAAGCCTCGAAGCTGGCCTTGATATCGCGCATTTTTTCTGCGCCACGTTGATCGCCACGGGCAGCGAACAATTGATTGAATCTTTCGATATCCATATTGAAGTCAACATAGTTGGCCTCAGCCAGTTTGAATCCGTCATCCAGTCCATCCTGCCCGCGTGTTGCAGAGATGTCAGATAAATATTGTTGTACTTGTACGATATCCTTTTCCATATCCTTGGCCAGCAGGGCGAAGGTGGCGCTCTCGCCTTCAATGTGCTGTAAGCGCTCGGAAACAGCCACCATTGCAAATTGCAACCACAAGCCGAATGCACTGAATAACAGAATGGGCACGGCGAAACCCAGAACTATTCGCTTGCCTACATTCAAGTTTGCCTGTTTCATTTTTAGTCCCCTGCGCTCAATTTCAAAATTCGCATCCGTCGCACATGGGCGGATGAAATACAATCCGGATTCAGGGGCATGGTATCAATTCACCCATCCGGGAAAAGCCCGAACAGAGACAGAAAATTCCCTGTTCTTGCCACGGAATGGTGTTTTGTCGAGCACCCTCCCCGAATACTCGGCTGTTTACATATCGGACAGGAATTACCGACGGGCTTGAGCTGATGCCGCATTCAAGGGTAGAATGCGGCACTTTTTTAGTGGAGAGCTTGAAAATTATGTCTATTACGGCAGCGCAAAAAGCGCAAATTGTTACTGATTACCAGCGCGTCAAGGGTGACACCGGCTCCCCTGAAGTGCAAGTTGCACTGATGACCGCGCGCATCAACTACCTGACCGGTCATTTCAAGGAACACAACAAGGATCATCATTCCCGCCGTGGCCTGTTGCGTCTGGTGAGCCGCCGCCGCAAGCTGCTGGACTACCTCAAGGGCAAGAATGAGGACAGCTACCGCGCGTTGATCCAGCGTCTGGAATTGCGCAAGTAATCGAGTAATATACCAAGTGGGTCGCGGATGCGGCCCATTTTATTTATCGTTAAGACTCGCGTAGCGAGACCTTATCCCCTTCGCCCGCTTGCGGGAGAGGGATGGGGAGAGGGCAACGGGCTTGCCCGTTCAGGTAAAGTTTTTATCCTGCCGATGCACGAGTGTCGGCGGGTTTTGTTATGGATAATCTCAGAGAGAGGCAAACCTTGAGTCACTACAAGAAAACAATAGCGTACGGCAGCCACCAACTCACCCTGGAAACCGGCGAGATCGCGCGCCAGGCAAGCGGCGCAGTCATGGTCAGCCTGGACGATACCGTTGTGCTGGTTACCGTGGTGGGCATGAAGAACGCTAAGCCGGAACAGGATTTCTTCCCGTTGACCGTGGATTATCAGGAGCGCACTTATGCTGCCGGCAAGATACCCGGCGGCTTCTTCCGCCGCGAAGGTCGCCCTAGCGAAAAAGAAATCCTGACTTCGCGCCTGATCGATCGCCCGTTGCGCCCGCTGTTCCCGGAAGGCTTCTACAACGAAGTGCAGATCATCGCCACAGTGATTTCTTCCGATAGCGAGATCGATTCCGACATCCCTTCCATGATAGGTGCTTCCGCCGCTCTGGCCTTGTCCGGCATTCCGTTCGACGGCCCGATCGGTGCGGCGCGCGTGGGTTATGTCGACGGTGCATATGTGCTCAACCCGACTGCCACGCAGCTCTCGCAGTCCAAAATGGATCTGGTGGTAGCCGGTACGGCGAAGGCGGTGCTGATGGTGGAATCCGAAGCACAGGAGTTGCCGGAAGACGTCATGCTGGGCGCGGTCGTGTTTGGCCATCAGCAGATGCAGGCGGTGATCGATGCGATCAACGACATGGCAGACGCGGTGGGCAAGGATGCATGGGACTGGACGCCTCCGGCCAAGGATGAGGCGCTGATCGCCAAGCTTGCCGAGCTCGCAGAAAAAGATTTGCAGGCCGCTTACGCCATACGCCAGAAACAGGCGCGCACCATACAAGTGGATGCGATCCGCGCACGCGCGGTGGACACCTTGCTGGCGGCGGATGAGGCGCTGCAAAAGAATCACGTCAACGATCTGTTCAGCTCGCTGGAAGCCAAGATCGTGCGCGGCCAGATCCTGAACGGCGATCCGCGCATCGACGGGCGCGATACGCGCACCGTGCGCCCGATCACCATCCGCACCGGCGTATTGCCGCGCACGCATGGCTCGGCGCTGTTCACGCGCGGCGAGACCCAGGCACTGGTAGTCGCCACGCTGGGCACCGCACGCGATGCGCAGAAGATCGATGCGTTGCAGGGCGAGTACTCGGATCGCTTCATGCTGAACTACAACTTCCCGCCGTATTCCACCGGCGAGACCGGCCGTGTAGGCACGCCCAAGCGCCGCGAAATCGGCCATGGCCGTCTGGCCAAGCGCGCGCTGGTTGCGGCATTGCCTGGCGAAGAAGAATTCGGTTATTCCATACGCGTGGTTTCGGAGATCACCGAGTCCAACGGTTCCAGCTCGATGGCTTCCGTGTGCGGCGGCTGTCTGGCGCTGATGGATGCGGGCGTGCCGTTCAAGACTCACGTGGCCGGTATCGCGATGGGCCTGATCAAGGAAGGCAACCGTTTCGCCGTGCTGACCGACATCCTCGGCGACGAAGATCATCTGGGCGACATGGACTTCAAGGTGGCCGGTTCGGAAAACGGCATCACCGCTTTGCAGATGGACATCAAGATCAACGGCATCACGCGCGACATCATGCAAGCGGCCCTGAGCCAGGCGCGTGAAGGGCGTATGCACATCCTCGGCATCATGAAGCAGGCCATGCCGGCAGTGCGCTCTGAGGTGTCGGATCATGCGCCGCGCATGATCAAGATCAAGATCAACCCGGAAAAGATCCGCGACGTGATCGGCAAGGGCGGCGCAGTGATCCGCGCGCTGACCGAAGAGACCGGCACCACCATCGACATCGACGACGAAGGCAATGTCACCATCGCCAGTGTCAGCGCTGAAGGCGGGCAGATGGCCAAGAAGCGCATCGAAGACATCGTGGCCGAAGTGGAAGTTGGCAAGACTTATGAAGGCCCGGTGGTCAAGATGCTGGACTTCGGCGCGATCGTGAACATCATGCCGGGCAAGGACGGCTTGCTGCATATCTCGCAGATTTCCAACGAGCGCATCAATGCCGTGACCGACGTGCTGAAGGAAGGCCAGATCGTCAAGGTCAAGGTGCTGGAAGCCGACGACAAAGGCCGTATGCGTTTGAGCATGAAAGCCCTGTTGGCAGATCAGGCTCCGGCGCAGATATCAGAGTAACACTGCAAGTTTCGCACTACTGGCGCCCCGTTTCGACGGGGCGTTTTGTTTTATGTCGCTCTGTTTCCCTGCCGGCATATCCCATACAATGCGTGGCATCCAATATTTTGTAGCGAGCAAGCCATGGCCCATCCTAATACTCCTCAACATGACTGGCACTTTTTTCGTGCCGGTGGTTTCGACCAGGTGCGTATCGACAGCGGCGCAGACCTGCTGGCGCTGGGGCGGCTAGACCAGAAGCTGTGGGTGGCATTGAGCTGTCCGACACATGGCATAGAGTTCGATGCGCGCACGCTGGCTTTGATAGACGAGGATCATGATGGACATATCCGCGCTGTCGAAATCATCGCTGCGGCAACCTGGGCTGGTGCGCTGCTCAAGGATGCGAATACGCTGACCAAGGGGCTGGATGTCTTGCCACTGTCCGCTATCAACGATGGGACGGAAGAAGGGCGCCTGGTTCTCGTTGCCGCGCGCCATGTGCTGCAAAGCGTGGGCAAGCCGGATGCGGATACGGTCTCGGCGGAAGACACGGCAGATACGCAGAAACTGGTTGCCGGGATGCGCTTCAACGGTGACGGCATTATCCCGCCGCAGGCTGTGGAAGATGCAGAACTGAAGGCCGTGGTGGAAGACATCATGGCGTGTTGCGGTTCGTTGCCGGATCGTAGCGGCGAGCAGGGTATCTCGGCCGAGATCGCAGAGCAGTTCTTTACGCAGGCGCAGGCTTATGCCGCATGGTGGAAGCGGGCGGAAGATGACGGCAAGGTCTGGTTCCTCGGGGCAGACACGCTGGCGGCTTTGGAGGCCTATCGCGCAGTGCAGGCCAAGGCGGAAGATTATTTTACGCGCTGCCGCATGGCTGCCTACGATGCACGCGCTGCCGCACCCCTGAGCCGTTCCGTGGAAGATTACCAATTGCTGGCGAGCCAGGATCTGGGAATGACGGCGGCCAGCGTGGCCGCATTCCCGCTGGCCGTGATCGGCGCAGACAAACCATTGCCTTTGCAATCGGGCATCAACCCGGCATGGGCTGCTGCCGTGCAAGCCTTGTACGACAAGGTGATCGCGCCTTTGTACGGCACACAGGATGCGTTGACTGCGCAGGAGTGGGATGCGCTGGCAGCAAAATTTTCTGCTGTGGATGAGTGGCTGGCAGGGAAACCCACTTCGACAGGCACAGGGCAGGTCGGCATCGAGACGCTTGGCATTGCGCGCATCCGCGCCATCCTGTCCGACGGCTATCCTGCTGAAATCACCAATCTGATAGCACAGGACAAAGCGGTGGAAGCCGAGGTGGCAGCCATCGCATCGGTGGACAGGCTGGTGCATTACTGTCGCGACCTGCATCTGCTGGTAAACAATTTTGTCTCTTTCCGCAATTTCTACACGCGTGCGGGCAGAGCCGTATTCCAGGCCGGCACCCTCTACCTCGATGGGCGCAGTTGCGAACTGTGCGTGCGCGTGGACGATGTCGCCAAACATGCTGTGCTGGCTAACCTGAGTCGCGTATGCCTGGTGTATTGCGAGTGCACGCGCAACAAGGGGGCGGAGAAGATGTTCGTCGCGGCGGCATTCACTGCGGGCGATTCGGATCAACTCATAGTGGGGCGCAACGGCGTGTTCTATGACCGCAAGGGGCAGGACTGGGATGCGACCATAGTGCGCATGCTCGAACATCCCATCAGCATCCGCCAGGCCTTCTGGGCGCCGTACAAACGTGTCAGCAAGATGATAGGCGAGCAGGTGCAGAAGCTCGCGGCGGCGAAGTCGCAATCCATGGAAGAGAAAATAGTGAAGACCGCGCTGGAATCCGGGCAGAAAGCAGATGCGCCCAAGCCGCCGCCCCCGCCTCCTTTCGACGTGGCAAAGTTCGCCGGTATCTTTGCCGCCATCGGCTTGGCGGTCGGTGCCTTGGGCACTGCTGTGGCTTCCATGCTGACCGGGTTGATGGGCCTGCGCTGGTGGCAATTGCCTTTTGCCCTGGTGGGCTTGCTGCTGCTGGTGTCCGGCCCGGCCATGCTGATCGCGTGGTTCAAGCTGAAACAACGCAATCTCGGGCCGATACTGGATGCCAACGGCTGGGCCGTGAATGCGCGTGCGCGCATCAACATCCCGTTCGGCACCTCACTCACCGGCATCGCCAAATTGCCGGAAGGTGCTGATCGCCGGCTCGTCGATCCGTTTGCCGAGAAGAAGCGGGTCTGGCCGTATTACCTCATCCTTGTGCTGGTGGCATGTGTCGCGGGGTGGGCGATGTGGCTGATGGGCTTGTTTGGTAAGTGAAACAACTGGCGGAGGAGGGTTGATGCCACGCCTGCCTGCGAATCACCCCCGGCACCGCCGGGGGGCTCACTTGAGCGAGTTATTTGGACAGGCTTAATACAAAGTCAACCAGTTCCTTTTTATCTGCCTCGCTAATTCTGGGATTGGCAGGCATAGCCGCCTTGCCCCATACACCGCTGCCTCCTTTGGTAATCTTGGCTATCAGCATGTTTGCGGCACCGGCGCTTCCCTTGTATTTATCGGCAACCGCTTGCCAGGCCGGGCCTACCACCTTTCTATCTATTGCGTGGCATCCGGTGCAGCCATTTTTCTTGGCGAGTGCAGGCATTTCTACCGCTAAGGCGCCACTGGTGATCATCAGGGATGCTGCTGCAATTGCATTTACGATAATGGGTTGCATAATCTTTCTCCTTGGTTGTGTTTCACGGTTGACTGCCCTGCAATGCTTGAATGGGTGCAATGCTGATAAGTCTGATTGCGTTATCTACAGCACAGAGTATTCTCTTTGCCAGTGGGTAATGTTCACGAGGACAAGGCTGACACTCTCAAATGCCATAAGCCGGTATATGCGTAAATGCTAATAAAGTAATATACCGCTTGCATTTCCTGCTGCGCCCGCCTAAGATGGATTCAAAATGAATCTTAACAGATTTTCAAGAGGGAGGGACTGCCATGGTTGCAAAAGAGTTGGAAAGTCAGACTTATAACCTGGAGATAGTCAAATGGTTTGCGGTCTGCGCCGTTATCTATCTGGTGGTGGGGGCTCTGGTTGGCGACTTTATCGCCTGGCAATTGGCGTTTCCCTCGCTGAATTTCGATCCTCATCTCAGCTTCGGGCGGTTGCGTCCGCTGCACACCAACGATGTGATCTTTGCTTTTGGCGGTTGCACTTTGATGGCAACCGCTTTTTACATCGTGCAACGCACATGCGAAGTACCGCTGTGGAGCAATAAGCTGGCCTGGTTTACCTTCTGGGGCTGGAACGCGATCATCGTCAGCGCGGTGGTTTCCTTTCCGATGGGCTGGACGCAGGGCAAGGAATACGCCGAGCTGGAATGGCCGATAGACATCGCTATCGCAGTGGTGTGGCTGTCCTACATGGGCAACTTCATCATGACCATCGCCAATCGCAGAACCTCGCATATCTATGTGGCGAACTGGTTCTTCCTCGGCATGATGATCATGATCACCTATCTGCATGTGGTGAATTCGCTGGCGGTACCGGTGACCATGACCAAGTCCTACTCGATCTTCTCCGGGGTGCAGGATGCGATGATTCAGTGGTGGTGGGGACACAACGCGGTGGGTTTCTTCCTGACCGCCGGCTTCCTCGGCATCATGTATTACTTCATTCCCAAGCAGGTCAACCTGCCGATCTTCTCTTACCGTTTGTCCGTGCTGCACTTCTGGGCGCTGATGTTTGGTTATGTCTGGCTGGGGGCACACCACCTGCAATACACCGCGCTGCCGGACTGGGCGGGTTCGCTGGGGGCGGCAGTGTCCATCGCCATGATCATCCCGTCCTGGGGCGGTGCGATCAACGGCCTGATGACGCTGTCCGGCGCCTGGAACAAGTTGCGTGACGACTATGTGCTGCGCTTCATGGTTGTGTCGCTGGCGTTCTACGCCATGTCCACCTTCGAAGGGCCGGTGATGTCGGTCAAGACGGTCAACGCCTTGTCGCACTACACCGACTGGACCATAGGCCACGTTCACTCCGGCGCGCTGGGCTGGGTGGCGATGGTATCCATAGGCGCCATCTACCACCTGCTGACCCGTTTGTGGAACACAAAAATCCATTCGGAAAGTCTGGTCAACACCCACTTCTGGATCCACACCATAGGCACGGTGTTCTACGTCTGCGCGATGTGGGTGTCCGGCATCATGCAAGGCTTGATGTGGCGGGCGACCGATGACTACGGCAACCTGACTTACACCTTCGCCGAAAGCGTAGCCGCGATGCATCCCTACTACGTATTACGTTCAGTGGGCGGGCTGCTGGTGCTGGCGGGCGCGTTGATCATGCTCTACAACGTGGTGATGACGATACGCGGTGCCGGGCGCTCCGCAGCACGCGCATAAGGGAGGAAAAAATGTCATTCCAGGAAAAACTTGAAAAGAACATCTGGGGCTTCATCGCCATGGTTGCGATCGTGGTTTCGATAGGCGGCATCGTGGAGATCGTTCCGCTGTTCTACCTCGACACTACCATGGAGAAGCTGAACAAGGACGAGGACAGCATCCATCCCTACACGGCGCTCCAGCTTGAAGGCCGCGATGTTTACATCCGCGAAGGCTGCTATCTGTGCCATTCGCAGATGATACGTCCGTTCCGCGATGAGAAAGAACGTTACGGCCATTACTCGCTGGCGGTGGAATCCAAATACGACCATCCGTTCCAGTGGGGTTCCAAGCGCACCGGCCCGGATCTGGCACGCGTCGGCGGAAAATATTCGGACGAATGGCAGATCCAGCATCTGAAAGCGCCGCGTTCGCTGGTGCCGGAATCGGTGATGCCGAACTACGCCTTCCTCGCCGAAGCGCAACTCGACGACACGCTGACTGAGCGCAAAATGCACGCGCTCAAGACCGTGGGCGTGCCTTACACCGAAGACGACTTCAAGACAGCCGCAACAGCGGTGCATGGCAAGACAGAAATGGACGCGCTGGTTTCCTATCTCCAGGTGCTGGGCACCATGGTCAAATTCCAGGAAGGGAGGGATTACCGTGAGTGAGATGCTGAAAGAATATTTCCATACCGACTGGTCGGCCATGACGCGTGCAGACTGGTTCGGCTTGATGACCGTCACGCTGCTGGCGGCGCTGATGGTGGGCTTGTATGTCTGGATATTCAGGCCGGGCAACAAGGACAGGTTCGAGCGTTATCGCAACTTTGTGAACCAGGACGACGAGATGAATGGGGGGGGTGGACATGGCCAAGCAAAATAAACCTCAGCATGCGAGCGATACAGGGCATGAGTGGGACGGCATACGCGAATTGACCAACCCGCCGCCGCGCTGGTGGATGATCTCGCTGCATGCAAGCTGGATCTGGTGTGTGGTGTATTTCATCCTGTATCCGTCCATCCCGCTGCTGCACGACTCGACCAAGGGTATCCTAGGCTGGACGATGATAAAGGAATACAAGGAGGCGGTGGCCGAGAATGACGCCATCAAGCAGCCTTACCTGAAAAAGATCGCATCCATGAGCGGGCAACAGATACTGGGCGATCCGGGCATGCGCAACTTCGCGGAATCCTCCGCCAAGGCGATCTTCGGCGACAACTGTGCTGCTTGCCACGGCGCAGGTGGTCAGGGCGCACCCGGACTGTTTCCGGTGCTGGCGGATGACGACTGGTTGTATGGCGGCGACTTCGATACGCTGGTGGAGACCATCACCAATGGTCGGCAGAGCATCATGCCCGCCCATCAGGGCACACTCGATGATGCCACCATCAACAAGCTTGCTGACTTCGTGCTGGCTGCCTCTCAGGGCAAGGCCACGCCCGAACAGTTCGCGCTGTTCAACCAGTCCGGTTGTTCTGGTTGTCACGGTGAGAACGCCAAGGGTGGCGCCATCAACAAGCTGGGCACCGGCGCGGCCAACCTGACCGACGCCATCTGGCGCTTCGGCGGCAGTCGCGAGGAAGTGTTGCGCACGATACGCTACGGCGTGAACCAGGAAGGGCCGAATACGCGCGTGGCGATCATGCCCGCGTTTGGCGGCAAACTGAACCCGGAAACCATCAAGATGCTGGCCGTCAAGGTGCATGAATTCGGCGGCGGACAATGAGGAGGGAATACCATGGACGCAGTCGTGATCGGCGTAATTATCGCGTTGGCGGGAACGTTGCTGGTGATCGGGTATCTAGGATTCAAGTTCTTCAAGATCATCGCGGGCAAGGATTGATCTGATCCCGTTGCGAGCAGGCAGACAAGACGAAGGGGAGCCTTGCCGCTCCCCTTCGTCGTGAAAGAGGTTGTGCATGAGTGAGCAAGACAAACCGCTGGAGAACATAGAAGCGTTGTATGCGGATGCCGCGAACTGGCATGTGAACACCGGTGGCGAGACCATCCATGCCAAACGCATGCCGGGGCGTTTCCGGCGGCTCAAATGGATGGCGGCTGCATCCTGGCTGGCTTATCTGCTGGCACCCTATCTGCGCTGGAACGGCACCCAGGCCATCCTGTTCGATGTTCCGCACCGCCAGTTCCACCTGTTCGCGCTGACCATTTGGCCTCAGGACGTCTGGCTGCTGTCGCTGGTGCTGATCTTTTTTGCCATCACCCTGTTCGCCGTGACTGCCGTGGCCGGACGCGTCTGGTGCGGATACTTCTGCTTCCAGACCGTGTGGGCCGACATCTTCACCTGGATAGAAGACCGCATGGAAGGCGACCCGATACAGCGGCGCAAGCTGGATGCTGCGCCATGGGACATCCGCAAACTGCGTTTGAAACTGACCAAGCATGCGCTCTGGCTGGCGATAGCCGTAGTCACCGGCGTGACCTTCGCCGGATATTTTTCCGACATCTATCAACTCTGGCACGATTACCTGACGCTACAGGTGCCGCTGATCGGCTGGGTGGTGATGGCGGCATTCATTTTCGGCACCTATGTGTTTGCCGGGCTCATGCGCGAGCAAGTGTGTTTCTGGCTGTGTCCCTACGCGCGCATTCAGTCGGTGATGGTGGATCGCAACTCCGTTATCCCTACATAGGATCATCATCGCGGCGAGCCGCGCGGCCGGGTCAGGGAGGGCGGCGCAGCACGCGGCGACTGCGTGGATTGTCACTTGTGCGTCGGCGTCTGCCCGACCGGCGTGGACATCCGCACCGGTTTGCAGGAAGGCTGCATCACCTGCGGCCTGTGTCTGGATGCCTGCGACAGCGTGATGGATAAAGTAGGCAAGCCGCGCGGGCTGATACGCTATGCTTCCGAGAACGAGATCCTGGGTCAGCCCTCGCCGCCGTTCTTCAAACGTCCACGGGTACTGGCTTATGGCACCATCCTGTTGCTGGCTGCAAGTGGCATCCTGTACGGCTTGACCCACATCGCACCGTTGCAACTGACGGTGCTGCACGAGCGCCAGCCCTTATTCATCCGCATGAGCGACGGCAGCATCGCTAACAAGTACACCATCAAGGCGGTGAACAAGACTGGCGGTAATCTGCCGGTACAGATCAAAGTGGAAGGGGTGGAAGGCGCTAAAGTCGAAGCTAACGATGGTGCGCCAGTGCTGCTGACCCCGGAAAAGGTAGTGCCGTTCCGCGTGCTGGTGCGCGTTCGCCCGGAGCAATTGAAGGCAGTGGATACGCCTATCCGTTTCATCCTCGAAAGCGAGGGGGAAACCAGGGCGAAACTGGAGTATGAGTCGGTATTCGTCGGCCCGGATTAACTGGTAACTCGCGTAGCGAACAGGGAGACTGACATGAGCATCAGCCTGCAATTGAAAAACGATCTGAAGAGCCCTTGGCTGCGGACTATTCTCGCCATCATCGTGGTTACGGTAAGCGTAAATCTGGCCTTCGTGTTTTACGCCTTCTGGTCGCCGCCGCAACTGGTCGCCAAGGACTACTACGAGAAGGGGCAGAACTATTTTCACGAGGAGATCAAACGCGAGCAGCAGGCGGGCGCTGCCTGGCGTTTGCAGTTGCTGATCCCGCCTCGACTCGACGTCAGGCAGCCGCAGACCTTGCGCCTGTATGCGATGGATCATCAGGGCAACCCATTGAGGAGCGGCGAGGCGACGCTGTACGCCTATCGCCCCAACCACGCCCAGGAGGATTTCAGGCAGGAACTGAAACTGGTGGATGATGGCACTTTCGCCGCCGAAGTCGCTTTCCCGCTGCCGGGCAAGTGGGACCTGATCGCCCAGGTCAGGTCGGGTGATCAGAAATACGATGTCGCCCAGCGCATAGATGTCCAGCGATAAACCGAACGTCGTCTGCCATCACTGCGGTTTGCCTGCCACGGGAGCCGCAGCCTGCGAAGGCGTGGTGGCAGGCGGGTTGCAACGCTTCTGCTGTTCCGGTTGTCTCGAAGTCTGTCGCGTCATCCATGATTCCGGGCTGGACAGTTTTTACACCCGGCTGCGCACGCAGGAAAACACCCTCGCACCGCCGCCCGATGCGCCATCCGACCTGGATCAATACGATCTGGAAGAGGTGCAGCACGAATTCGTGAGCCAGTTACCCGACGGACGTCGGAGCGCGCACCTGCTGGTCGAGGGCATCCACTGCGCAGCCTGCGTGTGGCTGATCGAAAAGGCATTGAACAACCTTCCGGGCGTGACACGCGCCGAGGTCAATCTGGCGCGGCAGCGGCTGCTGCTGGAGTGGCAACCGCAACAGGTAGCGTTGTCCGCCGTCCTGCGCCGGCTGGCGGCGCTGGGTTATGCCGCCGTGCCGTTCGATCCCGAAGTTGCCGAAGGCCAGGTGCAGCGCAGCAACCGGCGCCTGCTGTTCCGCATGGGCTTCGCCGGCTTCGGCGCGATGAACATGATGTGGATATCCATCGCGCTGTATGCCGGCACCTTCTCCGGCATCGAGGCCGAGTACAAACAGTTCTTCCACTGGGTCGGCTTCGCCATCGCTACGCCGGTGCTGTTCTATTCCGGAGGCCCCTTTCTGACGTCAGGTTGGCGCGGGCTGATGCTGCGCCATCTGACCATGGATCTGCCCATCGCCATCGGCGCGCTGACCACCTACCTCTACTCGCTGTGGCGCACCCTGCATGGCGGCGGCGAAGTGTATTTTGATGTCGTCACCACCTTCATCTTCGTAATCCTGGTTGGTCGTTATCTAGAAGCGATGGCGCGCCGCAATGCCGCTTCTGCCGCACTGCATCTAATGGAATTGCAGCCGCGCACCGCACTGCGGCTGGATGCGTCCGGGCAGGAAGAGCGCATTGCGGTGCGCAAGCTGGCGGCGGGCGACCACGTGCTGGTGCGTCCCGGCGACAAGATTCCGGCAGACGGGCGGGTGATCGCGGGCGACAGCCATGTGAACGAGGCCATGCTCACTGGCGAATCGCAGCCGCTGCACAAGACATTGCAAGCGCGCGTCTCCGCCGGTACGGTGAACGGCGAAGGCGTGCTGAAGATACAGGTGGAACAGGCGGGCAGCGACACCGTGCTGGCGCGCATCATCCATCTGGTCGAAGTGGCACAAGGTTCCAAAGCGCGGGTGCAGCGGCTGGCGGATCGCATCGTGCCGTGGTTCGTGGTGGTCACGCTGCTGCTGGCGGCGGCGACGTTCCTGTTCTGGATGCGATTTGATTTCGACACCGCGCTGATGGCTTCCACCGCCGTGCTCATCATCACCTGCCCGTGCGCGCTGGGCATGTCCACGCCTATGTCCATCGTGGTCAGCACCGGCGTGGCGGCGCGCGCGGGCGTGCTGATCCGCAACGGCGAAGCGCTGGAAGGGTTGTCGCGCATCACCCACGTGGTGTTCGACAAGACCGGGACCTTGACTGAGGGAAACATGCGCGTCAGTCGTATCCAGGTTTGCGATACCACATTGGACGAGGCGCAGTTGCTGACTCTGGCGGGCGGGCTGGAACGTCATTTCACCCACCCGCTGGCGCGCGCCATCGCGCAGGAAGCCGAGAGTCGCGGCCTACATTTTCCTGCTGCCGAACAGTTGCGGGCATATGGCGGCCTCGGGGTGTGCGGAACGATCGACGGCGAGCCGCTCTGGCTGGGCAACGCGCGTCTGCTGGCGCAGGCAGGCGTGGCGATACCGGAGGAGATTCATGCATTGCGGCAGCAGGTTGAATCTTCGATGGGCGTGGCGGTGATGCTGGCCGGGCGCGGCAGGGTGCTAGGTGCGATCTGTCTGGAAGACCAGTTGCGCGATGGCGCGCGCGTGCTGCTGGATAGCCTGCGCGCGCAGGGCATGGGCATCACTATACTTACCGGCGACAGCTCGCGCGCGGCGCTGCATTTGCAACAGCAACTGGGCGAAATGCGCGTGGCGGCGGAACTATTGCCGGAAGACAAGGCGCGCGAAATAGAAGCCTTGCAGCACCAGGGCGAATGCGTGCTGATGCTGGGCGACGGGGTGAATGACGCGCCCGCGCTGGCGCGTGCCGATGTCAGCATCGCCATGGAATCCGGCACCGACGTTTCGATGGAATGCTCGGACGTGGTGCTGATGGGCAGCGATCTGCGCAAGCTGCCTTACGCCATCGAGATCGGCAGGCAGGCGTTGCGCACCATACGCCAGAATCTGCTGCTTTCTCTGGCGTATAACGTTATCCTGATCCCTGTCGCCATGGCTGCCTGGGTAACACCGGTGCTGGCCGCGATTGCCATGCCGCTGAGTTCGCTGCTGGTGATAGGCAACGCCATTTTGATCCGCCAGCGCATGAGGCGGTTCGCGGAAACACAGAAGGTGGGGTGAAGCTATGGATGTGATCTTTGGATTGATACCGGGCATGATTTTGCTGGGGTTGGCAGGGGTGCTGATATTTTTCTGGGCGGTGCGCAACGGCCAGTACGAGGACATGGAAGGCCCGGCGCATCGCATTCTGAATGACGACGACATGGACAAGATGGGCGGCCCTGAGCGCAAGCCATGACGGAACTATCTGACAACGGATTGTTGCTGATGCTGGGCATGGGCTTGCTCGGCAGCCTGCATTGCCTGGGCATGTGCGGCGGGCTGGTGTGCGTGCTGTCCATGACTCGCCCCCAAGTGTGGTGGACCGGATTGTTCGGCTATCAGATGGGGCGGGTGAGTACCTATGTGTTGTTCGGGCTGGTGGCCGGCTTGTTCGGTGCCGCATTGGCCGGGTGGGGCGGCGGGCTGGTGCTGCGGGGTTTCGCTGTGCTGGCCGGGATCATGATGGTGGTGTTCGGCTTGAATCTGGCTGGCTGGCTGCCCGATCCGTTGCAGCGTTTCACTGTGGCAATCAGCCAGCGCATCGGGCTGGCTGGGCTGGCACGGCGTTTCGCGCAACGCGCCAGCCTGTCCGGATGGTATGTGATGGGTATGGCAAACGGACTGCTGCCCTGCGGCTTGGTATACGCGGCGCTGGGTCTGGCGCTGGCTTCAGGCAGCGTGGAAGCGGCCATGCTCAAGATGGCACTGTTCGGGCTGGGCACCATCCCGGCCATGTTGCTGGCGCCCGTGCTGGTGCGCAGGATCACGCCACAGTTGCGCGGCAATGCCTTGCGCATCGCAGGCGTCGTAATGATCCTGCTCGGCATGCTGACCATGTTGCGGGACGGCAGCCAGCATTCCCATCACGCTACCCTGTCTGGCACGAGCAATCAGTGCATGACCGGGCATTAGCTTCCCTCTTTCACCGGGTTGCTGAAATGCAACTGCGGTGCCTCGTCTTCGCTTAGTTCGGCCTCCAGCCCCAGAGAAGAAAATCTGTATACGGTACTCGCTGGCGTCAAATGCCGGATGTGGTTCGGCGTGCCGAATCGTGCTTGCAAGCTTGCGGGAGTGACTGCCACGCTGGGAATCAGAGTCAGTTCGCGCACCGTCATCCGTGAGGTGAGTTGATAGTCCTCGGGCGCCAGACTCAGGCGGGCGACCCGGTTCTGGAATAGTTGCGGCGCAGAGGCGCGAGCTTCCATCTGCTTGAGTGTTTCGGGTGTAGCCTCCAACAACAGGATCACCTGGGTGTGGTCGGCGATGGAAGGAAAATAGGCTTCCAGCTTCATGCCTGCTTTCGGGTGTTCCACCGGATACAGGTATAGCGCGATCTCGCTACGGCTCTGCAAGGCGAGCTCTGCCTGGCGCAAGTCGCTGGTTCCGAGGGTGATGCCGAGCACATGCAATTTCCCCTGATCATCCACCCAGGTATCCTTCTGTTTGTCTTGCTGCTGGTAATGGCTGCTGGTCCAGGCGAATACAGCAGCGGTGACAAACACCACGGCGAGCAGCAGCTTAAGGCCGAAACGGTCACCGAATTTTGCGGGGGCAGGGATGGTCATGAGTGGTTCAAAAACTATCGGATTGGCACGGGACAAGCGCCAGATCAATAACTACGCAGAAAATGGAGATGGAAGTGCCATGCACCATGGAATAATATCTGCTCAGAGTATAGCATTCGTACCCATTGAGGCATCAGGTATTGGCTCATTCAAAGATACAATGGCTACTCCGTGTTGTGAATTAGCTGATGGATGATGGAAGCCATGAAAATTCCCCAATTATCATTTGCCAGAAACCTTGTTGCTTCGCTCCCGTCAGGTGTGGACGGGCTGTTCAATCCGTGGCGGGATCGTTGCCCGCATGATGCGGCGGGAAATGGCCCCGCCGAAAAGCTGAATCGGCTGGCGCTTCATCTGGACTGTAATCCGGAATTCATTCTTGCCGGGGAAGCGCCGGGCTATCAAGGCTGCCGTTATAGTGGGATTGCCTTCACCAGCGAACGTTTGCTGGGCGAGGGGGCCATACCGCGTATTCCCGCTTTGAGCGGGCGGCTTTCAACAAGACGACTGCCGTTCTCCGAACCATCGGCCACCATAGTCTGGAAGACGCTCTATCGGCTGGGTATTGAAGAGCGCACCATCCTCTGGAATGCGATGCAGTTACACCCGTATCGTCCGGACAACCTGTGGTCGAACAGAACGCCAACCCCGTCCGAGATCAGCCTGGGTGAGCCGGCTTTGCGGATGTTGATCGAAGCTTTTCCTGCTGCCGGAATTATTGCTGTTGGCAAGAAATCGGAATGGCTGTTGCATGAGATGGGCATTCCGACAGCAGGCACGGTGCGTCATCCGGCCAACGGCGGGGCGACGGAATTTGCTGCCGGGTTGAAGGAGTTGATGTGAGCGGGGCACCGCACGAGTTTCAGGCTAAGGAATTTGTTGCCAGCTTGCCTCTACAGCCTGGTGTGTACCGCATGCTGGATGCGCAAGGCCAGGTGCTCTACGTCGGCAAGGCGGCGCAACTGAAGAAGCGCGTGTCCTCGTATTTCCAGAAGACCAACATCTCGCCACGTATCCGGCTGATGGTGTCGCACATCGCGCGCATCGAGGTGACGATTACGCGCTCCGAGGCCGAAGCGCTGCTGCTGGAAAACAACCTGATCAAGACGCTCAAGCCGCGTTACAACATCCTGTTCCGCGATGACAAGTCTTATCCCTACATCGTGTTGACCGGGCATCGCTTCCCGCGCCTGACTTATTACCGTGGCGCGACCGGCAAGCAGCATCAGTATTTCGGCCCATATCCGAATTCATCCGCCGCCAAGGAAAGCATCAACCTGCTGCAAAAGGTCTTTCGCATCCGCACTTGCGAGGACAGCGTGTTTGCTAATCGCACGCGGCCATGCCTGTTGCACCAGATCCACCGTTGCACCGCGCCATGCGTCGGGCTGATTTCCGACGAGGATTACGCCACAGACCTCCGCAATGCCATGCTGTTGTTACAAGGCAAGCAGGACGAAGTGGAAGGGATGTTGCGCAAGGCAATGGAACTGGCGGCGGAAGATCAGCGTTATGAACAGGCAGCAGCGCTGCGCGACCAGTTGCAGGCGCTGCATACGGTGCAGCAGAAGCAGTTCATGGAAAGCGGGCGCGCGACCGATGCGGACATCGTTGCTGTGGCCGAGCTGGATGGCGTGCTGTGCGTGAACCTGTCCATGGTGCGCGGCGGACGCCATCTGGGCGACAAGAATTTCTTTCCGCAAAATGCCGAAGGGCTGTCGCCCGGCGAAGTGCTGGAAGCCTTCCTGGCGCAGCATTACCTGAACCGCAGTGTACCGCCGCTGTTGCTCACCAACGTCGAGATCGCCACGGAAGCCCTGGAAGCCTTGTTCAGCGAACAGACCGGGTATGCGGTGCAGATTCGTCATCCGGTTTCGGGTGAACGTCGTCAGTGGCTGGACATGGCGCTGAACAATGCACTGCTGGCCTTGCGTCAGCAGGCGGGGCTACAGGCCGGGCAATTGGCGCGGCTGGAGGCGTTGCGCGAAGTGCTGTCACTGCCGCAACTGGCGCGCATAGAATGTTTCGACATCAGCCACACCATGGGGGAAGCGACAGTCGCTTCCTGCGTGGTGTACGAAAATCTCGCCATGCGCAATGCAGAATATCGGCGCTATAACATTAACGGCATCACCGCAGGGGACGATTACGCAGCGATGCGTCAGGCCTTGATGCGCCGCTACCAGAAATTGCAGGCAGGAGAAGGCAAGCGCCCGGATCTGGTACTGATAGACGGAGGGGCAGGACAACTTTCTGTAGCCATCGAAGCGATGGCTGAACTGGGTCTGGATATCCTGTTGATGGGAGTGGCAAAAGGGGTGGAGCGCAAGCCAGGGCTGGAGCAATTGTTGTTACCGCAACAGGAAAAGCCGCTACAATTGCCGCCAGACAGTCCCGCATTGCATTTGATCCAGCAGATACGTGATGAGGCGCACCGCTTTGCGATTAGCGGGCACCGCGCCAAACGTGGCAAGATACGCACGGCCTCCATGCTGGAGGAGATCAGCGGAGTAGGGGAGCGACGCAGGCGCAATCTGCTGGCACGTTTCGGCGGCTTGCACGGGGTACGGCAGGCCAGCGTGGATGAATTGGCGCAAGTGGAAGGCATCAGCCGGACGCTTGCAGAAAAGATATATCAACAATTGCATTGAGGACGACGGTTCGTTTCATGCCGCTCAACATACCCAATCTGCTGACCTGGTTCAGGATCGTGATGATCCCGGTGTTCCTTGCCGTGTTCTATCTTTCCGACGACACCATCAGCCTGCATAACAAGCATTTATACAGCACACTCATTTTCATATTCGCCGCGATTACGGATTGGCTGGACGGTTATCTGGCGCGCAGGCTGAATCAGGGGTCGGCGTTCGGCGCCTTCCTCGATCCGGTGGCGGACAAGCTGATGGTGGCTGCCGCGCTGATCATGCTGGTTGGCTTGCGGCAGGTGGATGCCTTCATCGCCGTGATCATCATCGGGCGCGAAATCGCCATCTCCGCTTTGCGCGAATGGATGGCGCAACTCGGTGCGGGCAAGAACATCGCGGTTTCCATGCTGGGCAAGGTCAAAACCACGTTTCAGATGATTGCCATCCCGTTCCTGTTATACCAGGAGCCGCTGTTCGGTTTGCCCACTTACCAGTTAGGCACGCTGCTGATCTACCTCGCGGCGCTGCTGACGCTGTGGTCCATGGTGTACTACCTGATGCTGGCCATGCCGCAGATCACGCAAAAATCGCGCGAGTAAAATTGATTTTTCTTCGTTCCCCCTGTATAGTGCCGCGCTTTCGGGGTGTAGCGTAGCCTGGTAGCGCGCCTGCTTTGGGAGCAGGATGTCGGGAGTTCGAATCTCTCCACCCCGACCAGGTTTTTTTTGAAACAAGTCGAATTGGCGACCGAAAGAATTGTGCCCGTAGCTCAACCGGATAGAGCACCAGCCTTCTAAGCTGGGGGTTACAGGTTCGATTCCTGTCGGGCACGCCAAGTTGCTTGTGCCAGTTCAATGGTGGCTGTAGCTCAGTTGGTAGAGCCCTGGATTGTGATTCCAGTTGTCGACGGTTCGAGCCCGTTCAGCCACCCCATCTTCCATCTGCATTTCCGATGATGCCCGTTCCGTGTTTTGCCGTGAATGCTTCAACTTCAAACTATGCGACAATGCACGGGGCGCTTGTGCGCTTTTGATGGCCTGGCCGTATAGCGCTCGAACAAGCTGTGGAACCCTTGCACTGGATTTCTTGGTGAAAATGCACTTTCTCCGGATGGCGAATGAAAATGGCCCGCTTATGCGAGCCATTACATTGGGTGTCCAGAAGAGGCCCGGTCATGCAAGCGCGACCGCTGCATCGGATGCCCTTCGAGTTCTGGCGCGAAGCGCGCAGGCGTTTCGCTTGTTCTGGCCACCAAACAAAAACGGCTCGCTTGCGCGAACCGTTTTGTTTAATTTTGGTGCCCAGAAGAGGACTCGAACCTCCACAGTCTTGCAACCGCTAGGACCTGAACCTAGTGCGTCTACCAATTCCGCCATCTGGGCATTGCTTCGAGGGCGCGTAATTTAATCGTTAAGGGATTTTGTGTCAATGAAAAACAAGAAAAATAATATTCGCGGGCAGGATCCGTTTCTGGAACGCGAGCGTGAACAGTACGATCACCCCTTGCCCAGCCGGGAATTTATCTTGCAAATACTGGAAGAGCAGGGTGCGCCGCTGGCCGAGGAAGATTTGTGCAGCCTGCTGCATATCGAGGCGCAGGAGGCGGAATTATTTTCGCGCCGCCTGCGCGCAATGGCGCGTGACGGCCAACTCATGCGCAATCGCAAGGGCGCGCTGTGCATGGTGGACAAGCTGGATCTCATCAAGGGCAAGGTGCAGGGACATCCGGACGGTTTCGGTTTTCTGATCCCCGAGGACGGCAGCGCCGATCTCGTGCTGAGCGCCAAGGAGATGCACAAGGTGCTGCACGGCGATACCGCGATGGCGCGCGTCACCGGCATGGATCGCAAGGGGCGGCGCGAAGGACACATCGTCGAGGTGCTGGAAGCGGCAAATACGAAGCTGGTCGGCAGGTTGTACGAAGAGCACGGCATCCAGTTCGTGGTGGCGGAGAACCGTCGTATCAGTCAGGACATACTGGTTGCCCCCGGCGAGCGCAGCACTGCCAAGCCGGGGCAGGTAGTGATGCTGGAGATTTTGCAGCAGCCCAGCAAACATGCCCAGCCTATAGGCCGCATCGTCGAGGTGTTGGGAAATTACGCCGACCCCGGCATGGAGATCGAGATTGCCTTGCGCAAGCACGATCTGCCAAACGAGTTTCCCAAGGATGCCGAGCGCCAGGCGAAGAAGTTTGCGACGACCGTCCCGCACGAAGATTATGCCGGGCGCGAGAGCGTCACCCATCTGCCTTTGGTCACTATAGACGGCGAGACCGCGCGCGATTTCGACGATGCAGTGTATTGTGAGCCCAAAGGCAAGGGCTTCCGCTTGGTGGTGGCGATCGCCGATGTGAGTTCCTATGTGAAGCCCGGCGATGCGCTGGACAAGGAGGCGCTGAATCGCGGCAACTCGGTGTATTTTCCCCGCCGTGTGATTCCCATGCTGCCGGAAGAACTCTCCAACGGTCTGTGTTCGATCAATCCGGATGTAGAGCGCCTGTGCATGGTGTGCGACATGCAGGTCAGCGCTGTTGGCGATATCGAGAAATACCGCTTCTATCCTTCGGTGATGTTCTCTCACGCGCGCCTGACCTACAACCAGGTCGCGGCGATGCTGACTGATCCAAAAGGCAAGGAAGTCAGGCAATTCGCGCAGGTGCTGCCGCACATAAACAATCTGTACAAACTGTTCAAGACCCTGCTGCAAGCGCGCGAGAAGCGCGGCGCGATTGATTTCGAGACCATAGAAACGCAGATGATATTCAACGACCAGGGCAAGATCGAAAAGATCGTGCCGGTAGTGCGCAACGACGCGCACAAGCTGATCGAGGAATGCATGCTGGCCGCCAACGTGTGTACCGCCGACTTTCTGCAAGTGAACAAGCATCCCGTGCTGTACCGCGTGCACGAAGGCCCCACTCCGGAGAAGCTCGAAGCGGTGCGCGAATTCTTCAAGGAATTCGGATTGCAACTGGGCGGCGGCGAGATGCCTGCGGCTGGCGATTACGCCAAGCTGCTCAAGCAGATCAAGGGCCGCCCCGATGCGCCGCTGCTGCAAACTGTAATGTTGCGCTCGCTGCGTCAGGCGCGCTATTGCCCGGACAACGTCGGCCACTTCGGCCTGGGTTACGAGGCCTACACGCACTTTACCTCGCCCATCCGCCGCTATCCCGACCTGCTGGTGCATAGAGCCATCAAGGCGGTACTCAACGGCAAACAATACAAACCGCACGAGAAATGGGACGCGCTCGGTATCCACTGCTCGCAGACCGAGCGCCGCGCCGACGATGCCACGCGCGATGTCGAAGCCTGGCTCAAATGCTTTTACATGCGCGATCATCTCGGCAGCGTATTCAACGGCACCATCTCTTCGGTCACCGGCTTCGGCCTGTTCGTCGCGCTCGATGACATCTACACCGAAGGCCTGGTGCATGTATCCGAACTCGGTGCAGATTATTTCCATTTCGATGCGGCCAAGCACATGATGCTGGGCGAACGCACCGGCAAGCGCTACCGCCTCGGCGACCGCGTACGCGTCAAGGTCGTGCGCGTGGATATGGAAAGTACCAAGATAGATTTCATGCTGATGGAAGAGAAGGAGGCATCCAAGGCTGAAAAGAAAAAGGAATCGGGCATGGGTGCGTGGGGTGACACTGCGCCGAAGAAGAAGGTGGCGGCGAAAAAGGGATACAAGTAGTTTGGTGCCAGATGGTAGCCCGGATAAACGTGTAGCGGAATCCGGGCTACCCTGTTTTGCTTGTGGTTGAATCCTTCCCGGCTTATCCGCACAATGCTGACTTTATATTTTGACTGCGAGCAACAACATGGCTGAATCCCGCACTATCCACGGCTTTCACGCCGTCACCGCCCGTATCCGCCAGAACGCCGATAGCGTGCTGGAACTTTATGTGGATACCTCGCGCCACGATGGACGCGCACGCGACCTGCTCAAACTGGCGGAAGACAACGGCGTGCGCATCGTGCAGGTGGACGGCAAGCGCCTCGACGGCATGGCCGGCAATGCGAGTCATCAGGGCGTCGTGGCGCGCGTGGATGCGACGCGCAGGGTGATACATCTGGACGATGTGCTGGATACGCTCAACGAACCGCCGTTGTTGCTGGTGCTGGATGGTGTGCAGGACCCGCATAATCTGGGCGCATGTTTGCGCAGCGCAGATGCCTTCGGCGTCCACGCCGTCATTGCCCCCAAGGATCGTGCCGTCGGCCTGAATGCCACGGTGGAAAAAGTTGCCTGCGGTGCAGCCGAGACCGTGCCCTACATCACCGTTACCAATCTTGCGCGCACGCTGCGCGAGTTGAAAGAACGCGACATCTGGGTGGTGGGCGCAGACAGCGAAGCGGGTAACCATCTGACCAATTTTTATCACTCCGATGCGCTGGCCATGGTGCTGGGCGCCGAAGGCGAAGGCTTGCGCCGCCTCACCAAGGAGACCTGCGATCAACTGGTGAGCATCCCGATGCGCGGGGCGGTGAGCAGCCTGAATGTTTCGGTCAGCGCAGGCATTTTCCTTTACGAAGCGCGTAGCCAGCGGGTGGCGCCGCCGGCGGAATATGGTGCACACGGCCTCGGGGAGTAATTCATTGCGCGCCCTGTGAGGGCGCTATTCCTCGCGCTATCTTCCCTGCGCCACTTCGCTAACCCCTGTCTGTGCGGTAGAATGCCGCCCCATGACTAATCTCCAACTTTCCGTCGTCATTCCCGTTTACAACGAAGAAGATGGCTTGCAGGCTTTGTTCGACCGGCTGTATCCGGCGCTGGATAAGCTCGGCATCACGTATGAAATCCTGTTCGTCAACGACGGCAGCCGCGACCGCTCGGCGGCGATCCTGCGCGAGCAGTTCCAGCAACGCCCCGATGTGACGCGGGTGATATTGTTTAACGGCAATTTTGGCCAGCACATGGCGATCATGGCAGCGTTCGAGCAATCGCGCGGGCAACGCATCGTTACGCTGGACGCCGATTTGCAGAACCCGCCGGAAGATACCGAGCTGCTGCTGGCGAAGATGGACGAAGGACACGATTACGTCGGCTCCATCCGCAGGCAGCGCAACGACAGCCTGTGGCGGCATGTCGCCTCGCGCGCGATGAACGGCCTGCGCGAAAAAATCACGCGTATCAAGATGACCGATCAGGGCTGCATGTTCCGCGCTTACGACCGCCGCATCATCGATGCGGTGAACAGTTGTCACGAGGTGAGTACCTTCATCCCGGCGCTGGCGTACAGTTTCGCGCGCAATCCCGCCGAGGTGGTGGTGGGGCATGACGAGCGCACGGCGGGCGAATCCAAGTATTCGCTGTACAGCCTGATCCGCCTCAACTTCGATTTGATGACCGGCTTCTCGCTGGTGCCGTTGCAGATGTTCTCCATGCTGGGGATGCTGATCTCGCTGTTCTCGGGTGTGTTTTTCGTATTCCTCGCGGTGCGGCGCCTGATCGTCGGGCCGGAAGCCGAGGGGCTGTTTACCTTGTTCGCGCTGATGTTTTTCCTGATAGGCATCGCACTGTTCGGCATCGGACTGCTGGGCGAATATATCGGGCGCATTTACCAGCAAGTGCGTCATCGTCCGCGCTATCTGGTCGAGGCAATACTGGAAAAACGCGATGAGTAGCGCGGTCGTATTTGCCTATCACAACGTAGGTTACCGTTGTTTATCGGCGCTGCTCGCGCATGGCGTGGACGTGCGGCTGGTGGTGACGCATCTCGATAATCCGAACGAGACCATCTGGTTCGAGAGCGTTGCTGCGCTTGCTGCGCTGCACGGCATCCCGGTCATCACGCCGGACGATCCGAACACGCCGGAAGTGGTGGAGCGCATACGCGCGCTGCAACCGGATTTCTATTTCTCCTTCTACTATCGTTTGATGCTCAAGCGCGAGTTGCTGGAGATACCAAAACGCGGCGCGCTCAACATGCATGGCTCGCTGCTGCCCAAATACCGTGGCCGCGTGCCGGTGAATTGGGCGATAATCAAGGGCGAGCCGGAAACCGGCGCGACGCTGCATTACATGACCGAGAAGCCGGACAACGGCGACATCGTGGCGCAGCAGGCAGTACCCATCCTGCCCAACGACACCGCACATGAGGTGTTCCAGAAAGTCACCGTGGCGGCGGAGATGGCGCTGAACGATTGCCTGCCGAATCTACTAGCGGGCAGGGTGCAAGCGGTGAAACAGGATCTGTCCCAAGGGGCTTATTTCGGCGGGCGCAAGGCGGAGGATGGCGTCATAGACTGGTCGCAAAGCGCACAGCAGATACATGATCTGGTGCGCGCCGTAGCGCCACCCTATCCGGGCGCGACGACGACGTTGCTGGGCAAGCCTATGCGCATTTTGCAGACGCTGATTACGCGCTGCACGGTTACAGACAGAGCCCCCGTGTTCTATGTAAAAGAGGGCAAGGCTTATGCAGTTTGCGGCAGCGGCGTGCTGCGCGTGGTGCGCTTCGAGCTGGATGGCGCAGAGATGGGTGCGGAAGAATTCGCGACAAAATTCGGTATGGGAAAAATTGAGTTTGACGCATAACGCCAATTTGAAAATGTAGGTCGGGCTACGCCCGACAATGGTGGGCAGAGCCCACACTACGGCAAGGTTTGAGTTCAATTGTTAAGGGAAATGAAATGAAAAAAGTTTTGATCCTCGGAGTGAACGGCTTCATCGGTCACCACCTGTCCAATCGCATCCTCGCCACCACTGACTGGGAAGTGTATGGCATGGACATGAGCGCCGACCGCATCACCGACCTGATCGGCCAGCCGCGCTTCCACTTTTTCGAGGGCGATATCACCATCAACAAGGAATGGGTGGAATACCATGTGCGCAAGTGCGACGTGATCCTGCCACTGGTGGCGATCGCCACGCCTTCGACCTACGTGAAGGAGCCGTTGCGTGTGTTCGAACTGGACTTCGAGGCCAACCTGCCCATCGTGCGCGCGGCGGTGAAATACAAGAAGCATCTGGTGTTTCCTTCCACCTCGGAAGTGTACGGCATGTGCCACGACGAAGAATTCGATCCTGACGAATCCGAGCTGATCTGCGGCCCGATCAACAAGCCGCGCTGGATCTACTCCTGCTCCAAGCAACTCATGGATCGCGTGATCTGGGGCTACGGCATGCAGGACAACCTGAACTTCACCCTGTTCCGTCCGTTCAACTGGATCGGCGCCGGACTGGATTCCATCCATACCCCGAAGGAAGGCAGTTCGCGCGTGGTGACGCAATTCCTCGGCCACATCCTGCGCGGCGAGAACATCAGCCTGGTGGACGGCGGCCACCAGAAACGCGCGTTCACCTATATCGACGACGGCGTCGATGCGCTGATGAAGATCATCGCCAACAAGGACGGCGTTGCTACAGGCAAGATTTACAACATCGGCAATCCCACCAACAATTATGCGATCCGCGATCTGGCCGACATGATGCTCAAGCTGGCGAACGAGTATCCGGAATATCGCGATTCCGCCGCCAAGGTGAAGATCGTCGAAACCACTTCCGCTGCGTATTACGGCAAGGGTTATCAGGACGTGCAGAACCGCGTGCCAAAAATTACCAACACCTGCGAAGAGCTGGGCTGGAAGCCGACCACCAGCATGGCCGACACGCTGCGCCAGATTTTCGATGCGTATCGCGGCCATGTGGCCGAGGCGCGCGGTCTGGTGGATTGATGCCCCGGCAACTCGCCCTCAAGATAGACGTCGACACCTACCGTGGCACCCGTGAAGGTGTGCCGCGCTTGGTGGAAACGCTCAAGCGACACGAAGCCCAGGCCACATTCTTTTTTTCGCTTGGCCCCGATCACACCGGACGCGCCATCAAGCGCGTGTTTCGCCCCGGCTTCATCGGCAAGGTGTCGCGCACTTCGGTAGTCGAGCATTACGGCATCCAGACGCTGCTGTATGGCACATTGTTGCCGGGGCCGGACATCGGGCGCAAGTGCGCGGACATCATGCGCAGCGTGCGCGATGCAGGTTTTGAAACGGGTATCCATTGCTACGATCACATCCGTTGGCAGGATGGCGTCGCGTGCAAGGATGCAGAGTGGACGCGGCGCGAGATGCAACGTGCGGTAGAGCGCTACACCGAAATTTTCGGCGCGGCACCCAAGGCACATGCCGCTGCGGGCTGGCAGATGAACCGCGATGCTTTGCGTCTGACCCAGCGCCTGGGTTTCGATTACAGCTCCGACACGCGCGGCACTCATCCATTCATTCCCACCGCAGATGCCGAGATCATCGCCTGCCCGCAATTGCCTACCACACTGCCCACGCTGGATGAGATACTCAATCGCGACGGCATCACGCCGGAAAATGTGGCGCAGCATCTGTTGCAATTGACCGAGATCTCTCCATCTGCGGGTCATGTGTTCACCTTGCATGCCGAACTGGAAGGCGGCAAACTACTGCCGGTGTTCGAACGACTGCTTGATGGCTGGAAAGGGCAGGGCTACGAGCTGGTGTCCATGCGCCAATATCTGGAAGGACAGATAGAAGCGTTGCCCCGGTGCGAAGTGACGATGCGAGAAGTCGCGGGGCGGGTTGGCATGCTTGCAGCTCAAGGGTAATATCCAACGGAAGAATCTGGATTGATGGCGGAGGGGTGATGCAACCACAGGAAATCAGGACGCTGGATAGATGGGTAGAGTTTCTTGGTAATGCCGAGATTCCAGTGTTGAAGCAAACAGCACGCGATCTTGCCAAGTTGCACGAAGATCCGGATAACCTCAGTCCGCGCAGCATTGCCTCGAATATTGCGCGCGACCCGATGATGACGGTCAAGCTGTTGCGCTATCTGCAGCGCCATAAACATCGCAAGCAGGAGCATGAAGTGATGGAAGTAGAGCAGGCGCTGCTGATGCTGGGCGTGGAGGCTTTCTTTACCAAGCTACCGGCCAAGCCGCTGATGGAAGACGTGCTGCGCGGGCATATGAAGGCGTTGGTCTGTCTGTTGCAAGTGGTGCATCGTTCGCAACGCGCTTCTGCCTATGCCTTCGATTGGGCGGTGCGCATGCGCGACCTGCATTTTGAGGAAGTTCGCATTGCCGCGTTGTTGCACGATCTTGCAGAGATGCTGATGTGGTGCTTTTTGCCTGGGGAGATGCTTAAAATCCGTGCCATGCAGCAACAGGATAAGGCCCTGCGCAGCCGTGCTGTGCAAGAAGAGGTGCTGGGTTTTGCCGTGGCCGATCTGCAACTGGCGCTGGCTAACCAATGGGAATTGCCAAAATTGTTGCTTACCTTGATGGATGACGAGTGCGCGGATCAGCCGCGTGTGCGTAATGTCATTCTGGCTGTGAATCTTGCGCGCCACTCGGCAAACGGTTGGGATGATGCGGCCTTGCCAGACGACTACAGGGATGTCGGCAAATTGTTGGGCATGCAACCGGAAGAAGTTATGGTCATGATAGGTGTGGATGAGGGCAATGTCTGTGACATGGGAAGGCCGCATTCCTGATTTGCTCTAATCACCTTTCGCACAAGTAAAATCTATTAAATCTGGTCAATCCGCTATACCTTTTTACGGATTGACTATGCATTTCGGCATATTGACCTTCTGTGGCGCCCCGGTTAGTTTGAGGCCGTGCTTCCCGGCTGTTAAGGGGAGACCAATAACGGATGGTGATGGCCATGAACGGGAAGCAATCCAACAGGGGCGACAACAATCAGGCTGCGGAAAAGGGCGCTTGTCGTGCGCGGATGTTTTGTAGCGCGACGAATCTCGTGGAATGCCTGGTCACAGTTGATTCCTGTCAGTGGCACCTCCCGTTTGGCACGGGAATGTTCTGCAAACACCCGCTGAAACGGAAGATTGCCGAGGGCGAGTTGCTGTCGGGCTGGTCAGCAGGAGCTTCCGAAGCGCCTTAGCCGGTAATGCATGATTTGTCAGGTGCGTGGCCGCTTCAGTCTTTGCCGAATAGATCCCGACTGTATATTTTGTCAGCCACGTCCCGGATGTCGTCAGTAATGCGGTTGGCGACGATAACATCGGATTCCTTCTTGAATTGCGCCAGATCATTCACCACTCTGGAGTGGAAAAACTCGGATTCCTTGAGTACGGGCTCATGGACGATGACCTCGATACCCTTGGCCTTGATGCGTTTCATGATGCCCTGGATGCTGGACGAGCGGAAATTATCCGAGCCGCTCTTCATGATCAGGCGGTGGATGCCGACTATCCTCGGATTGCGCTTGATGATGCTTTCGGCAACGAAATCCTTGCGCGTGGTGTTCGATGCGACAATGGCGTTGATCAGGTTTTGCGGGACATCCTGATAATTGGCGAGCAGTTGCTTGGTGTCCTTGGGCAGGCAGTAGCCGCCGTAGCCGAACGAAGGATTGTTGTAGTGGTCGCCGATGCGCGGATCGAGGCTTACCCCCTGAATGATCTGTCTGGTATCCAGTCCGTGTGTTGCCGCATAGGTGTCGAGTTCGTTGAAGTAGGCGACGCGCATGGCGAGATAAGTGTTGGCAAACAGCTTGACCGCTTCGGCTTCGGTCGAGTCGGTAAACAGGGTAGGGATGTTCTGCTTGAGCGCGCCTTGCTTGAGCAGACCGGCAAAAACCTCGGCGCGTTTCGAGCGTTCGCCGACGACGATGCGTGAGGGATGCAGGTTGTCGTACAGCGCGCGGCCTTCGCGCAAGAATTCAGGGGAGAAGATCAGGTTGTCGCAATTGAATTTGGCCCGCGCCTTGACGGTATAACCTACCGGGATGGTGGACTTGATTACCATCACCGCCTGCGGGTTGATGCTCATCACATCCTGGATGACGGACTCGATCGAGCGCGTATTGAAATAATTGGTTTCGGGATCATAGTCCGTAGGCGTGGCGATGATGACATAGTCCGCTCCGGCGTAGGCCTCGCGCTTGTCCAGCGTGGCCTTGAAGTTGAGCGTCTTGTGCTTTAGATATTCCTCGATCTCGGCATCTTCTATGGGCGACTGCTTGCGGTTAAGCATCTCGACCTTTTCAGGAACGATATCGACCGCAACTACTTCGTTGTGCTGGGCAAGCAGGATGGCATTGGAAAGGCCTACATAACCGGTACCGGCGATGGCAATTTTCATGGTTGTATTGTCATGGGAATATAAAAATCAAGGAGCGCATTATGCCGCAGAATGGCTGCTGTTGCCCGGCACAGGCAGGCGCAGCCAAGCAGCATACAGCGCGGGCACGAACAAAATAGTCAGCAACGTGGCAACCAGCAGGCCGCCCATGATGGCGTAGGCCATCGGTCCCCACAACACGCTGCGCGTGAGCGGAATCATCGCCAGTATCGCGGCGGCAGAAGTCAGCATGATGGGGCGGAAGCGCCGCACGGTGGATTCGCGTATCGCATCCCATGGTTCCATGCCAGACTCCCTGTCCTGGCGGATCTGGTCGATCAGGATGACCGTGTTGCGCATGATCATGCCGCCCAGTGCGATGGTGCCCAGCATGGCGACGAAGCCGAACGGCTTATGGAACAGCAAGAGTCCCATGGCAACGCCGATGATGCCGAGCGGAGCGGTGAGCACCACCATGAAAGTACGCGACAGCGATTTCATCTGGATCATCAGGAAGCCGAAAATTGCAGCCATCATGAGTGGCATGCCGGCATTGATGGAGGCCTGAGCGCCGGAGTTTTCGCCGAGTTCGCCCCCCTGCTCGATCTGATAACCGTCCGGCAGTTTTGCGCGCAACGCATCCAGCTTTGCATTGAGTGCCATCGCCACGTCCGTGGCCTGAACGCCCTCGACGATGTCGGCGCGCACGCCCATGGAAAGGTCCCTGTCCTTGCGCCAGATGATGGGGTCTTCCAGTACGTAGGTGATCTTCGCGACTTGGCGCAAAGGCACGTTGCCGCCTTGTGCTGATGGAATTTCCAGTGTGCCGACCTGTTCCAGTTGTTTGCGCTCGGCCACGGGGGAACGCAGCACGATGTCTATCAACTGGTCGCCTTCGCGCATCTGGCTGACGCCCAAACCATCCGTGGCGGAACGTATGGTGCGCGCGATGTCGCTGGAGCTGACGCCAGCCGCGCGCGCCCTGTCCTGATCCACGTCCACGCGCAGCGTGGGTATTTGTGCGCCCCAGTCCGGGTGCACGTCGCGCAGGCGTTCGTCCTTGCGCATCTCTGTCGCGACTTCATCGCCCCAATGTTTGACTGTCGCCAGATCGTTGCCCAGTACGCGGAACTCAACCGGGTAGGTAATGGGCGGGCCGAGCGGCACACGGTTGGCCCGGGCGCGCACGCCGGGGAAATCAGTCGCGAAAATCGAGCGCATTTTTTTCAGTATCCGCTCGCGTGCCTCAATATCACGAGCGAGCACCACGGTCTGTGAAAAGTTGGGGCGGAACAATTGCTGGTCGAGCGACAGGAAGAAGCGTGGCGAGCCATAGCCGACGTAGGTGACATAGCTGGCTATGTCGTTGTCTTTGGCAAGTATCTCTTCGACTCGCTCCGCCTCGCGCTCGGTGGCACGGATGCTGGAGCCTTCCGGCAGCCATAGATCCAGCATGATCTCGACGCGGTTGGAGGAGGGGAAAAATTGCTTTTCGGTGAATTTCATACCGATGCCGCCGAGAATAAATGCGCACAACGTGCCGATCAACACGGTCTTGCGGTGATGCAAACACCATTCGATTACTCTGCGCAGTTTGCGGTAGAACGGCGTGTCGAAAATGTCGTGACCACGGCCTTCGTGGCTTTTCAGTATATGGAAGCCCGCCAGTGGTGTAACGAAGATCGCGGCGACCCAGGACACCAGCAGAGCCATTACCACCACAGCGAACATGGCAAAGGTATATTCACCCGTGGAAGATTGTGCCGTACCTATGGGCAGAAAGCCGCTTGCTGTAACCAGCGTGCCAGTGAGCATGGGGAATACTGTCGCGGTATAGGCGAAAGCGGCAGCACGCATGCGGTCAAAACCTTCTTCCAATTTGCGCACCATCATTTCCACCACGATCATCGCATCATCCACCAGCAGGCCTAGAGCGATGATCAGCGCACCGGTGGAGATGCGGTGCAGGTCGATGTGGAACAGGTGCATCAGGAAAAACGTGGCGGCGATCACCAGCGGAATAGTGACCGCAACCACCATGCCGGCGCGGAAACCCAGGCTGGCGAAGCTGACGAGCAACACGATGGCGACCGCTTCCAGAAAAGACCACATGAATTCGCCCACGGCGTCTTTCACCACGGCGGGCTGGTCGGATACGCGGGCAAACGTGATGCCGATGGGAAGCTGCGCTTGCAGCGCATTCATTTCGCGGTTGAGGTCTTTGCCCAGGCGCAGCACGTCGCCGCGCGGATTCATGGAAACTGCCAGGCCGATGGCCGGTTTTCCCGCGTAGCGCATGGTGGTTTCCGGCGGGTCGAGATAGCCGCGCGTGATGTCGGCGATATCGCCCAGCCGCAGCGTGCGCCCGTTCACGCGTAGCGGCAGGCTCTTCAACTCATCCATGGATTCGAAATTGCCGCGCACACGCAGCGGCACAGAGAAGTCGGCGGCGTGCAGCCGCCCTGCATCCTGCACGATGTTCTGTGACTGGATCGCCTGTGCGATGGCAAGGGGAGGGATGCCAAGGGTGGCGAGACGTTGGGTGGAAATGGCAACAGTGATTTGTTGAGACTGCACGCCGATCAGGCTGACCTTGGCTACGTCAGGCAGTTTTACCAGTTGTTGTTGCGCCAGATCGGCATAACGGCGCAATTCCTCAAGGCTGAAACCGTCGCCGGTAAAGGCGTAGATAGAGCCGAATACGTCACCGAACTCATCGTTGAAGGTCGGGGGCTGCGTGCCGGCTGGCAGGGTGTGCTGGATGTCACCGATTTTCTTGCGGATCTGGTACCACAACAGCGGCACTTGATCGCGCGGCGCGGTATCCAGCAGGCGCAGGATGCTAATCGATTCTCCGTTGCGTGAATAGCTGAAAGTGTCGCGATAGTAGGGCACTTCCTGCAAGGTCTTGACGATGCGCGCAGTGACCTGTGCATCCACCTGTTGCGCGGTCGCACCCGGCCACATGGTTCGCACCACCATGGCGCGGAAAGTGAAATCCGGGTCTTCGCGCTGGCCGAGCTTGGTGTAGGACAGTATGCCAGCGATGGCCACCACGGCGATGAAGAACCAGCTCAATTCACGCTGGCGCAGCGCAAGCGCGGTCAGATTGAATTTGTCGTTCATGGGAGTTTTACTTTTTCGCCGTCGCGCAACAGGTTGACTCCAGCCGTTACCACCACGTCGCCGCTGTTCAAGCCGGAAGCGATTCGTACCGCGTTGCCTTCGATTCCGGCAATAGCGATCGCAACGCCATGGACGACGCCCGTGTTATCGACTTTCCATACGGATGGCTTGCTGTCGCGGCTGACTACGGCACTTAGCGGCAGACGCATTACCTGGTTACCAACGGGGTGCAGGTCTACTGTGGCGCTCATGCCCAGTTGCATCGAGGCGTCGGCATTCTTCACGGCGAGGCGTGCGGCATAGGTGCGGGTGGCCGGATCGGCGGCGGCGGACAGTTCGCGCAACGTGCCTTGATACAATTTTCCCGGCAGTGCATTCAGGCTGACAGAAAAGTTCGCGGCAGAGCGGGCATGTTGCAATTCTGCTTCCGGCAGGTTGATCAATATTTCCTTTTCACCGGCCTGGGCGAGCTTCAGTATCGGCTGTCCGACGTTAACCACCTGGCCCACATTGCAATCGTAGCCAGTGACAACGCCATCGCTCTCTGCAGGCAATGTCGTGTAATCGAGTTGGCGGTTCTGCTCGGCATGCGCCGACTGCAAAGCCTCCACGCGAGCCCGTGCAGCATCGGCAGCCGCCTGTTTCTGGTCAAGCATGGCGGCGGACACAAAACCTTTTTCGCGCAAACTGCGGTAGCGTATAAGATCTGCCTCGGCCAACGTCAGCGCGCTACGCGCTTCCGCCACTCCGGCCGCTCCTGATTGTGTAGCAAGCTGATAATCGGCGGGTTCCAGTTTGGCCAGTATCTGTCCGCGATGCACAATATCGCCCAGATTGACTTTGCACTCGGTAATCTTGCCGCCGACACGGAACGCGAGCGGGGTCTCGTACCGTGCACGCACTTCGCCCGGTAGACTAAAACTGGCTTCGTTCGGCTCCATGACGACCTGCATGGTCTTGACAGGGCGCAAAGGTTCAGGCGGCGCGGGCGGTTTTTCACAGGAAGCAAGCAATGCCAGGCATAGCAGGAACGGTTTTTTATTTTTATGCATATCTAAGGCTCCTTGATGAGCGCACCTTGCCAATAGGCACGCAGGGCGGCGTCCAGTTCAGACAGATAATCGGGTAATAACATGGCGGAAACGCCGGGGCTGGTACAGATGGGCTGTTCGCTTCCCACCAGTTGCCACAGCCCCAGAATCAAGGCGTAGGAACGCATCAGCAATTGCACTCCGCTGGCCGTATTTTCCAGAGGAAAATGATTGCACAGCAAAGCACCGGCAGCCGTTAACTGGTCGGCGATATGCTGGTCAAAGGTTTTAGCCATTTCCGGAGTGACTCCCTTGTGTCGCAAGCCGGCAACCAGTGTAGCCAGTGGCAAAAAAGCTGAAACGCGGACAATATGATCGCGAGTCAACTGCATCATGTCGTCATAGCTCATTGGCTTGCGCTTTGAGGCGCGTGCGATCAGTGCCGCAAAGAAAATTTGTACGTGCCGTTCGTGGGCGGCCAGCAATAAATCTTCCTTGCTCTTGAAATATAGATAGACCGTCCCTTTCGCTAATCCGGCTTTGCTCGCTACCTCGGCCACGCTGGGGACTCGTTGTGGATGTTGCAACCAGAGGGATACCGCAGCATCCAGTAACTGGTTGATTCTTAATTCGCGAGCTTCCGCAGTGGCAGGGGGCCTGGCCATTGTTGACTTTCGGTCATTTAACTTTGCAATAATAAATGACCGGCGGTCATTATTTCAAGGGGGATGTGAATGAAACTATCAAATTCATGCTGTGGAATTAATTAACTGGAGCGGCAGGAGCTTGACAGCCATGCCCTTGGCTCAAGCCTTTTAAATATGCTCTACGAATAGTTCCACTTGCAATGGCTAAGGAGATATCTTTAGAGTAGCGATCCGCCCCGGTCAGTTTGCGTAGCCAACTTCTGAAGGGGACGAAACTTTCTGCCGCTCCTTTTATTGTATTCGCTGCAGCCTCTCGGACGATATTTACTGCGCTAGGGTTGGAGGGTGAATTTGAAATATCAATATCCGAGCCGAGCGCTGCATCAAGCGCTTGCACTTGAGTCGCCAGGCTTGAGCAGTTTAAATCGGACGGCGCTGCATAAGGATTCTTTTGCGCCTCGACCAATATAATGGGGATAGCCTCATGACCGAACCAGCGTCTTTATTGGGTTTGCGCGGAATTTTTCATCAGAAGATTTTATGCGCATCAAATTTCCGTTGAAAACCTTGTCGCGCAAGGGTTTCAGGCTAACTTAAAACAAAATTTACACACCTTTAGTGAACGGCTAGCTGTCAGAGGGGCTTTTTGTTGTTTGCTTTTCGGTTTATTCGTTTGCGATTGCAAGGCGCTTTTCGATTCGTTCGAGTCTTTCTGTCAGTTCGTCCATGCCTATTTGATGCTGCACTATTTTGTCGTTGTCGTGCGCTGCATCGCGTCGGATGCCTGCTACGCCTATTTCTACGTTGGTAATTCTGTTTTTGATTTCGCGTAATTCATGCTCCATCCGCTCTTGACTTCCGCGCATTCCGCGCAAGTGTTCAAGGATCAGGTTTTCTACGTTTTCGCTCATGATTTTCCTTTCAAGTTTTTTGCAGGTTAAAGGATTCTGATTTTCTTTGCAATTGTCAGGTTTTTTCCGTGTATCCAATTAGGAGCGAGGCGTTTATTTTCATCCAGAACAATAACTCTTTTTTTTCTGAGTCTTTTTCATCTTCGTGGAGCACTTCTATTGCTCTTGCAATTGATTGGGCTGCCTCTCTTGCTTTTTCGGCATATTTGCATCTTTCGATTTCGTAGTTCATGTTTTTTTCCTTTCGTCGTTAAGTGCATCATTTCTTAGATTCTTGAGCCCGCTTTTGCCTTCCTAGCGGTGCAGGCTCGAATCCTGTTTGCCTGCATCACTCCTTGAGTTCCTTCGCCCTGCCGCATCCGCTTTCAGCCTGAAAAATATGCAAGTGGTTGGTGCGGCCAGCGCGGAAGGCGGTTTTTTGCCTGAGCACTGCCACGGCCACTTGCAAGCACGCAGTACAAAAATTGCGCCATAGGCGCATCCATGGCCAGGACAAAATCCGGGCGTAGCCCGGCTACACCACGTGCGGTTGTTTTCAGGATGTAAGAGGATCGGCGTTTAGGGCGAAGTAACTCAAGGAGTGATGCAGGTTGGATGCTGCACGGTGAGGCAGAAAAAAAAGACAGCCCGAAGGGCTACAACTTGTTTTATGATGCTTTTATGAAAAATGCTTTGCTTTGTTTTTTGCTGTTGCTTCCGGCCTTGTCGGAAGCGCGCGCCTTCAAGTGCGTCGATCCTGCTGGGCATGTGACGTATGACACGTCACCATGCGCAGATAACGCGGTTCAGGTGTCGAACATGGGGCTTGATGAGGTGAAGCGTGATAGCGCTTCGATTGCGCCTTTGTTAGCTCGTAAATTGACGCTTACGCGCGCTTCAAATGGTGTTTTTAAGGGTTCTGCTTGTTGGTACGCGATGAATATTACCCAGAAATTCTAGGTTCTGCGCGCTGAAAATTACCCAGGTGATTAACCTCCTCCGTTCCGATTTTCGGAATGGAGAAACCAAGGAGATGATCACCATGAAATTACTGGGTAAAGTAA
>JACQFX010000015.1 GCA_016199835.1 Nitrosomonadales bacterium | reverse complement strand
GCCGCTCCTCGCCGGCGCCATGCTCGGCGCGTCGGGGTTCATGATGCTCAGGGCCGGTGAAACCGTAGGCATCGAAGCCTCCTCACAGGGCCAGGTGCCTTAGTGACCCACGGCTTCTCGTTGGACGCCGCACATTCCATGGCCTAGGAGATCACAACGATATGCGCGACCCCGAAATTATCGATATCGCCAGTGTTCAACCGAAAGCTGGCTTGGGAGCGAACTTCGATTCACCGACGTACCCGACATTACGATTCTCAACCAAGTGCCGAATTTTGGGTGACCCATCGCCACAAGCCATTGAACCGACCGACCCGTCGTTTGTGAACGACGGCTTACGACAGGCGACGCTCACGCGGGAGGGACATCGCTGCGTGTTTTGTGGCTTCTATTCATCACAGAATGAAGTGCACAACGTGAACGACAACCATCGCGACATGCAACCTGAGAATTTGCGTTCAATCGATTCGCTGTGCCACGGCTGGCAACATTTGGGCGAGCTCGGTAACGGGAATGCGGTGATTGCCTATGTACCGGGTCTCCGTGGTCAAGACGTCAATCACCTGCAGCGCACAATCATGGTGGCGTCGCAGTCCGACGATCCAGGCCTTCGCGATGATGCGAAAACATTGCTCAACTGGTTGGCATCACACCGTGACTACACCACAGAGGCATGGGGCACGCACGACCCCCGCGTCTTTGGCGATGCCTTAGTAAAACTCAATGAGGAAGCTCGCGAAAAACGCGAAGTCCTATTTCAGAACCTCGCGGTGATTTTTAATCCAGAGTCCTACCGTCAGCAAGTAACGGCATGGGTCGGCGAGTCGTACCGCGCATTCCCGACCAATCAATGGGCGCGGGTGTATCACGACGTGATGAATGCCCCTGCCTAAGAGAACCGACAATGGGCTTACTGACAAACGGATTGGAAGCGGTCGAAAGCACACTGGCATTTCTTGCGCGCTACCTGATTGGCAAGGATCTCGTCGGATACTGCGAACTCACGACCGATGTGGGTCTCACCGACGACGACATCAAACGACATCCCAGTCTGAAAGATCCCTACACCCTGGTCACCACTGAAAATTCATTGCTGACCGTTTTCGATCTCCAAGGTACCTATCAGATCATTTCTGCCGACGACTTCGGAAAGATGGTCGAAAATTTGCGCATCAAAATGAATGGGTACATGAGCCGCGCCGGACATTCCTTGACGTTCTCCTTTGAACGCGATCCGGCGCGCGCGCTTGATGAATTGATGCGGCTGGCCGAACCGCAGATTAATGCAGCGCGGCGTATTGGCCTCAAATCCGAGGATATTATTCTTGATCGAGTCCGGCGCAATGCGCCGTTGGTGGCGTGGGAGCAGAACTTACTCGTCGTCTACACCCACGTCTCGGTCATGAATCCGGAAGAGATAAAGCGCGAGCTAAAAAGCCGCGCGCAGGAGGCAAAGAAGCACAAGCTGCCGCGGATGGATTACGCACAGAATCCGGCGGCGGTCCTCATGGCGATGAAGTACCGTCATGACACGATGATCGATCGCATTAAATACGACTTAGAACGCTGCGGCGCTGATGGTCGACCGGGAATCATGTTAAGTCCCCTTAGTGCGCAAGAAGCCGCCAAGCGGGTACGCATCATGGTCAACCGCGAGCGGACGTCGCAAACGTGGCGACCCGTGTTATCGGGCGATCGAATTATCCCGCGTGGCCGCGAAGACAAGCGCGATTTTTCGGATCTCTTACCACCGCCACTGAGTTATCAGATTTGCACAAATGACGTTGACACCAAGCATGAACTCATAAAAACGGACGACCTTTGGCATGGCGTCATGTCGATGGAACTCGGACCCCAAGAGGTGCAACCGTTTTCATCGCTGTTCGCCACCATGGATCGTGAAATACCTTGGCGGATTCGCCTCGATCTCAGTCCAGACGGGCTGAGCGAAATGCGGGCGCGACAGACGATGGTCTCGTTCGTCGGCATGCTCCCGAGCAATCGACCCATCCGCCAATCGCTCAATGACCTGGTAGAGCGTAATAAGGAAGACGCCATTTGCTCAATGAAAGTTACCGCGTCGACCTGGTCGGACACCGAACACGAAACAAAACGCCGAATGGCAGCGCTTGAGAAGTCGATCCAAGCGTGGGGGACCTGCCAAGTCGTATCCGTTCACGGCGACCCATTGGAGCGTGGGGGACCTGCCAAGTCGTATCCGTTCACGGCGACCCATTGGCCGCGTGGGCGTCAACGATTCCGGCTTTCACCACGAGGAATGTCGCCAACCGGCTGGTCCCGCCATTACCCGATGCGCTGACGCTGATGCCACTGCAGCGGCCGGCCACGCCGTGGGCCGATGGCGGTTCACTGATCATGCGGACACCGTGCGGAAAAATTTATCCGATTCAGCTCGGCAGCCGTCTGCAAGATACCTGGATCGAGCTCGGTTCGGCCGCACCCGGTTCAGGTAAGTCGGTGTTGCTGAACTCAATGAATATTTCCACCATCCACCGAGCCGGCAACATACGATTGCCGCTCCTGACCATCATCGATGTCGGTCCATCATCTTCGGGCTTAATTCTATTGATTCAGGATTCGTTGCCCGAACACCGCAAGCATGAAGCGATCTATTTGCGTTTGCAAAACACGGGGAAATACGCGGTCAATCCCTATGATACCCAACTGGGTGCGCGATACCCGACCGCGCGTGAACAAGAATTTCTCGTCGATTTCATGACGCTCTTTTGCACCGACCCCGCTAAAAAGCACGCGCCGGCGGCGTGCGCTCAGGTCAACGAAATGCTCTTGCGCATCGCCTTCGAGGATCGCGCAAAAAAAGCGGCGCATGCTTATGAGCCACATGTCGAGCCGATAATCGACAACGTTTTAGAAACATCCGGGCTGAAATCTCAACACGACGAGCAGTGGTGGTCGGTCGCGACGTGGTGGGAAGTGACCGATATGTTGTTCCAGGCCGGCTTTGTGCGCGAGGCATCGATCGCGCAGCGGCATGCCGTGCCGGTGCTCCCTGACTTTGCGGCGTATCTGCACAACGAATCCATACGTCAAATTTTCGGTGAAGTTCCCATCGACACGGGTGAGTCACTGTTGAGTTATATGCGCCGTTGTTTCACTACGGCGATATCAAACTATCCCTTGTTTGCCGGACGGACGCGCTTTGAATTGAGCAATGAAACCCGTGTGATATCGATCGATCTCAATGACGTCATCGGTGCTAAGACACCGGAAGGTAGCTTACGTACGGCACTGATGTACATGTTTGCCCGCCAGTTGGCGGCGAAGAATTACTTCCTGCGTGAGGAAGTGGTTCTTCCCGTGGTACCGCCGCTCTACCACGACTACCACAAGGCGCGGATTGCCGACATACAAGATGAGAAAAAGGATATTTGCTACGACGAGGTTCACAACACGGCCGGTCAGGAAAGTTTCATACAGACGTTGATTAAAGACGGCCGCGAAGGACGCAAGTGGGGCATTCGTATCGTCTGCTTATCACAGTACCTATTTGATTATCCGGAAGCCTTGCTCAACGCGGCAACGGCGGTTTATGTCATGCGCGGCGGGAATGCGGCCGATGAAAAAATCTTACGCGAGACGTACGGCATTTCCGATGAGGCCATTCGGCGCATGCAGCGCGAAGCCGTCGGGCCGGGGCCAGATGGCGGCACTTTCCTTGCTCTCTTCAAAACGAAAGTCGGGTTTGTCGTACAGCTCCTGACGAATACGGTAGGTCCGATTGAGCTATGGGCGTTCTCGACAACACTAGAGGACGTGGCCTTACGAAATCGTCTTTATGGGCGTATTGGTCCCTACGCCACTCGAAAATTACTGGCAGAACATTTTCCGCTGGGTACGGCGATGGAGACCATTGAATACATGCGAGTCCAACTGACCGACGAAGACGAGGTTTCGGTCGTCGAAAAGCT
Organism: Nitrosomonadales bacterium; assembly: GCA_016199835.1. Classification (GTDB taxonomy): domain Bacteria; phylum Pseudomonadota; class Gammaproteobacteria; order Burkholderiales; family Gallionellaceae; genus JACQFX01. The sequence goes on along the minus strand of JACQFX010000015.1, from coordinate 351 downwards.
CGCACTTAAACTGGAAACGGCTCACAAAAAGAAGCTACAAAAAGCGATGGAGCTGGTGCTATGAAAAAGTACATCACAAACTTTGCGATCACCATGGCGTGCTTCGTGACGTTGCTGGCACCCACATCCGCATTCGCTTTTTGTGACGGGTGCGTGACGGGCGCCGTTAACCTTCTCGACGCATCGGTCCAAGCGATGAACGCCACCATTTCGCAACTTCTCTATAACATCGGCATTGCCATCAATGAGAACGGCAATAAAGTTTCGCACACGATCGAGGCGGCATCGCGCTCCGAACGAGAGTTCGGTGTCGTCCAAGAAAAAAATCGCCGCTACGAAGATGCACGTCAA
>JACQFX010000002.1 GCA_016199835.1 Nitrosomonadales bacterium | reverse complement strand
GTCTTGAATTCGATTGGATGGGTGCGACGGCTGCGTGCAGGCAGAACGGTAGTCATGGATAGTGTCCACTAAAAATTGGTGGACACTATGCTCCTACATCAAGTATCTCACTTCAATGTGGGGCGGCTGGACGCTTACCATAGAATTTCAACAACTCAGGAAACGAAAAGGCGCGAACAGCCCTGCGGTTCGGCCCTGCTTCATCAATAGGTTTTATAGACCGTACACTCAATTCTTTATTTCCGAGTTCGCACCAGCAGGGGCGTGAGCCTTATAGCTATCTGGCTATCGAGTAATGCGGCATCCTTGGTATAAATGAAGTGGCACTTCAATAATGCAAAAGATCAAGCCACCCCAGTTGCCTGCTCCAACAACTCCACCACTCCCTGCAACGCAATCCGCACCGCCTGCGCCCGCACCTCGCCGCGATTACCGTCGAGATGATGCACCATTGCGTAGGTCGCACCGTTGCGCAAGGCCCAGGCGAACCATACGGTGCCGACGGGTTTTTCCGGCGTGCCACCATCCGGTCCGGCGATGCCGCTCACAGACAGTGCCACTTGCGCATGGCTGTGCTGCAATGCCCCCGCCGCCATTTCGCGCACTACGGCCTCGCTCACCGCACCATGATGCGTGAGCGTGTCCAGCGACACCCCCAGCAACTCGCGTTTGGATTCGTTGGAATAAGTGACGTAGCCGCGCTCGAACCACGTTGAGCTGCCTGCGATCTCGGTGATGGCCTGCGCCACGCCACCGCCGGTGCAGGATTCTGCCGTCACCAGCTTCAGGCCGTGAGCCTTGAGCAAACCTCCGACTTGTGCGGCGAGTATGTCCATTATCTATACCCTCACAATATGCACGTCACTCCCGCGAACGCGAGAGTCGGGTTTAAACCAAATGCATTTTTATCTTGCTGGATTCCCGCTTTCGCGGGAACGACAACTCTTTCCGCCGATGTAGGTCGGGCTTTGCCCGACATGGTGGGCGGAGCCCACCCTACGAATTAGGCCAACCCCCGCGCAAGATCATTCTGTATATCGCACACCGCCTCCAGCCCCACCGCGATGCGCAACAACCCATCCGTGATCCCCGCTGCCGCGCGCTGTTCCGGTGTGTTGCGCGCATGCGTGGTGGTCGCCGGATGGGTCAGCGTAGTCTTGGTGTCGCCAAGGTTGGCGGTAATCGAGACCAGTTGCGTGTTATCTATCACGTGCCAGGCCGCGTCCTTGCCGCCCTTCACTTCGAACGACACGATGCCGCCGCCAGTCTTCTGTTGCTTGAGCGCCAGTGCATGCTGCGGATGCGAAGGCAAACCGGGATAGAACACACGCGCCACATTGGGTTGAGCTTCCAGCCAGCGTGCCAGTTCCAGCGCGTTGGCGCTGTGCGCGTCCATGCGTATCTTCAGCGTCTCCAGGCCTTTCAGGAACACCCAGGCGTTGAACGCGCTCATGGTCGGCCCCGCCGTGCGCAGGAACTGGTACACACCTTCCAGCGTCTTCTTGTTGCCCAGCACCGCGCCACCCAGCACGCGGCCCTGCCCGTCCAGATACTTGGTGGCAGAGTGGATCACGATGTCCGCGCCCAATTGCAGCGGGCGTTGCAATATAGGCGTGCAGAAGCAGTTGTCCACGGCCAGCAGCGCGCCACACTGTTTCGCCACGACCGCGATTGCCGCGATGTCGGAAATTTCGGTGAGCGGGTTGGACGGCGTCTCCAGAAAAAACAGTTTCGTTTGCGGACGCACGGCGGCACTCCACTCGCTCACGACAGTCGCTGAAACAAAAGTGGTCTCGATGCCGAATTTCTTCAGGATGCCGCCGAACAAGTTCACCGTCGCGCCGAACAGCGAACGCGAAGCAACGATGTGGTCGCCCGCCTTCAGCACGCCCATGCAGCAAGCCAGAATAGCGGACATGCCCGAAGCCGTGGCGATGCATTGCTCCGCACCTTCCATCGCGGCGAGGCGCTCCTCGAACATGGTCACGGTCGGATTGGTGAAACGCGAATAAATGTTGCCCGGCTCTTCGCCGATGAAGCGCGCGGCGGCCTGCGCGGCGCTGTCGAAAGTGAAGCTGGAAGTGAGGAACATCGCCTCGCTGTGTTCGCTGAACTGGCTGCGTTGCGTACCCGCGCGCACGGCGAGCGTCTCTGGCTGATATGTATTTTTCTCTGTCATAACGATACCCATCACACATTGCTGATGTAGGTCGGGCTCTGCCCGACATGGCGGGTGAAACCCGCCCTACGGTTAGTGAAAACAAAAACCCGGAAAGCTTGGCGCTAACCAGCGACTTGGCTGTCGTCTTTTGACAGCTTAGTCGATTGGCTATGCAGAGCTAAACCGGGTTCGCCCGCTTTAGCTGAATTTATTATGCGCCCGCAAGCTGTTCCTCAAATCGGCGCAGAGGGAAAGTAGCACCCGTCCTGCGGTGCTGTCAACTCACTTGATCCTGTGGGAGCGACCTCCCGGTCGCGATCGCGACCGGGAGGTCGCTCCCACAAAAATCCCATTTCAGATTGGAACTAATGGAATTAGTCGTTGGCCCCCAGATTCAAATCGAGCTGACTGATATCATCTTCCTTGTCGGCCTTGCCGTCCCCGCGCGCGGCTTCGATCGTGTTCAGATATTCCAGCGTGATATCGCCCGTAATGTAGTCGCCATCGAAACATGAAGCCTCGAAATACTTGATGGCCGGATTGACCTTGCGCACGGCGGCCTTGAGATCGTCCAGATCCTGGTAGACCAATTTGTCCGCGCCTATTTCTGCGCATATCTCTTCGTCCGTGCGCCCGGTGGCGATCAATTCATTGCGCGACGGCATGTCTATGCCGTACACATTGGGGAAGCGCACTGGCGGTGCGGCGGAAGCAAAGTACACCTTGCGCGCACCGGCATCGCGCGCCATCTGCACGATTTCGCGGCTGGTGGTGCCGCGCACGATGGAGTCATCCACCAGCAGCACGACCTTGTCCTTGAATTCCACGCCTATGGCATTGAGCTTCTGACGCACCGACTTCTTGCGCATCGCCTGTCCCGGCATGATGAAGGTGCGTCCGATGTAACGGTTCTTCACGAAGCCTTCGCGGAACGGGATACCCAGGCGATTCGCGAGTTCCAGTGCGCTCGGGCGGCTGGAATCGGGTATCGGAATGATCACGTCCATGTCCAGTTCGCCCCATACGCGCTTGATCTTGTCGGCCAGGTATTCGCCCATGTGCAAACGCGTCTCGTACACCGAAATACCGTCTATCACCGAGTCCGGGCGCGCGAGATAAACATATTCAAAGATGCAGGGACTGAGCGATGGATCCTGCGCACATTGCTGGCTGTGGAAGTTGCCGTCGAAGTCGATGAACACCGCTTCGCCGGGCGCGATATCGCGCAGAAATTTGAAACCCAGCGTATCCAGCGCCACGCTTTCGGAGGCGACCAGATATTCCATGCCGTGTTCGGTCTGGTTGCAGCCCACCACCAGCGGACGGATGCCATAAGCATCGCGGAACGCCAGCAGGCCATAGCCTGCGATCATCGCCACCACCGCATATGCGCCCCGGCAACGTCGATGCACACCGGACACGGCAGAGAAGATGGTCTTGGTGTCGAGGCGGTATTTATTGGTGTTGTCCTGCAACTCGTGCGCCAGCACATTGAGCAGCACTTCCGAATCGGAATTGGTGTTCACGTGGCGGCGGTCTTCGAGGAACAATTCCTGCTGCAACTGCTCGGTATTGGTCAGGTTGCCGTTGTGCCCCAGCACGATGCCGAACGGCGAATTGACATAGAACGGCTGCGCCTCGTTATGATCGACGGCGGAACCTGCGGTGGGATAGCGCACGTGCGCGATGCCTGCATTGCCCATCAGCGAACGCATATTGCGCGTGCGGAACACGTCGCGCACCATGCCGTTGCCCTTGTGCAAATGAAAAGTGTTGCCTTCCATGGTGGCAATGCCCGCAGCATCCTGCCCGCGATGCTGCAACACCTGCAAGCCGTCATACAGCAACTGGTTAACGGGGGTTTGCGCTACGACACCTAATATACCGCACATGTTTTATTCCGATGAGATTCAGTTTTAATAATGCACTTGTTGCGCCACACTTTGCGGCAAATGTCCCTTTACCGCCAGCGCGATAATTTCCAGCGGTTTGCTCAGCCACGCGTCGCGCCAGAACCGCTGTTGCGGAATACTGGTCAACCCTGCCAGCAACACCAGCGCCAGCACCACCAGAAAGCCGCGCACTGCACCGAACGCCGTACCCAGCGACGAATCCAGCCAGCCCAGCCCGACCCACTTCACCAGCTTCGACAGCCCCCATGCCACGACGCCGCCTACGATCAGCGTGGATACGAACAACAGCGCGTAAGCCGCCGTCATCCTGATCGCCTCCGCACCCAGTACCGCAGGCATAAACGGTGCGGCGCTCGCGGCAAATGTGCGCGCCACCAGATACGCGGCCACCCAGCCTGCCAGCGACAACACTTCATACACCAGCCCACGCAACCATCCCAACAGCGCCGACATCAGGATTATCACGATGACGCTGTAATCGAACTCCGTCATTGCGCCAGATCGACCACCGCCGGATGCAGGCCCAGCGCCTCCAGCTTGTGGCGCGCCTTGTTTGCCGCTTCACGCGTGACATACGGCCCGGTGCGCACGCGCAACTTGTCGCCTGCTTTCTCCGTGTATGCCTTGAAATTCTGCTTGACGAGTTTTTTCTGCAAACTGTGTGCGGTTTCGGCTTTCGAGAAAGCGCCAACCTGGACCACGAAAGCAGCAGCAGGTGCATCATGTTTCGCCCCTGAAGCAGGCTTGGCGTCATCTTTGACTACGGCCTTGTCTACAGGTTTTTCGGCGGCCTTCGCAGCAGGTTGCTCAATTGCCTTATCAGCGGGCTTGGCTACCGGCTTATCGGCAGGCTTGGCAGCCGGTTTCTCGCTGGGCTTTTCAGGCTGCACTACGGATTTGACTGGCGGCGTATCCAGCTTTGCCACTGGCGGCGCAGCTACAGGTTTAGGCGGGGCTGGCACGACAGCGGGCTTGTTTGATTCCACTTGAGGCGCCACGATGGTCGGATGCACGACAACCGGTGTCGCCACAACGGGTGGCGTCGCAACTGCCGAGACCGGAAGCGGCTCACTCGCCGTCATGGGCGCCAGCTTGGGCGTAAACTCGCCGACCCTATCCTTGTCCGGAATACGCAACTCGATGTCCTGCCCGGTTGGCTTGGGCTCGTTGTCCAGCAGCATGGGCACCACCACCACCACCACCGTGGTCAGCGCCACCGCGCCGATCAGCCGTCGCCGCGCCTGGCGCTTCAGCCTGTCCTCATCATCCGTGATCTGTTTCGCCATCTGGTTTCCTTGCAGGATCAGGCAACGCGCAATCCGCGCGCATGCATCGCTTCCGCCACCGTATAGAATGAACCGAAGGCCGCGATTCTATCATTTTCGGATGCCTGATTGCAGGCATGGTGCAAGGCCTGTGTCACCGTGGCAAACGTCAGCACAGCGCCCTTCACCCCCTGCGCGGCCAACACCTGCGCCAGTTCGTCCGCAGACGCTCCGCGCGGCGCAGCTATGCCCGCCACCAGCCACACGTCCACCTGCTCCTTGAGCGCCTGCACCACGCCCGCCCTATCCTTGTCCCTGAGCATGGCGAACACCGCAAAGGTCTTGCCACTGGGCGGCATCTCCGCCAGATTCTGCGCCAGCGCGTGTGCGGCATGGGGATTGTGCGCCACATCCAGAATGATCTGCGGCCTGCCCGGCAGCACCTGAAAACGCCCCGGCAGCGCAACCTCGACCAGCCCGCGCCGGGCCGCATCCATGTTCACCGGCAACTTTTCTTTCAACGCATCCAGCACAGCCAGCACGGCGCTCGCGTTGTTAAGCTGATAGGCGCCGCGCAAGGCGGGGAAAGGCAAAGCGCTGCGCGTACCGCTTGACCCGTGATAATTCCACTGCCTGACATTGTTTGATGCCACAGGTTGGGCTATGCCCACCCTGTCGGGCGTAGCCCGACCTACACTTGAAACAGCCACCGTAGGGCGGGCTACGCCCGCCGGATTAGGTGTACCCGGCCCTATCTCCTGAAACCCGAACTCTATCCCCAATCGCCACAACTCCGCGCCTATGCGCCGCGCCTCACTCGCAATTACTTCGGGCATATCCCTGTCGCCGAATATCGCCACCTTGCCTGCCCGAAATATCCCTGCCTTCTCAAACGCGATCAGATCGCGCGTATCTCCGAGATAATCCGTGTGGTCGATGTCCACGCTGGTCACCACCGCGCAATCGCTGTCGAACACATTCACCGCATCCAGCCTGCCGCCCAGCCCGACTTCGAGAATGGCGACGTCCACCTTGTGAGAAATGAAACACTGCATCGCGGCAAGGGTACCGAACTCGAAATAGGTCAGTGGCGTATCGCCGCGCACCTGCTCGATGTTCTCGAACGAAGCACACAACTCCGTATCGCTCGCCTGCTTCTTGCCTATGCGCACCCGCTCGTTGTAATCCAGCAGATGCGGCGAGGTATAGCAGCCGACCTTGTAGCCCGCCGCATGCAGCATGGCTTCCAGCATGGCGCACACCGAGCCCTTGCCGTTGGTGCCGCCGACGGTGATGATGGGGAAACCGGGTTGTAGGTTCAGCCGCTGCTTGACCTGCGCCACGCGCTCCAGACCGAGCGCGATGGTCTTGGGGTGCAGGGATTCGAGGTAAGAAAGCCAACCGGCTAACGTGTCAGGCATGATTAAAATGTAGGCTGGGTTGAGCAAGGCGAAACCCAGAAAGGACTTGCGATGAATTGCTGGGCTTCATTATTCAGCCCAGCCTACGTTTGCTCTCGCTAGAGAATTCGCGTGGACACAAAAATGTGCCCGCCCTACAAGGTTTCAGCGACATGTCGTTCTAGCTCTTGGCAAATATCATCTACCCGGCTGAACTCCTGACCAGAAAGCGTTCCCTGCGCCAAACTAATTCGCTGCGTATAACTTGCAAGCAAAGCACTTAGCGCATGAATTCGCGCAGTCTCCTTCAACAATATTGCTTGACCCTTTTGAGATTCAGCTTGCTTCACCGACTCTTGATGCTGAAGCCAAAGGGTAGTAATCAACGCTGCAAGTGCCACGCCGGAAAACAAGGCATTAACTGCACCAAACATGTCTCCAAATTCATTGACATTCTTTGGGCCATCGAAATTCGCACGGAGAATTGGAATGGAGATGGCCCACACAGCGACGACAAGAATTACAGCAATGGGAAATTCTTTACGCATTCAAGCTCCCTGAAATCTAACGTAACTTAAGCCGCCTCAATCTCCGCCACCGCACTCTGCTTGGTCAACAACGTCAGCAACGTCGCCAACTGATTCCGCATCTGGCGCCTGTCAATGATCATGTCTATCGCGCCATGCTCGAGCAGGAACTCCGCACGCTGAAAACCTTCCGGCAAGGTCTCGCGCACGGTCTGCTGGATCACGCGCGCACCGGCGAAGCCGATGAGTGCGCCGGGTTCGGCGAGCACCACGTCGCCCATGAAGGCAAAGCTGGCGGAGACGCCGCCCATGGTAGGGTCGGTCAGCACCGAGATGAACGGCAATCGGGATTGACTCAGTTGCGTCAGTGCGCCGCAGGTCTTCGCCATCTGCATCAGCGACAGCAGACCTTCCTGCATGCGCGCGCCGCCGCTGGCGGCAAAGCAGACGAAGGGCATGTTCTGCTCAGTGGCCAGTTGCACGCCGCGCACGAAACGTTCGCCCACTACCGAGCCCATCGAACCGCCCATGAAGCTGAACTCGAATACGGCAACTACCAGCGGGATGGTATGTATGCTGCCCTGCATCACCACCAGCGCATCGGTCTCGCTGGTGTCGCGTTGCGCCACGGTCAGACGCTCGCTGTATTTGCGGCTGTCCTTGAATTTCAGCGTATCCACCGGCTGCACTTCGGCACCGATCTCGAAACGTCCTTCAGCATCCAGCAACCAATCCAGCCGGGTGCGCGCGGTGATGCGGTGATGGTGGTTGCACTTGGGGCAGACGCTGAAATTCTTCTCCAGATCGGAGTGATACAACACGGCCTGACAAGCCGGGCACTTGTGCCACAAACCTTCCGGCACGTTCTTCTTGTCGTCGATGTTCTCGCGACGTTTAATCTTGGGGGGTAACAGTTTCTGGAACCAGCTCATTTCATACCTCCGTCTTTTATGCTGATGTAGGGTGGGCTACGCCCACCATGTCGGGCGAAGCCCGACCTACGCTTGATCTATCGCCGTGCGCAACTCTCGCACAAACTTGCCCACGTTGGCGACTACATTTTGTTCATTCGAATTTTCGATTTCCTGCACGATGCGGCTACCTACCACCACGCCATCACATAACTTCGCCACAGCCTGCGCGGTGGCCGCATCGCGGATGCCGAAGCCCACGCCTATGGGCAACCGGATATGTTTGCGCAGTTGCGGGATCTTGTGCGCGATGTCCGACAGATCCAGATTGCCCGCGCCAGTCACGCCTTTCAGCGACACATAATATACATAACCGCGCGCGAGTTTGGCGACGAGTTCGATGCGCGCTTCGTTGGTGGTCGGGGCGATCAGAAAGATAGGATCGATGCCGTGCTGCTGCAAATGCTCGAACGCGTCATGGCTCTCTTCGGGCGGAAAATCCACGGTCAGCACGCCATCCACGCCGACTTCGGCGCAACGCCGGGCGAACGTCTCCCAGCCCATCGCCTCGATTGGATTGCCATAACCCATGAGCACCACGGGCGTGGTGTCATTCTGCTTGCGGAACTCCGCCACCATGTCGAGCACGCCGCGCAGCGACGTGCCGTGCTTCAAAGCGCGCTCCGATGCGCGCTGTATGGTCGGGCCATCGGCCATCGGGTCGGAGAAGGGCACGCCGAGTTCGATCACGTCGGCGCCCGCTTCAACCAGTGCATGCAGCAGCGGCACCGTAAGCTGCGGATCAGGATCGCCCGCCGTGAGAAACGGGATCAGTGCTTTGCGCTGTTGCTGCTTGAGTTTCTCGAAGGTAGCTTGAATGCGGCTCATGACATGATCCTTTTCATCTGCGCCTCAGTGTCATCCATGTAGGTCGGGCTTCGCCCGACATGGCGGGCAGAGCCCGCCCTACTTGCCCATTTCATAGCGTGATCCCCTTCAACTTGGCGACCGTGTTCATGTCCTTGTCGCCGCGCCCGGACAGGTTCACCAGCAGCACTTTGTCCTTGCCCATCGTCGGCGCGATCTTCATCGCATGGGCCAGTGCGTGGCTGGATTCCAGTGCGGGGATGATGCCCTCGAAACGGCACAGCGCATCGAACGCGGCCAAGGCCTCGTCGTCGTTGATGGCGACATACTGCGCGCGACCCATGTCCTTCAACAAACAATGCTCGGGGCCAACACCGGGATAATCGAGGCCGGCCGAAATGGAATGCGTCTCGATGATCTGGCCGTTCTCGTCCTGGATCAGATACACCTTGTTGCCGTGCAGCACGCCGACCTTGCTGTTCGCGGTCAGCGGCGCAGCATGGCGGCCAGAGGCGATGCCGTAGCCGCCCGCTTCCACGCCGATGATCTGCACATTTTTTTCTTCGATGTAGGAATGGAATAAACCGATTGCATTGGAGCCGCCGCCGACGCAGGCAATCACCGCATCCGGCTGGCGGCCTATCATTTCCGGCATCTGCACCTTGGCCTCGTTGCCGATCACGCACTGAAAATCGCGCACCATCATCGGGTAAGGATGCGGCCCCGCCGCCGTGCCGAAAATATAGAACGTAGACTCGACGTTGGTGACCCAGTCGCGTATCGCTTCGTTGCAGGCATCTTTCAGTGTGCGCGAGCCGCTCTCGACGGGCACGACTGTCGCGCCCAGCAGCTTCATGCGGAATACGTTAGGCGCCTGGCGCTGGATGTCTTCCGCACCCATGTACACGATGCACTCCATGCCGAAGCGCGCCGCCACCGTAGCCGTCGCCACGCCGTGCATGCCCGCGCCGGTTTCGGCGATGACGCGCTTCTTGCCCATGCGTTTGGCGAGCAAGGCCTGGCCGATGGCGTTGTTGATTTTGTGCGCGCCAGTGTGATTCAGGTCTTCGCGCTTCAGATAAATCTGTGCGCCGCCGAGACTGTCTGACAAACGCTTGGCGTGATAGATCGGACTGGGGCGACCGACGTAGTGTTTCAATTCGTAAGCGAACTCGGCCTTGAATTCGGGATCGTCGCGGAAGCGCAGATATTGCTGACGTAATTCCTCGACTGCCGGGATCAGCGTCTCGGCCATATAGATGCCGCCGAACTGGCCAAAGTGGCCGGATGAATCTGGATAGTTATAACTCAATGCTTTTGACCTCTTTGATGAACGCGGCGACTTTCGCCGCATCCTTGATTCCTTTTGCCGACTCCACGCCGCTCGACACATCCACCGCATAAGGGCGCACCTGGCGGATCGCTTCGGCCACATTACCCGGATGCAAACCGCCGGACAGGATCACCGGCAAGGGCAGGTCATGCGGGATCAGCTTCCAGTCGAATGATGCTCCCGTGCCACCATGCGTGCCTTCGACAAAGGCATCGAGCAGCAAACCCTGCGCCCCGAAATAACGAGCCGTGCATTGTACCAAATCCACACCCTGCTTTACCCGGATCGCCTTGAGCCAGGGACGACCGAAGCGCGCGCAAAATTCCGGCTCTTCTTCGCCATGGAACTGCAACACGTCCAGCGGCACATGACGCAACACCTCGCATACCTCGTCTTCGGCAGGATTCACGAACAGTCCCACCAGCGTCACGAACGGCGGGATAGCCCGCGCCAGTTGCACCGCTTGCTGCACACTGACATGGCGCGGGCTTGGGGCGTAGAACACCAGCCCAAGCGCATTCGCGCCGCTGGCCGCGACGGCTTGCACGTCCTGTATGCGCGTGAGGCCGCAGATCTTGATCCTGGTCATGGTCATGGTTAAAGCCAGTTTCTGATGGAAGGCCGCATTGTAAAGCATTCGGGCAGCAGGCCGAATCCACCTGTTATAAGCAGGGTTTTATATACTGCATATGTGGGCTAAACTTCTTTCGCAGCACGCCGATAATCTATTCAACGGAAGCAGCATTTCTAACCGGAACCAGGAAACCGAAGGAGGTGTGCCATGGGTGTCGTGATGAACATGAGCAGCTATGAAATCGAATGCGACGAAGCGATGGAAACGGAATACGGCGCGGAAATGCTGAACGCCGGATGGAACCCCGCGCTTAACTTGGCATGCCAGCAATATGCCCATACAGACAGGCATGTGGCATTGCCGAGCAGCCTGGCTGCGGTGGATGCAGAACAGTTCCTGCAAAAGATGTACGCCTGCCAGCGTTGATTCCGAAACTCCAGCATGCCGGGTTGCGCGGCTAGTCCGCCAGCCCGGACTATGCATTTACACCACACCCGCCTCCACCGCATAACACACATAGAACAGGTTGAGTTTGTGCGCGCGCAATGCCTCCAGCAATTTGTCGGCTAACGCAGCATCCAGCACAAATTCGATCTGCACCGGCAACTCTCCCGCGAGTTCAAAAAACGAGTCTTCATGCAAACGCCCATGCCTGCCATATCCGGCGATGGCGCGAAACACCGAGCCGCCCGGCACGTCCAGCTTCCTTGCCTGTTCCAGCAACCATTCATACAGCAGCTTGCCATCGTGGTGATGCTTTTCCGTGACATAGAACTTGAGATAGACGCTTTGCATATCGCCTCCTTATTGGTGCAGCCACTTGAACGTTTGCATGCCCAGTACGGTCATCAGTAGCGAACCGCCAAGATGGGCGGCGATGATCGCCGTGCTCCAGGCATATTGACCGCGCATCAGCAACGTGACGGTTTCAGCCGAGAAAGTAGAAAAGGTGGTGAGGCCACCGAGAAAGCCCGTGATGATGAATAGCCGCCATTCCGGCGACAGCCCAGGATGCTGCATGAAGAAAGCCACGGCCAGTCCGATGAGGTAGCCGCCGACCAGATTGGCCGCCAGCGTGCCGAGCGGCAGTTCCGGCAGCGCAGGATTGAACCACATCCCCAGACCCCAGCGCAGCCATGCACCGACTGCCGCCCCCAGGCCTACCGCGATGAATGCATAGGGCGTCATGTGCTCGATGCTACTTGTGCTTTCCCAGCCATTCCTGAGCCAGTTGCCGCGCCTGCTCGATCTGCTCGCGACTCATCTTTTCCTCGATCAGCCCTTGATCTTTCTGCGCAGCCTCGTTGCCAGCCTGTGTAGCCAGATCGAACCACATGTGCGCCTGTCTTCCGCCGCCTTGACCTTCGCGTCCTCTTCAGCCTTCGCTCGCGCTTCCGCTTCCTGCTTCGCCTGTTCCGCCGCTTTCGCTTCAGCCTCAACCTTCGCCTGCACCAGCGCAGCAGCCTCCAACTTCGCTGTCTCCGCTGCCTTGCGGTACCACTCCGCCGACGCCTTGCTGTCTTGCGCCAGGTCCCCCAGCTTCCTTTGCGCTTCGCCGCTTCCCAGCTTCGCCGCTTCCTCGTAACGCTGTACCGCCTTCGCCTTGTTCGGGCCAACTCCTCGGCCCAGTTCGTACATCTGGCCCAGATTGTAGAGCGCTTGCGCGTTGCCCTGCTTCGACGCTTTCTGGTACCACGTCAACGCAGCCTTGCTGTCTTTCGCGACTCCCTTGCCTTCCTCGTACAACCGGCCCAGCGCATTCTGCGCTTCTCCATCTCCCTTCGCGGACGTCTCCGCCTGCTCCGCTTCCAGCTTCGCCGTCTCCGCTGCTTGCTTTTCTTCCCCAGCCAGTGCCTCCGCTTCGGCCTTCGCTTTCCCTTCCGCTTCCAGTCGTGCCCGTTCTTCCGCTGCCTTGACCTTCGCGTCCTCTTCAGCCTTCGCACGTGCTTCCGCTTCCTGCTTCGCCTGCTCTTCCGCTGCTTTCGCGCGCGCTTCTTCGTCCAGCTTCGCTTGCTCGCCTGCCTTGGTTTGCTCCGGCGCAAGTGCCGCAACCTCCAGCTTCGGTTGTGCACCAGCCTTGGCCTCTTGCTCTGCTTTGACTTCTGCTGATCGCGCATCAGCCTCAGATGCGGATTTAGCCTGGATCGCCCTGAGGTCAACCTTTGTCTGGTCTGCTGCCTTGCGATACCAGTCCGTCGCCTGCTTATAGTCTCGCGGCACGCCTTGCGCCTGTTCATACATGGCCGCAAGACTGTTTTGCGCATCCGCATTACCCTGTTTCGCTGCCTTGCCAAACCACTCTGCGGCCGCCTTGTAGTTTTGCGCCGTCCCTTTTCCCTGGTAGTACATCGCGCCCAGCTTGTATTGCGCTTCTGCGTATCCCAGCTTGGCGGCATCTCGATAGCGCGACATCGCCTTGACCGGGTTGGGAGCAACGCCATGTCCCAACTCATAGATCAAACCAAGACTGAACTGCGCTTTCGCATTGCCCTGTTTGGCAGCCTTGCCATACCACTCTGTTGCTGTCTTGTAGTTTTGCGCGACGCCCTTGCCCAGGTCGTACATCGTGCCGAGATTGTATTGCGCTTCCGCATTCCCTTTCTCGGCCGCCTTGCGGTATAAGTCCACCAATGCCTTGTTGGCTGGTCCGCCTGCATTCGCTTGTTCAGCCTGATTCAGAGCTTCTTGCGCCTTGGCCCTGGCCGCTGCTGACGCGTTGGCTTGCAGCTTCGCTTCCCCCATCACCTGGGCTTCTTCTTCCGGCGTCGCCTGCTCGCTTACTTTCGCTTCTGCTTCTGCGTCTGCCTTGGCCTCTTCAGGCGCTTTCGCATCTGCCTTAGCCTTGGCTTGAGCTTCCGCTTCTGTCTTAGCCTTGGCATCAGCCTCCGCTTTTGCCTTGACCTGTGCATCTGCTTCCGCCTTGGCTTTGGCATCCGCCTCTTCCTTGGCCTTGGCTTGAGCTTCCGCTTCTGCCTTAGCCTTGGCATCAGCCTCCGCTTTTGCCTTGGCTTCGGCATCTGCTTTGGCTTTCGCCGCAGCTTCAATCTTGGCGCGTGCCTCTACCTCGGCCTTGGCCTTGGCTTGTGCGTCCTTCAGGTTTTTTTGTTCCTGCTCGGTCGATTTGCGGTACCACTCCGCCGCTACCGTGTAGCTTTGCGGCACGCCTTGGCCCAGCGCATACATGGTTCCCAGGCTGTGTTGCGCTTCGGCATTGCCGTGTTCGGCGGCTTTACGGTACCACTCCACAGACAGCTTGTAGTCCTGTGGTACGCCCTGACCCATCTCGTACATCATGCCCAGGCTATTCTGGGATTCCGCGTAATTCTGGTTGGCCGCTTTGCGATACCAGTCCGCCGCAGTCTTATAATTCTGCGGGACGCCTTTACCCAGGTCATACATCACGCCGAGATTATGTTGTGCTTCGGAATATCCCTGCTCGGCAGCCTGGCGATAACGCTCTACGGCTTTCTTATAATTTTGTGGGGTGCCCTGCCCCAACTCATTCATCACCGCCAGACTGAATTGCGCGGTTGCATTTCCCTTGTCTGCGAGTTGAGTGAGTTCCTTCAGCGCGGTCGAATAATCTCCGATGTGGTAAGCATCCAGCGCTTTTTGCAATCTGGCGTCAATTTCGGCTTTGATCTTCGCTTCTGCTTCCGCCTTGGCTTTTGCCTTGGCCTCTTCGGCTGCCGCTTTTGCTTCGGCCGCCGCCTTGATCTTTGCCTCTTCTTCCGCCTTGGCTTTGGCTAAAGCCTCCGCTTTGGCTTTTGTCTTGGCCTCAATTTCTTCCTGAGCTTTGGCCTCGGCTGCCGCTTTCGCTTCCGCATCCACTTTGGCCTTGGCCTCAGCTTCCAGCTTGGCTTTTACCTCGGCATCAGTCTTGGCCTGATCTGCGACTTTTGCGTCTGATTCGGGTGGGGTTTGCTCCTCAGCAAATCCGCCCATGTTAAATACGAGCAGAAACGCAGCCAGAATAGGCTGGAAAATAAGTCTGATTTTTTTGTTGCCCCTGACCCGCATTCGTGGTTTCAACTTTAATAATCTTGGTGTATTACCTTAACATCCCATTCTAACCGACTATTCGCACCATTGAGAAGCCGCCTCCTGGAGTTCGCGCATTGTGCGTCTGCCCCTGATATAAGGCCGCCGTAACAAGTTGCACTTCCCCACCGTATACATAACAGCGCATGTCGTACTTGAGCGTTGTCGGCACATCGGCGAGAGTCACCACGCGCTCGCCAGGAGGAACCAGCCTTTGCGCCACATAGCTCCCCTCCAATATCTCCTCGAACACGCGATGGGTGAGCTTTTCTCCGCGATACACTCCCTTGCTGCCATATCCGGTAGCCGGTTTGAAAAACCAATGCTTGCGTTGCTGCCACCACAACTCCCGGTCCGCCCGCCGCACCACTCTGGTTTGCGGTATGCCCGCCTGCAAAACCGCGATGACCGCCTCCTCCACCCCCATCGCACGCAAGCTGTCCGCATCGGTGAGCAGCGCGAGATTGTATTTGCCGGCATACAAGGCATATGCGCGAGGATGGGGCGTGATCACCGTAAGGTCGTTGTCCTGGAAAGCCGCATGCAATTTCGCGTGATGTTGAAAGTAAAAATCGGTAAGGCGGTTATAGACCAGATCCAGCTTCTGCCCGGCGTGATACAGACCCTCCGCCCGCACTTCCAGTTCCGACGGCTCCAGTATCCACGCCCGCACCCCTGCACGCTCGAACATGCGTTGCGCCAGCACAAACTCCGGATAGAGAAATTGTGTTGCGGGAGACTCGTCCACAATGGCGACAGTTCGCAACGGCTCATGGCCGCGCTGCAAACGCCATTCGTTGCGGAACATGTCCAGAAATATTTGTTCGGGATCGTCGGGCGCCGCAGCCTCGCCCGGCATCGCAACGGCTTGCTGGCTGCGCAACAACAAGGCATTCAGGAAAGCGCCTCCCGCGTTGGTGTTGATCTCGATGAGGTGCGCACCGTCGGCATTGAGGTGGAAATCGTAGCCGAGGAATACCCCTTGGGCCTGTGCTGCATGACGCGCGATTTCCGGCGCCTGCGCCAACACCGCCTCGCGCCAGGCCGGCAACGCAACGACCTGCTCGATCGCCGCGATCACCGTCCGCATCTGTTCGATCTGCGCAGCAGAGACAAAAAGCGGCGAGGCCGCAAATAAATGCGGCCCCTGCTCGGTCACGCGCCGGAAGAAATCCTCACCCTCTTGTCGCAATACAGCGTCGAGCGCAACACGATCAACAACAGCCGAGTGGCCATCGCCATTCATCCGCGCGGCCAGCAGCGGCCCCTCACTCACCCAGCATGCCTTTTTTCAGATCCTCATCCACCGGCTCGTCGCCCAGCCAGACTTTCAGCAATGCGCGATTGAATTCTGCGCCCGCCACGCGTCCCTTTTCCGCACCGTTGACACTGACGCGCGTTCCTTCGCCCGGCAAGTAGTCGATGACAATCACATCGCCTTTTGCCACCTCATTGACCAAGCGGAAAATCGCAGAGAATTCCTTGATGCGCGCATCCAGCGCGGAAAGTTCGGCAGCCGTGTTGTTCGCGGCCAGCCCCTTGTCGAAGGCCTCCAGCAGTTTCTCGCTGCTCAACTCGCGCAGCATGTGCAGAGTCACGCGCTTCGCGCCCGCATCGGCCAGCACCGCCGCAGCATTATGTTTTTTTCCGCCCAGATACAATGCGCCGACATAGACCTTGAAAATTAGCTTGGTGCGTATGCCTGCGCCATTTAATTGCAACGCCGCATTCCCCACCTGCGCCTTGTCATCCAACCTGACGCCTGCGACTTCAATGGCGAATGTTTGTGCAGACAGGCATAGCAAAAATAATGCGATCAGTTTTCTCATAACCACCCTCCTACAGCGCTTCAAATATTCCCGCCGCCCCCATACCCGTGCCTATGCACATGGTCACCATGCCGTACTTCTGTTTACTGCGGCGCAGACCATGCAACAGCGTCGCTGTGCGTATCGCTCCCGTCGCCCCGAGCGGATGGCCCAAGGCTATCGCGCCGCCGAGCGGATTCACTTTCACAGGATCGAGGCCGATGTCGCCGATCACCGCCAGCGCTTGCGCGGCGAACGCTTCATTGAGCTCGATCCAGCCCATATCGTCCAGCTTCAAACCAGCCTGGTTCAGCACGCGCGGGATCGCCTCTTTCGGGCCTATGCCCATGATCTCCGGCGGCACACCCGCGACGCTGAAGCCGATGAACTTGCCGATGGGCGTAAGGTTGTAGCGCTTCAATGCCGCCTCGCTGCACAACAACACGGCGCCCGCGCCGTCCGACATCTGCGAACTGTTGCCCGCCGTGACCGAACCTTTCTGCGCGAACACCGGCTTGAGTTTGCCCAAAGCCTCGACTGAAGTATCGGCGCGCGGCCCCTCGTCCTGCGTCGCGCTGCGCGCTTTTATTTCCACCTCGCGCGTATTCATATCCGGCACATGATCCGCGATATTGTACGGCGCGATCTCGTCCCTGAATTCGCCATTCGCGATCGCCTGCACCGCGCGGCGATGGCTCTCGTAAGCGAAGGTATCCTGCGCCTCACGGCTTACCTTCCAGCGCTCCGCCACCTTCTCCGCCGTGAGTCCCATGCCGTAAGCGATGCCAACGTGCTCGTCGGCGAAAATCGCCGGATTGAACGCGATCTTGTTGCCCATCATCGGCACCATGCTCATGCTCTCGACGCCCGCAGCGATCATCACATCGGCCTCACCCAGGCGGATGCGATCCGCAGCCAGCGCCACCGCCTGCAAACCCGATGAACAGAAACGATTGACGGTATAACCCGGCACCGTGTCCGGCAGCCCGGCCAGCAACAGCGCGATGCGCGCCACGTTCATGCCCTGCTCCGCCTCCGGCATCGCGCAGCCCACGATCACATCACTGACACTGGCCGGATCGAGCGACGGCGCCTGCGCCAGCACGCTCTTCAATGCATGCGCCAGCAGGTCGTCGGGACGCGTGTTGCGAAACATGCCGCGCGGCGCTTTGCCGACCGGGGTGCGCGTGGCGGCGACGATGTAGGCTTCCTGGATTTGCTTGCTCATACACACCTCCGGTGACGTGGGCTTGTTCGTGGCTTGCTTCTAATTTCATATCCGGCCTGAAACGGCTGGGGGCAGCGTAGCAGACGAGCCGTTATTGCGCCATCGCCCGTATTTTTGCCGCCCGCTTCATGCATGCATCCTGCTGCGCCTTGTTGCCATTTTTGGAGTAGAGCTGCGCCATGGCCTCCAGTACGGTCGCCACATTCGGGTGGTTGGCGCCCAGTCCATTTTCATTGATCGCCAGCGCGCGCTGGTACATCGGCTCGGCGAGCGTATATTTCTCCTGCATATCGTAAAGTCCTGCGAGATTGGCCAACGAGATAGCCACGTCCGGGTGTTCAGGACCCAGGGCTTTCTCCCGTATCTCCAGCGCATGTTTGTACAACGGCTCGGCGGTCGGGTACTGCCCCTGCATGGCATACATGGTCGCCAGGTTGTTCAGCGCGTTCGCCATATCGGGATGATCCGCACCCAGCGCCATTTCGTTGATAGCCAGGGCACGCTTCAGCATCGGCTCCGCCAGCGTAAACTGGCCTTGTATGGAATAAAGGATAGCCAGGTTGCTCAACGAATCCGCCACCGAAATATGCTCGGGCCCCATGGCATTCTCGCGTATCGTCAGTGCGTGTTTGTACAACGGCAAGGCCAGATCAGCGCGTCCCTGCGAATCATGGATAACGGCGAGATTATTCAGCAGATTGGCCACATCGGGATGCTCGGGACCAAGCTCTTTCTCCGCCATGGAGATCGCCTTCCTCGCCATGGTCACGGCCTCGTTATATTGTCCCTGCTGGTACAACCAGGTCGCACGATCACCCAGCAGATTCCATTCGTTGCCGACTTCGGCCTGCACATTCGCACCGAACATGAAGCAGGCGAGGCACAGGCAAGCTATCTTCTTCATCTTCTATCCTTTTTGAAAATCGGATGCATCATGAGCTCTTCGCCATCCAGCCCGCGACAATTATCCCAGCCTCATATAGCAGCCACAATGGCATCGCGAGCATGAATTGCGACACCACGTCCGGCGGCGTAAATATGGCCCCGACGACGAATGCGCCGACTATCATGTAGGGTCGTATTTCCTTGAGCTTGGCGGTGGTCACCACGCCCATGCGCACCAGCACCACCACAGCCACCGGCACCTGAAAAGTCATACCGAATGCGACAAACATGCTCAGTACGAAACTCAGGTACTTATCTATGTCGGTCATCACCGCCACCCCCTGCGGCGCACTGGCCGTGATGAAACCAAACACCACCGGGAACACCACAAAATAAGCGAATGCCATGCCGCAAAAAAATAGCATCATGCTGGCTGCGATCAGCGGCGCGACATATTTCTTCTCGTGCGCGTACAGACCGGGGGCGACGAAGCGCCATATCTGGTACAGGATATACGGCAGCGCGATGAGGAACGCAGCCATCATCGCCACCTTGAGCGGCACGAAGAACGGCGTGGTCACGTCGGTGGCGATCATCTGCCCGCCCTTGGGCAGCTTGGCCAGCAAAGGCTGTGCAAGCAGTGAATACAGTTGGCCGGCAAACGGAAACAGGCAGACGAACACTAGCAATAACGCCACGATGGAATGCAGCAAACGGGTGCGCAATTCGATCAGGTGGGCGATGAAACTTTCACTGGTACTCATCGATTAGCTGAGTCTTTTTCTGTTGGGGGCGGCGGCTGCAATTCAAGTTGCGCCTGCTCCGGGGCAGCCGCAGCAGGCTGGGGTGTGATGGGCGGCGGGGTTGGCGCGGCGGTATGCGCGGATTTCGCCACGGCTTCGTTGAGTTGCTGCACTTGCTCGTCCGCAGCTTGCATCACCTGCTTCACCGCCCGCCCCGCATTGTCGGCTTCCTGCTGCACTTGCTGTTGCAACTGGCGAAACTCGTCTATCGCCATGTCGCGCGCGATGTCGGCCTTGACGCCATTGACATAGCGTTGCCCGCGCCCCCATAGG
The DNA here is from genome assembly GCA_016199835.1 of Nitrosomonadales bacterium. Classification (GTDB taxonomy): domain Bacteria; phylum Pseudomonadota; class Gammaproteobacteria; order Burkholderiales; family Gallionellaceae; genus JACQFX01. The sequence continues at coordinate 74,288 of JACQFX010000002.1, read as the reverse complement.
TGGCCGAGGGTGCGCGCCACCTTGGGCAATCGCTCCGGCCCGATGACAATGAGCGCGACCACTGCGATCACCACCATTTCGGAGAAGCCAATATCGAACATGGCAGCGCCGTATTAAACCTTGGTGTGCGTCTTGTCTTTGATTTCACCTTCGATGGTGTGACCACCGCCTTGCTGCACTTGCTTGGGCGGCTCTTCCTCGCTATTCATGCCTTCCTTGAAGCCCTTTACCGCGCCGCCCAGATCTTTTCCGAGGTTACGCAATTTACCCGTGCCGAAAATCAACACAACCACTAACAGAACTATCAACCAATGCCAGATGCTAAGGGAACCCATTTGCCTCTCCTTGTTAATCGCGTTTGACCATGGGCGGGATATTCCCGCCGCCTATGATGTGTATATGCAGGTGGAACACTTCCTGTCCGCCCCCCTTGCCGGTATTGATGACGGTGCGGAAACCATTATTCAAGCCTTGTTCCTTCGCCAGTTTCGGCGCGAGCAACAGCATCCTGCCGAGCAACGCCGCATGGCTGGCGTCGGCATCCATCAGCGAAGCGAGGTGCAGCTTGGGAATCAGCATGAAATGCACCGGCGCGACGGGATGGATGTCGTGGAAAGCGAACAACTCGTCGTCTTCGTATACTTTTTTGCCCGGTATCTCGCCGCGCACGATCTTGCAGAACAGGCAGTTGTCACTCATCGCTCAATCCTTTGGCCTGCCGGCCTTTTCGACCACACCCGACACGCCCTCACGCCGTGCCAGCTCATTCAACACATCCTGCGCACTCAGGCCATGCTGCGCCAACAACACCATGCAGTGGAACCACAGGTCGGCCACCTCGTACACCATATGCTGCTTGTCGCCATCCTTGGTTGCGAGCAACACTTCACCTGCTTCCTCGATGACTTTTTTCAGGATCGCATCGTCGCCCTTGCTGAACAGTTTAGCGACATATGAAGACTCCGGGGCCGCACTTTTGCGCACCTCTATCGTTTCCGTCAAGCGTTGCAGAATGTCGTTCATCCTCAAAACCTCAAAGCAGCCACAGAGACCACAGAGAGTTTAGCAATACACTTCGAGTTCAGCCGACTTTCTCTGTGAACTCTGCGTTCTCTGTGGCAAATGTTTTTCCATGTTCATTTTTTATAAATCTCATCCGGGTTCTTCAGTATCGCGTCGGTTTCCACCCACTCGCCATTTTCCAGCAGGCTGAAAAAACAACTCTCGCGCCCGGTATGGCAGGCGATGCCGCCCTGCTGCTCGACTTGCAGCAGCACCACATCCTGGTCGCAATCGAGGCGTATCTCCTGCACGCGCTGGGTATGGCCGGACTCTTCGCCCTTGCGCCACAACTTCTTGCGCGAACGCGACCAGTATACCGCCACACCCGATTCGGCAGTAAGCCTGAGCGCCTCGCGATCCATCCACGCCACCATCAGCACGCGCCCGCTGGCGGCATCCTGCGCGATGGCGGGCACCAGGCCATCTTCCGACCAGTTCACTTTATTCAGCCAGGTATCGCTCATAAAAATCAAAAACAGCCACAGAGAACACTGAGGCCACAGAGAGGTACCATCAACACTTTGAGTTCAACAGACTTTCTCTGTGGCCTCTGTGTTCTCTGTGGCTAAATGGTTTTCAGGTTTATAACCGCACCTCCGACACGTTACTGGCGCAGCCAGCCGTTCGCGGGATAACCAGCCACTTGCCAGCTTGCTGGCTTAGTGGAATGGCTAGTAGTTCCATCAGGAGGTGCGATGCGGTTATTGGCTCCGGCATCACGCGCTGCGCGCATGAGCCTGCACCGCAACTGCGTTGTCCCGCACCCGTCGCTTTCGCGCACCGTGTCATAACCGCACTTCAATTCCTTGTTGCGCCATGAACTGCTTCGCCTGCTGCACAGTATATTCGCCGAAGTGGAAGATGCTGGCTGCCAGCACCGCATCCGCACCGCCCAGCTTCACGCCATCCACGAGGTGCTGCAAATTGCCGACGCCGCCGCTGGCAATCACGGGTATCTCCAGCGCGTCGGTCACCGCGTGCGTCAGTCCCAGATCGAAACCCCGTTTCTGACCATCCTGATCCATGCTGGTCAGCAGTATCTCGCCCGCGCCCAGACTCTGCATCTTCTGCGCCCACTCCACCGCATCCAGCCCGGTCGCCTTGCGTCCGCCGTGGGTGAACACTTCCCAGCGACCCGGCGCAACCTGCTTCGCATCTATCGCCACCACGATGCATTGCGAGCCATAACGTCCTGCCGCATCCGCCACCAGTTGCGGATTCACCACCGCCGAGGTGTTGATGCTGACCTTGTCGGCGCCGGCATTGAGCAGGTTGCGCACATCCTGTACTTCGCGCACGCCACCGCCCACAGTGAGTGGAATGAATACCTGTTCGGCCACCTGCTCGATGATGCGGAAGATGATGCCTCTGTCATCCGAACTGGCCGTGATGTCGAGAAAAGTCAGTTCGTCCGCGCCCTGCTCGTCATAACGGCGGGCAATTTCCACGGGGTCGCCCGCATCGCGCAATTCGACGAAGCTGACGCCTTTGACCACGCGACCGGCAGTCACATCGAGGCAGGGGATGATGCGTTTGGCTAACATGGCAGGGGCCAGGAATGAGGACGCGGGGACAGCCCCGCTCCTACGCCTTTGCGCTAATTTCCTCGACGAGTTGATCGGCAAGTTTTTGTGCTTCGGCAAAATTCAGCGAGCCTTCATATATCGCCCGCCCGGTGATCGCGCCATTGATGCCTTCATGCCGCACCGCGCACAGCGCGCGCACATCGTCCAGATTGGTGATGCCGCCACTGGCAATGACCGGCACAGTGAGCGGCTGCGCCAGTTCGACGGTAGCCGGGATGTTCACGCCGGACAGCATGCCGTCGCGCCCGATGTCGGTGTAAATGATGGCTTCCACGCCATAGCCTTCGAAACGCTTGGCCAGATCGCACACATCGTGGCCGGTAAGTTTCGACCAGCCGTCCACTGCCACTTTGCCGCCCTTGGCATCCAGTCCGACCATGACGTGGCCGGGGAAAGCATCGCAGGCCTCATGCAGGAAGCCCGGCACTTTCACGGCGGCGGTGCCGATGATAACGTAGGTCACACCGATGTCGAGATAGCGTTCTATGGTTTCCAGATCGCGGATACCGCCGCCCAACTGCACCGGCACGTCCAGGCCCACCGTTTCCACGATGCTGCGTATCGCGGCCTCGTTCTTCGGTTTGCCGGCGAACGCGCCGTTCAAATCGACCAGATGCAGGCGACGTGCGCCCTGCGCTAACCAGTGCTCGGCCATGGCAGCCGGGTCTTCGGAAAACACCGTAGCGTCCTCCATCAGGCCCTGGCGCAGGCGTACACAATGTCCATCTTTCAAATCTATCGCGGGAATTATCAGCATGGCTTCAATTGAAGAAAGTTACACAGGATTCCAGTTCACAAAATTTTTCAGCAGCCTCAATCCGTCGCGGGCGCTCTTCTCCGGATGGAACTGCACGGCGAATAAATTACCACGCGCCACGGCGCAGGTGAAGGGCTGCGGATAACTGCTGCCGGCCTGCACCAGTTGCGCGTCGTCCGTTTGCACATAATAACTATGCACAAAATAAAAGCGCGCGTCCTGCGCAATGCCTTGCCACAAGGGATGCTCGTGGGCGCTCCCACACCCTTGATGCACCTGATTCCAACCCATGTGCGGCACCTTGAGTTTAACGCCTCGCTCATCGCGCAGATGGGCGGCAAAGCGTACCACCCTGCCGGGCAAAACACCCAGGCCGGGAATATCGCCTTCCGCGCTATGCTCGAACAGCATTTGCAACCCGATGCAGATACCGAGGAAAGGCTTGCTCTTCGCCGCCTCCAGCACCGCCGTACGCAATCCGCGCGCATCCATCTCGCGCATGCAATCCGGCATCGCCCCCTGACCGGGAAACACCACGCGCGTGGCTTGCGCGACTACGCATGGATCGTCGGTCACCACGATGGATGCGTCCGGCGCAACTTTGCGCAAAGCCTGGTGCACCGAGCGCAAATTGCCCATGCCGTAATCTACAACTGCAATGTCCGCCATGATTTTAGAGGTCCTACAGGGCACCCTTGGTAGAAGGCAACATGCCCGCCATGCGCGGATCGACTTCCAGCGCCATGCGCAACGCGCGCCCGAATGCCTTGAACACGGTCTCGGCCTGATGGTGCGCATTGTCGCCCGCCAGATTGTCTATGTGCAACGTCACCAGCGCATGATTGACGAAACCCTGGAAAAACTCATGCACGAGTTCCAGCTCGAACTCGCCGACGCTGGAGCGCACGAAGTCCACGTTGAACACCAGACCGGGACGTCCCGAGATGTCCAGCACCACACGCGACAACGCCTCGTCCAGCGGCACATAGGCATGGCCGTAGCGGCGCAGCCCTTTCTTGTCGCCTATGGCCTGATTGAATGCCTGGCCCAGCGTGATGCCGATGTCCTCAACCGTATGGTGCCCGTCTATATGCAAGTCGCCGTTGGCGATGATCTCCAGATCGAGCAAACCATGGCGCGCGATCTGGTCCAGCATGTGCTCGAGGAATGGCAAACCTGTGTCGAACACCGCTTTGCCAGTGCCATCCAGATCCAGCTTGATGCTGATCTTCGTCTCGAGAGTGTTGCGGCTTACTTGCGCGTTACGCATGATTAATACCTTGAACGGATTGATGTATGCTTTCCTGCAATGCCCGGATGAACGCCTCATTCTCGGCCGGCGCACCCACCGTCACGCGCAGGCAATCGGCCAGCGCAGGATGTGCGCCATGCAACTTCTTGATCAATATGCCGCGCTGCTTCAATCCTTCAAATACCTTGTCCGCATGGTTCACGCGGAACAGGATGAAGTTCGCTTCGCTAGCGTAGGCATGCGCGTCCACCGTACCCACCAGACGCTCGAACAACCAAGCGCGATCCTCCCTGATCTGTGCGGCCTGTTGCAGCAGCACATCATGGTGCTGCAACAACTTCTCCGCTACCAGTTGCGGCAAGACGCCGACATTATACGGCAAGCGCAGTTTTTCCATCTGCCCCAGCCACGCCGTGCTGCCCGCCAGAAAACCCAGGCGCAGGCCAGCCATGCCGAGCTTGGAGAAGGTGCGCATCACCAGCAGGTTGGAATAACGCGCCAGTTGCGGAATGAAGCTGTCGCTGGCGAAAGCGTAATACGCCTCATCCACCACCACCAGACCCGGCGCGGCAGCGATGATCTGCGCGATAGCATCCGCATCGAACAGATTGCCCGTGGGATTATTGGGATAGGCCAGGAACACCAGCGCGGGCCGATGCTGACGGATGGCCGCCAGCATGGCAGGCAAGTCCAGCGCAAAATCTTCCGTGAGCGGCACACCCACATAGTTCATGCCGGTGAAGGTCGCAATCATCTTGTACATCACGAACGACGGCTCCACGCTCAGCAACACGGCACCCGGCTGGGCAACGGCCATCGCCAGCAACTGGATGATCTCGTCCGAGCCGTTGCCCAGCAATACATCCATGTTTGGCGGCAACGCCGTCACGGCGCGGATTTTTTCTTTCAGGCTGTGCGCGCCGGCATCGGGATAACGGTTGATCGCAGCCTCCGCCACTACGCGCGCAATCTCATCGCACAGTTGCGGCGGCAGGGAATAAGGGTTCTCCATCGCATCCAGCTTGATCATGCCGCTGGCGGGCGGCACATGGTAAGCGTGCAAGGCGAGCACTTCCCGGCGTATCAGGCGTTCGGGCGTTGCACTTGGGCTGGGGGAAGGCATGGAATGTCGTCTCAAAAAAGTGGGGGCATTTTACAGCAAGTTTCCCGCTTTCATATCACGGTTGATGCGCTGGACAAATAAAAGGCCGGGGGAAAGAGCCCGGCCACCTGGCTTTGCCATATTGCAGGCGATTATTTGACGCTGGTCACCACGTAACTGTAGCCTTGGGTAATGAACCCGAAATGTATCTGCTTGCCGGGAATCAGTTTGGCGAATAGAGCTTTGTTCTCCACCACGAAGTCCATGGTCATCGCCGACCATCCCAGACTGGGTATCGCCTCATGTGCGATCGTAACAATTTTTTTTGCCTTGTCTACTTGCTTGACCACACCCACGGCTTCGATGCTTTGTTGGGCTTTGACTTCCATACCCATATCCTTCATGTCCGCCGCTTGTGCCAACGGGACACCAGGCAAAGACAGGGCAAGAATCAGGGACAAAATTGCGCTACGTTTCATGCTTGCTCCTCCAGTTTTTATTAAATTATTTAAGTGGCTTCGACGGATGCGCCACCCAAAAGCTTCTCCTGCCACCACAGGTAAAGCACGGGGATCACGACCAGCGACAACAACGGTGCCGTGACCATGCCACCGATGAGCGGAGCGGCAATCCGTTTCATCACATCGGCGCCGATGGCGTCGCTGAACATCACCGGCAACAGGCCCGCAACGATCACCGAGACCGTCATCATCTTGGGGCGCAGACGCAATGCCGCGCCCTGCACGATGGCCTCGACCAGCGCGCGATGATTGAGCAGCCGCCCTTCCGCGCGGAACGATTCGATGGCCTTGTCCAGATACAGCAGCATCACCACGCCGAATTCGGCAGCAACGCCGGCCAGCGCGATGAATCCCACTGCGACCGCGACCGACATCGGGTAACCCAGCAGGTACACCAGCCAGATGCCGCCGACCAGCGCAAATGGCAGACACAGCAACACCAGCAGCACCTTGCCGAAATGCCGGAAGTGCATATACAGCAGCAGCATGACCAGCAGCAGCGTGAGCGGCACCACCACATATAAGCGCTGCTTCGCATGTTCCAGATTGGCATATTGCCCCGACCACTGCACCGCATAGCCGGGCGCCACTTTCACCGACCTCGCCAGCGCCGCTTTCGCTTCCTCCACATAGCCGCCAAGATCGCGGCCCGCAATGTTGAGATAGACGTAGCCGACCAGCCGCGCGTTCTCGCTCTTGATCTCGGCGGGCCCGTCGCTCATGTGCAGCCGCGCAAGGTTGCCCAAAGGAATCTGTTCGCCACCGGGTGTGGTCACGCGGCTCGCGGAAATCTTTTCCAGCGAGTTCCTGAGATCGCGCGGGTAGCGCAAGTTGATGGAATAACGTTCGCGCCCGGCCACCACCATGCCGATATTTTCCCCACCGATGGCGCCCTGCACCAGACTCTGCACGTCGGCGACCGTCACGCCATAGCGCGCCGCCTCATGCCGATTCACCTCGATATTGAGATAGCGCCCGCCAGCCACGCGTTCGGCGAACACGTTCTGCGTGCCCGGAATACCTTTCAGCACCGACTCGACGTCTTCGGCCAATTGCGCGATGCCCTTCAGATCCGGCCCGGTAATCTTGATGCCGAGTGGCGTGCGTATTCCGGTGGAGAGCATGTCTATGCGCGTGCGTATCGGATAGCCCCAGGAATTCGTGAGGCCGGGCAGACTCGCTTCATTATTCAGTTTGGCGATGAGCTGTTCTACGCTCTCGCCCTGCGGCCACTCGCTCCTGGGTTTGAGCAAGATCGTGGTCTCGAACATGGACAGCGGCGCGGGGTCGGTCGCACTGTCTGCCCTGCCCGCCTTGCCGAACACGCGTTCCACCTCCGGCATCTGTTTGATGATGCGGTCGGTAACTTGCAGAATGCTGGACGCCTCGCCTATGGATACGCCCGGCAGCGTGGTCGGCATGTACAGCAGGTCGCCCTCGTACAGCGGCGGCATGAATTCGCTGCCCATGCGCAACGCCGGATAGAGGGATGAGAGCAGCAGCGCCAGTGCGATGCCCAGCGCCAGCCATCTCTGGCGCAATGCGAAATTCAGCAAGGGCTGGTATATCGCTTGCAGGATGCGGTTCAGCGGATTTTTATTTTCGCAGGATATCTTTCCGCGTATGAAGTGACCCATCAGCACCGGCAGCAGCGTGATCGCCAGGATGGCGGCGGCGGCCATGGCATAGGTCTTGGTATAAGCCAGCGGGGAAAAGAGTTTTTCTTCCTGCCCGGTGAGCGTGAGTACCGGCAAAAAGGAGACCGTGATGACCAACAGCGAAAAGAACAATGCTGGGCCGACTTCCATGGCGCTTTGTTTCGCCACCTGCCAGCGATCCGCATCGCCACCCTGCCCCCCTTCACATGGGGGCGATAAATTTGATTTCTCCAGATGCTTGTGCATGTTTTCTATCATCACCACGGCAGCGTCCACCATCGCGCCTATAGCAATCGCAATCCCGCCCAGCGACATGATGTTGGCCGTCACGCCCTGTATCTTCATCAAGGTGAAAGCAGCAAGTATTCCCAGCGGCAGCGTCACCACTGCGACCAGTGAAGAGCGGAAATGGAACAGGAACAGCAGACACACGACAGCAACCGCAAGCGACTCTTCGAGCAGCTTGCCGCGCAGGGTATCGACTGCCGCACGGATCAAGCCGGAGCGGTCGTAGGTCACCACCAGCTCCACGCCTTCAGGCAGGCCGGAACGGATTTCCTCCAGACGCTGCTTGACCAGATTCACGGTCTCCAGCGCGTTGCTGTTATGACGCATCACCACGATACCGCCAGTCACTTCCCCCTCGCCGTCGAGATCGGTCACGCCGCGCCGCGCCTCAGGGCCGGTTCCGATATGAGCCACGTCTTGCAACCTGACCGGCACGCCCTGCGCATCGACGCTCAAAGGAATATCGCGGAAGTCGGCCAAGCTCTTCAGATAGGCATTCGACTTCACCATGAATTCGCTGCGCCCCAGTTCAACCACGGCGCCGCCGCTGGCCGAGTTGCTGTCGCGCACCGCGCGGGCGACCTGCTCGGGCGTGATCTTGTAAGCCGCCAGCCGGTTGGGATCCACTTCGATCTGGAACTGTTTCACCATGCCGCCCACACTCGCCACTTCGGCTACGCCGGGCAGGCTCTGCAACTCATACTTGAGGAAGAAATCCTGCACCGCGCGCAATTGATCCGCGTCGTAGCGATGTTCGCGATCCACCAGCGCATACTCGAATACCCAGCCCACGCCTGACGCATCCGGCCCCAATGACGGCGCGACGCCCGGCGGCAAACGTCCGCTGGCCTGGCTCAGATATTCCAGCACGCGCGTGCGCGCCCAGTAGGGATCGGTACCGTCCTTGAACAGCACATACAGGTAGGATTCGCCGAACATGGAAAAGCCGCGCACGGCAGTGGAACCGGGCACGGACAACAACGCGGAAGTCAGCGGATAGGTGATCTGGTCTTCGACGATGTCCGGTGCCTGTCCGGGATAGGAAGTCTTGACGATGACCTGCACGTCAGACAGGTCGGGGATCGCATCCAGCGTGATGTTGGCGGCGGAATAGACACCTGCGATCGCCAGCACCAGTGATGCAAGAATGACAGTCAGCCGGTTATGCAGCGACCATCCAATAACTTTTTCAATCATGATGCCCGCTGTGCATACGCTCGGCAGAGGCATTCATGGAAGAGGCCGCATCAAGCAGGAACTGGCCGTTAACCGCGACTTCCGCGCCTTCCTGCAAACCATCGACGATTTCGATCCGGTCGCCGCTCTCCGCTCCGGTTTCAACCGGCACCGGCAGGAAATGTCCATCGCCCTGCGACAGCATGACCATATTGCCTTCGCCGCCGTAGATCACCGCAGAACGCGGCAGCGTCAGCGCTTCATGCGGATGCGCATGGATGACTACATCGACATAAGTTCCCGGCCTGAGATGACGTCCGGCATTGTCCAGCAATACGCGCGCGGTCACCTTGTTGTTTTCGGCGACGGGATTGATATGATCCAGCTTCGCCTTTATCACCAGCCCGTCATCAATCCTGATGCCGACTTCATCCCCCGCCATCACCTGCGCAACCTGATCCGGATACAGCGTGACGTCCACCCGGATCCTGGCAACATCCGCCAATGTGAACAACGCGGCAGAGGGCATGACATAAGTGCCTTCGCGTGCATTGATCTGAGTCACCACACCGGATTGCTCCGCAACGATCTTGACCACATTGAGCGGCATTTTCGAATCTTCAACTTTCTGTATGGATTCGGGGCTTACATTTTCATACACGAACTTGCTTCTTTCGTTGGACAGTTCCGTCAACAGGTTCATCACATATTCGTTCTCGAAGATGACGGTATCGCCTGTTATGGTTTGCAATATCTGGTTGCGCCGCTCGGCAAAACGCAGGTATTCCTTTTGCTGCATGACAAGTTCGGGCGAGTAGATTTCATAGATCACCTGCCCTTGCTCAATCTTCTGGCCGACAGAATGAATGTAGGTCTTCTGTATCCAGCCGTCGAACCTGCTGTGGATGTTGTACACCGCGCTGCCATCCACCGTGATGTTGCCGTAGCTGCGGACTTCTCGGCTGAGGGTGGACTTTTTTACGCTGGCCAGACGAACGCCAAGCTTCTGGAGAGATGCAGTATCGACGTGTACGCCATGCTCATGGCCGTCATGATTGTTTGACTCCACCAGATCCATGCCACAGATCGGGCAAGTGCCGGGATGATCCTGCATGATTCCGGGATGCATGGGGCAGACCCAGACCTTTCCCTGTCCGGATGGGTTGATGCTGGACAATGTCGATGCCGGGGTAACGGGTGCTACTGCTGAAACGGAAGCAGCCGCTTGGGCTTCATTCCATGAAGGTGCGATGTGCCGATAGAAGGAGTATGAGGACAGCATGACGACTGCCAACAGCGCAAAGCTTGCTGCTATTTTCTTCGTCATTTTGATTGCCCGGTTCCTGTGGCTTGTAACTGGAAATGCATTCTACTAAAAAAATGGGGAGGCTTGCGCCTCCCCAGTGACAGTTGAAGCCCGTTACTTGACGTATTCCAACTGGCCATCCGCATTGCGCTTGCCCGCTTTCGCATCTGCGTCCTTGCTGCTGACCAGTACCGAGATCGCGCCGCGCAGCGCCGCGTTCATGGAGTGGTCAACAATCGCGATACCGGCAACTTCCTTGTCCTTAGGTGTCACGAGGTCGAATGTGCCCGCTTCAAATACGCCCATGTTGTAGGTCTGGATGTCTTGCAGCGTATTTTTAGGATTGCCGTTGATGTACACGCGATCCCAGATGCTGGCAATCGGATGCAATGCGATCGGTAGGTTGATATTGGCGTTTCCGTAGTAAATACGTACGCGCTCGCCTGGTTTGGCGGCCAACACTCCGTGCCCACCCTTCGGATCATGCACCGGATCGTAGTGCAGGATCTGGCCGTTGACCAGCGAGCCCTTCCAGGCATTGGCATCGCCCAGCATGGCATCATAATTCTCGACATCCGGGAAATACTGTTGCTGGATCAGCACATACTCACGGTCAGCCTTGGGATAGTTCTTCTTATCCTTGGGCTCGACGATGATCATGCCATACATGCCGCGTGCGATGTGCTGCACCATCGGGCTCGCGCCGCAGTGGTACATAAACACGCCGGGGGTCTTGGCTTCGAACTTGAAGTGCTTGCTGGCCCCGGGCTTGACTGGTGCAAACTCATCCAGCACGTTGACGATTGCCGCATGGAAATCCATCGCGTGATCGTTCTTGTTTTCGGCCGGGTTAACCAGCGTGAAATCTACGGTATCGCCCTCTTGCACGACAATCGGCTTGCCAGGGATCGAACCGTCGAACGTCCATGCCGCCATCTTGCCGCCAGCACCGTTGATGGTAGTTTCAACTTCCTTGGCCGTCATGGTGACCTTGACATCTTTCGCAAAAACCTGCTGTGCGGAAAAGAGCGCAGCCAACGTCATTACTGCAATCGCTGTTTTCTTAAATGCGTGCATTATCATTCCCTCTCTTTAAGTTAACTACAAAATACATTTTTAAAACCGCTCCTCCTCCACTACTTTACTGCCCTGCAATCAGGATCCGAATTGGCACTTGCACAAGACGCGCAAGTGCTGCACCAGATCCCTGATTTCTTCGTCGCTGAACGTACCTTCCCAAGGCGGCATCAGGATGGATTTGCTGATGGACGAACCACCCTCCTTGATGACCTTGAACAACGTCTCATCCGAGCGTACCGACATGGACTTGGCATCGGTGTGGTCGCGCGGGGTGGCAGACATGTCGCGGATGTTTACGCCTTTACCATTGCCCTGTGTGCCGTGACACTGCATGCAGTAAGCCTTGTAGTTGTCGGCAGCGGCTTCCCTGGCGTGCGCCGGAGCCTCAGTCGTGGTCGCGTACGCCTGTACGTTACAGGCCAGCAAAACGACAAATAATAATTTATTGAGCATGATCGGACTCCTTGCTCAACACTTCAAAGTAATGCACGAATTTCTGGAGGACCCCCTCGGGTACTTCCTTGTTCGGCATCCATGTCTTGGGCTCCCATGCCTGCGGATTACGGATGAAACTCGCGATGAATTCCGGCTGCAAGCGTTTGGCTGCCGTATAAAGCTCCGGACCGGAAAATCCACCATATTCGGGTTCGATCAAATGGCAGGCCATGCAGCCCCAGAACTTGTCGAAATTCATCTCCCCCATCTGTTTCGTGATCGTGCCGGGCTCGATTTTTTCCCTGGCGATCAGATCATCATGTGGCTTGTTCTTCATCAATTCCGCTGCGATGGCGACGGCTTCGTCTTTGGATAGGGCAACATGATCGGCAAGCGTGGCCGCGTCAATTACATCACCCGATGGGCCAGGCTTGATGTGATCGCCGTAATACATACCGGCGGGGCGAATGCGCTGGGGCTTTTGCAGCCATGACACCAGCCATTCCTGGCGGTACTTGTTACCGGCGTAGAACATATCCGGCCCTTTCCTGGCCCAGGCATCTTTCAAGGTCTGCGCCACAGGTCCGGTCAGGTTGTGGCAGGAGGCGCACTCCTTCTGCAAACGGCCTTCTTCTGCGATCGCAACGCAGGAAAAAACCAGCGCTGCCATCAAGAACAATCCTCGCCTCACGCCTATTTCCTCCTTCTACCTTGCTCGACAACGCGCCCCTGGAACGAAGCATTAAGGAACATACCATAGCCTTTCTTCATGGATTCGCTGTAGAAAAAATCCGGGTCATAGACCTTGTCTTTCCAGGCATACCAGGGTTCCGGCTGGATTTCGGCATATTCGATCACAGTCAATGGGCCGCCCAGCATGGCGCCATTGTTCGACATATGCCTGTCCACATGGTCGTGGAATACGAACAGGCCAGGATTATTCATATCGACAATAGTGTCGTAACGCTCGCCCGGGCCTACCGGAGCCGTGTCTATGTAATACGGCATCGGCAACTGGTAGCCGTCCTTGAAAGCGAACAACTGGTCATGCCCGTGCAGATGCATCTCATGCGTTTCGTCGCCTGCGCCGTACATGCGGAAGCGCACCACATCCCCCTTTTTTACCCGTACCGGCTGAGTAAAGGGAAATGCTTTGGCATTGACGGAAAAGTAGTCGGAAACATCCTGCGGCATGCCACCTTTGCCGTAGGAATTAGCATAGGGAGATTCCCAGGTACTCATCATCATGATGACTTCCTTGGTGACCTTTTTTTCTTCTGCGCCTGGGTTCTTGGGATCGACAATCAACGGCCCCCACATGCCGCGCGTGGCAACGTGCTCCCACACGTTGACGTGACAGTGGTACCACAGGCTGCCAGGTCTATCCACTTTGAACTTGTAGGTAAATGTTTCGCCCGGCTCAATTTGCGGCTGGGTTACTGCCGGCACGCCATCATTCTTCCAGCTTCCGGTCTGGTTTACTCCGTGCCAGTGCATGGTATGCGCCAGCGTGGTGTTATTGGTCACATGGACAGTCACGTCGTCACCTTCCTTGACGTGAATCAGCGGCCCCGGCACTTGGCCGTTAAAGGCGAATACCTTATTGGTAAAGCCCGGCGCGATCTCAATAGCAACTTCGTCGATGGACATATTGAACTCGCGCTGCTCGGCCCGGCTCAGTGCGGGCAACAGCATAAGCACGAACATCACGCTACGGATCATTGCATTCATAAGCTTCCCCAGTTAAATGGATTTACAATGCATCTTCGCTGCGAAAAAACACCACCTTCAGGGTGGTGCTTTTCGGGTACGCCTGCATACTGTCGCGACGCGACCTGCGACAATTTGTCGCACTCTACGTGTGACGATCTAGCTTGTCAATAGATATGCGAAAGATATATGTTTATCAGGGCGGGGTTCATGCGCAAATAAAAAAACGACCGCTAACGCAGCCGTTTCTATTTGCTTTTTTTCTTTCCAATCAGAACGGTATGTCATCGTCAAAGTTATCAAAACCACCTGCCTTGGCTGGTGCGGGTTGGGACACCGGTGCAGAAGACGGGGTCGATGCGGCAGGCTTGTCTACCACTTCAAAGCTGCCGCCGCCGGATTTACCACCCAGCATCTGCATTTCGTTCACGATGATCTCGGTGATGTAGCGCTCCTGCCCTTCCTTGGTCTGGTACTTGCGCGACTGGATACGGCCTTCGATGTACACCTGTGCACCTTTCTTCAGATATTCACCCGCGATTTCGGCCAGACGGCGATAGAACACCAGATTGTGCCATTCGGTTTTTTCCTGTTTCTCGCCGCTCTTGTCTTTCCAGTTTTCAGACGTGGCCAGCGTAGCATTGGTCACCGCTTCGCCATTGGTCATGTAGCGCGTTTCCGGATCTTTGCCCAGACGCCCCACCAGTATCACTTTGTTCACCGACATCTCACGCCCCCTTTATTAATTGTTCTACTGCCGCCTCATCAAAACCCTGCATCTCCACCTTGAGGCAGGCCATGCCTTCCACGCCCACCACCATCGCTTCGCGCACGCCCTGCACTTGAGCCAGTTTCTGTTGCATCGCAGCGGCGTTCGTTACGTCAAGATCAGGTAAATGATACATCTTCGTGCGCACCGCCGCAGGAGGTTTCATTCCGAAAGCCACCAGCAGCCACAGCAACAGCAAGCCTATCGCGAAACCGAACACCGCGTCACCTCCCCAATTCTGCAGGATGAAGCCGCCCGCCGCCGCACCGAAGAATGCACCAAGGAACTGTACGCTGCTATACACCCCCATCGCCGTGCCTTTGGCATCCAGCGGTGCGATCTTGCTGATGAGCGACGGCAGCGTCGCTTCCAGCACGTTGAACGAGGTAAAGAATATCAGTAGTGCGAATGCCACACCCCACACGCTGTTCTGGAACAACATCAATGACAGTTGCGCTAGCGCCGCCAATCCGACTGCTCCCACGAACACCTGTTTCATTTTCGCTTTCTTCTCGGCGATGACGATGGGCGGCACCATCAGCGCAAAAGCGATCAGCATCACGGGCAAATACACTTGCCAGTGCTGTGTCGTTTCCAGCCCATCGCGCTTGAGCACGAACGGCACCTGCATGAACACCGACATCAGGATCGCATGCAGCGAGAAGATGCCAAAATCGAGGCGCAGCAGATCGGGATTGCGCAACACTGCGCCCAGTTTTTTCGTGCTCGCCTCGGTGTCGGAATGAAAACGCGTGATGGCCGGATTGGGGATCACGAAAGCCACCACCGCCATCGCACCCAGCGCCAGCACACCGGTCATGGCGAAGATGCCCGGCACGCCGATCAGCTTGTACAGCAGCGGCGACAGCACCAGCGAGATCGAAAAGGTGATGCCGATAGTAATGCCTATCATCGCCATCGCCTTGGTTCGATGCTCCTCGCGCGTCAGGTCTGCGGTCAACGCCATCACGGCAGCATTGAGCGCGCCGGCACCCTGTATCACGCGACCGAAGATGATCCCGTAGATGCTGTCCGCCGAGGCCGCGATGAAACTGCCGATGGCGAACAGGATCAGCCCGGCATAGATCACCGGCTTGCGCCCGTAGCGGTCAGACAACCAACCGGCGGGGATCTGCAATATGGCTTGCGTCAACCCGTAAGCGCCGAGCGCGACACCAATCAGCGTGTGGCTTTCGCCGCCCGGCAATTGCTGCGCATAGATCGCGAAGATCGGCAGGATAATGAACAGACCCAGCATACGCAGGCCGTAAATCCCCGCAAGGCCGACGCTGGCGCGGCGTTCTGCCGGGGTCATGGAATCTTTATTTTCTTGCATATGGAATATATCTTGACTGAAAAACTCGCTTATTCTAACAGGTCAACCCCGCTCAGCAAAACCTTCTGTGCATGGTTTGGGAAAGCGCAGGAAATCGCGTATATTGTCAGGTCGTTTTCGCCCCGCATTATTTTAAAGCATGGAACAGATACGCATACGCGGCGCACGCACGCACAACCTGAAAAACATCAACCTCGACCTGCCGCGCAACCAGCTCGTGGTCATCACCGGCCTGTCCGGCTCCGGCAAGTCTTCGCTGGCCTTCGACACCTTATATGCCGAAGGCCAGCGGCGCTATGTGGAATCGCTGTCTGCTTACGCGCGGCAGTTCCTGCAATTGATGGAAAAACCCGATGTGGATTTGATCGAGGGCTTGTCTCCCGCCATCGCCATCGAGCAGAAAGCCACCTCGCACAACCCACGCTCCACCGTCGGCACCGTCACCGAGATCCACGACTACCTGCGCCTGTTATTTGCGCGCGCGGGCGATCCGTATTGCCCACAGCATGACTTGATGCTGGAGGCGCAAAGCGTGGGGCAGATGGTGGATCACGTGCTCGCACTGCCCGAAGAAACCAAAGTGATGATCCTGTCACCGCTGGTGGTCGAACGCAAGGGTGAACAGCTCGACCTGTTCGACGAGTTGCGCGCGCAGGGCTTCGTGCGGCTGCGCGTGAACGGCTGCGTGTACGAGATGGACAAGCTGCCCAAGCTGAACAAGAACCAGAAACACACGATCGAAATCGTGGTCGATCGCATCAAGGTCAACGCAGACGCGAAGCAGCGCCTGGCCGAATCGTTCGAAACCGCGCTACGCCATGCCGAGGGCCGCGCCGTAGCGCTGGAGATGGACTCGGGCAAGGAACACCTGTTCTCGGCCAAGTTCGCCTGCCCGATCTGCAACTATTCGCTGCCCGAACTCGAACCACGCTTGTTCTCGTTCAATAATCCGATGGGCGCCTGCCCCAAGTGCGACGGTCTTGGCAACATCAGCTTCTTCGATCCGAAACGTATCGTCGCATTCCCGTCGCTGTCGTTAAGCGGCGGCGCGGTCAAAGGCTGGGACAGGCGCAATCAATTTTATTTCCAGATGCTGGACAGCCTCGCCAAACATTACGGCTTTGAGCTTGACCAGTCCTTCGAAAGCCTGCCGGAAAAAATCCAGCAGGTTGTCTTGTATGGCAGCGGAAAAGAGGAGGTCGCGTTCCGCTATCTCAACGAGCGCGGCAAGCCCACCACGCGCGAGCACACGTTCGAGGGCATCATCAATAATCTGGAGCGACGCTACCGCGAATCCGAATCGCCTACCGTGCGCGAAGAACTGGCGAAATACCTCAACACCTGTCTCTGCCCCGAGTGCAGAGGCACGCGATTGCGCCTGGAAGCACGCCACGTGCGCATCGCCGAGCAGACCATCTTTGGACTCAGCGCATTGCCGCTGAAACAGGCGCTGACATTCTTCCAGCAAGTGAAACTGGTCGGACACAAACAGGCCATCGCGGAAAAGATCGTGCAGGAGATCGCCAGCCGCCTCACTTTCCTCAACAACGTCGGGCTGGAATACTTGTCGCTGAACCGCTCCGCCGAAACCTTGTCCGGCGGTGAGGCGCAGCGCATCCGCCTCGCTTCGCAGATTGGCTCCGGCCTTACCGGCGTAATGTACGTGCTGGACGAACCTTCCATCGGCCTGCACCAGCGCGATAACGACCGCTTGCTCGCCACGTTGAAACGTCTGCGCGACATGGGCAACAGCGTGATCGTGGTGGAGCATGACGAGGACGCGATCCAGTCCGCCGACTATGTGGTGGACATGGGGCCGGGCGCGGGCGAGCACGGTGGCATGGTGGTAGCGGAGGGTACGCCTGCGGAAATCTGCGCCAACACCAACTCGCTCACCGGCGATTACATTGCCGGGCGCCGAAGCATCCCCGCACCGAAAAAATATCGTGCACCCGATCCGGAACGCATGTTGCAGATCAAGGGAGCTTGCGGCAACAATCTGAAAGATGTCACGCTGGATCTGCCTATCGGCCTGCTGACCTGTGTCGCCGGCGTGTCCGGCTCCGGCAAGTCCACACTCATCAACGACACGCTGTATCACGCTGTCGCGCGCCATCTCTATGGCAGCAACACCGAGCCTGCACCGTACGCGGAGATCAATGGTTTGGAGTTCTTCGACAAGGTCATCGCCGTTGACCAGTCGCCCATAGGCCGCACGCCACGCTCCAACCCTGCAACCTACACCGGATTATTCACGCCGATACGCGAACTGTTCGCCAGCGTGCCGCAATCGCGCGAACGCGGCTACGGGCCGGGACGTTTCTCGTTCAACGTCAAAGGCGGGCGCTGCGAATCGTGCCAGGGCGACGGCGTCATCAAGGTCGAGATGCATTTCCTGCCCGATGTGTACGTGCAATGCGACGTATGTCACGGCCAGCGCTACAACCGCGAAACGCTGGAGGTACAGTACAAGGGCAAAAACATCTATCAGGTGCTGGCCATGACCGTGGAACATGCGCACGAATTCTTCAAACCTGTGCCGGTCATCGCGCGCAAACTGCAAACCCTGCTCGATGTCGGCCTCGGCTACATTACACTGGGACAAAGCGCCACCACGCTGTCCGGCGGCGAGGCGCAGCGCGTGAAACTCTCGCTCGAACTGTCCAAGCGCGACACCGGACGCACGCTATACATCCTCGACGAACCCACCACGGGTTTGCATTTCCACGACATCGCGCTGTTGCTCAAGGTCATTCACCAGCTACGCGACCAGGGCAACACCGTGGTGGTGATCGAACACAACCTCGACGTCATCAAGACCGCCGACTGGATCGTCGACCTGGGGCCAGAGGGTGGCGAAGGCGGCGGGCGCATCATCGCGCAAGGATCGCCACAGCAAGTCGCTGCCAACCCGGAAAGCGTGACAGGCCCTTATCTGAAACAGGTGCTGGACAAAAAAACGTAGCGGGTCAAACCGAAAGCCTGCGGTATGCCTGCTCCAATCGCTCAGCAAAAGTCTCGCCATGCACATTTTTGCAATGCACCATGGTCACCGTCCACAGGCGGCGATCGAAACCCGTCAGATCATTAAAGACTAGCTGCTCCGCATCTTCTGCCTGATCAGCATTGCGCCGGACTCCCATGCTGTCCATGACTATAGGGGTCTGCACCAGCCGCAGATGCTGCTCAGGATGCGCCAACACCTCATGGAAATAGTCGGGGTAATCGCGCAACTCCAGCGAGCTGGCGATGGCCTGTATGTCATCAAGCAGCCTGGTCAGCTCTTGCTCCAGTGCGGGCCTGACTTCGGCATCGGCCGTACGCAGACGCGCTGCCAGCACATCCTTTTCCTGCAACCTCAACTGCATCTGCTGCCTGCGCTGCGCTATTTGCTCGGCGACCTTGTCCACCAGACTATCGAAGAAGCTCACGGCCATCTGCTCGCGCACCTGCGCTTCGCTGGGCGCGGGATTCTCCAGAGTGTGGCTGGTAAAGTAGATCACATTCTGGGGCACCTCTCGCTGTATATGCTGACCTGACAACTCCATGCCCAGGGTGGACTTCTCATAGCGGCGCATCCCCATCAGCGCATATATTTCCCCGGCTGACGGATGCTGGCGAAAATAATCGCGTATAGCCTGGCTGGCACCGAAAGCCTCGGGAATCTGTTCCGCAGAGGGAAACAAGGCGCGGACGAATGGATCGCGGCTATAGGCCTCGCGGCTGACCTCAACCGGGCCGGGCACTTGTGCAGCGAGGTCGCGCGCATATTCCAGCGCGGCGGCAACCGGCTTGCGATAATTCGCGGGGTAGCCACCGGACTGCCTGAGCAGCGGCTCGACTCTACAAACTGCACGCTCTATGACCGACAGCAACTCCGCATCATCGTTGCCTCGCCAACTACCCGACAGGTGACTGAATATGGACATGGCTGGTTTCCCCTTCCCGATCTATCCCCGATAGCAAGTTTACCCGCGCTCCGACGCATGTCCCCATGCCGGAACGCCCTCAAAAATCGGTATAGCCTTTTTCTCCCGGCGTATAGAACGTGCCCGGATCAGCAGGCATCGGTTCCTGGCCGTGGCGCAGCTTCTGCACCAGATCCGGATTTGAAATGAAAGGACGGCCGAATGCCACAAGATCGCCGCGCTGTGCATCGAGATCGGCATCGGCGAGCGCCGCACCGTAGCCGCCGGACAGGATATAGCGGCCATTGAACGCGGTGCGTATCTGCGCCTTTAGTGCGGAACTCACTTCCGGCGCGCCCATGGATCTGTGATCCACCACATGGATGTAAACCAGACCCAGCGCGTTCAATTCGTCTATCAGGCGTATGTACATCGCATCCATTTCCGCATCCGGCGCCATGCCGTTGAACACGCCATAAGGCGAAATGCGCATGCCGATGCGATGCGCACCTATCGCCGCCACAGTAGCCTTCGCCACTTCCACTGCAAAGCGAATGCGGTTCTCTATGCTGCCGCCCCAACGGTCGGTGCGCTGATTGGATGCCGTATTGAGGAACTGGTCTATCAGGTAGCCGTTTGCGCCGTGCAGTTCGATGCCGTCGAAACCGGCTTCGATCGCGCGTTTCGCGGCATTGGCATATTCGGAAATAGCCTGCATGATTTCCGCTTCGCTCATCGCGACCGGTGCCGGGTAGGACTGCATTCCGGCGCTGTCCGTCCACATCTCGCCGGGTGCGGCGAGGGCGGCAGGCGCGAGGATCTTCGTCCCCTCCGGCATGTTCGCGGCATGGCTGACACGCCCGGTGTGCATCAACTGTATGAATATTTTCCCGCCCGCTTCATGCACTGCGTCAGTCACCAGCCGCCAACCTTGCACCTGTGCATCGCTATACATACCGGGAATGCGCGCATAGCCCAATCCGTTGGGCGAAGGCGCCGTTCCCTCGGTGATAATGAGCCCGGCTTCGGCGCGCACGCGGTAATAACGCGCCATCAATTCATTCGGCACATTGCCGATGGCACGGCAGCGCGTCATCGGCGCCATGGCAATGCGGTTGTTCAGTTGCAGGCCGCCGAGGCTGAGCGGGGTAAACAGGATATCGGTCATTCCAGTCTCCCTTCAAGTTATGCTGATTATTGATTTTTGCATACGCCACGACAAGGCGAACTAAGCCAATCTCCCGTTGCGCATATCATCCAGAGCCTGATGTATCTCCTCCTGCGTATTCATCACGAACGGGCCATATTGAACGATGGGTTCGTGCAGTGGCTTGCCGGCGACGAGGATCACGCGCGCTTCCCCCTCCGCCGTGATGGTCACGCCACCCACGTCCGGCGCGTTGCTCAATATTCCCATGCGCTGCGACTCCACGCGCGTCCCGGCGATCTTGACCGCGCCACAATACACATACACAAAAGCATTATGCGTATCGGGCAGCGCCGCCGAGAACGCGGCATCGGCAGGCAGGTGTATATCAAGATAGAGCGGCTCCGTGTCCTCACGCGTGATTGCGCCCGCCACACCATTACTTGCACCCGCGAGCACGCGCACCGTGACATTACCCTCCGCAACATATTCCGGAATGTCCAGGCTGGCGAAATCCCTGTACCAGGGCGCAGCCATCTTGTTCTTCGCGGGCAGGTTAAGCCAAAGCTGAAAGCCTTCCATCACGCCGTCTTTCTGCTCGGGTATTTCGGAATGGATAACGCCGCGCCCCGCCGTCATCCACTGCATGCCGCCGCTCTCCAGCAAGCCCTCGTGCCCCGCGCTGTCGCGATGGCGCATACGGCCCGCGAGCATGTAGGTGATGGTCTCGAAACCGCGATGCGGGTGGTCGGGAAAGCCCGCAATGTAATCGTCCGGATCGTCGCTGCCGAATGCATCCAGCATCAGGAAAGGATCGAGGCGGCGCTGCAATTTTCCGGTGAGTACGCGCGTGAGCTTTACGCCAGCGCCATCAGAGGTGGCGATACCTTCGATAAGGCGTTCGATGCTGCGCGATTGATTCAGGGGTGCCTGGGCTGTGGGGTTCATGTTCCGCTCCTCAATAGTGGGAACATGGTACGCCAGCAAAGGGCGTGTGCGCCAGACCTGTGACAGCAAGCCTACGAGCTGATCGAATGGTGGTCGGCGCTGGCGCCAGGCCAGGGCGCGGACGAATTCCTCGGCACCCGTGGCGCCACTGGGATACTCAATCGGATAGGTTCTTCGCGTTCATCGGAGCGATGGCCACGATGCTGCCTGTTTCAGCACTTCCCGCTCCACCATCACGCTTTCCTTGCCGTCGCTCAGCCACACCTGTCCATCCTGTATGGTGCATTGCATCTGCATGGTGCGTTGCGTGAGCGCGGCGATGGCGCGTGTGCTCTCTGTTGGCAGATTGATGATGCTGAGATTCTTCTGCCGCTCGAACTGGCCGCTGTTCTGCGCATACCACATCTCGGCCACGCGCCCGCCATAGCAGTACACGACGACCCGGTCAGCGCGCCCGCAGGCTTTGCGGATGAGCTTTTCGTCGGGAATGCCGACATCTACCCATAATTCGATCGCGCCCGTCAGGTCTTTCTGCCACAGATCTGCTTCACTCTCGTCGGTCATGCCCTGTCCGAACTCCAGATACTCATGCGCATGCAAGGCAAAAGCCAGCAGCCGCACCATCATGCGCTCGTCGTTCTCGGATGGATGTCGCGCGATGGTCAGCGCATGGTCTGCGTAGTAATGCCGTTCCATATCCGCGATCTGGAGATTCGCCTTGAAAATGGTTGCCTTGATCGCCATGACTATTCAGTTCCTCCGACTCGTCCGCGCAGGCTTTTGACCACTCCGCGCCTGGCCTTGCTCTCCAGCCGCTTCTGCTTCGAGGCACGCGTAGGTTTTGTGGCGACGCGCTTTCTCGGCGGAGTCGCCACGCTTTGCAACAACGTCTTCAGGCGCCGCAACGCCTCGTTGCGGTTCTGTTCCTGATTGCGGAATTCCTGCGCCTTGATGATGACCACGCCATCTTTGGTAATGCGCTGGTCATTGATTTGCAGCAAACGCTGCCTGAATTCTTCCGTCAGCGAAGAAGCGAAAATATCGAAGCGCAGATGCACCGCGCTCGATACCTTGTTCACGTTCTGTCCGCCCGCGCCTTGCGCACGCACAGCGCTCAGTTCGATCTCGTGGTCGGCGATGATGACGTTGTGAGCAAGGTACAACATGGCAACCCTCTCCCTAACCCTCTCCCGCAAGCGGGCGATAACCAGCGACTTGCCCGCTTGCGGGCTTAGTCGAATGGCTAGTAGTTTCATCAGGGGACAATATCTGAATGCGCACATCGCCCAGTGTCACCACCTGTCCCGCGCGTATCTTGGCGGTCTTGCGCGATTCCACTACACCATCAACAGACACCACGCCTTCGGCCACCAGTGCCTTGCCCGCTCCGCCGCTGTCGCACACGCCGGACAGTTTGAGCAACTGGTTCAGCTCGACGAACTCGCCACGCAACTGGAATTCGAGTTGTTGCATCAGAGCTTGACCGCGTGTTCGCGCGTGGTGTGGAACACCACTTTCGGCCAGCGTTCCTGCGTAAGCTTGAGGTTCACGCTGTTCGGCGCGAGATACGCCAGATTGCCCGCCGCATCGATGGCCAGATTGTGCGACAGCGCCTTTTCGAAATCGGCGAGTATCTTCTTGTCGTCGCAGGTGACCCAGCGCGCGCTGGTGGTGCTGGTGCCTTCGAACATCGCATCCACGCCGTATTCGCCCTGCAAACGGCTCGCCACTACATCGAATTGCAACATGCCGACCGCACCGAGGATCAGATCGCCGCCGTCGATGAGTTTGAACACTTGCACCGCACCTTCTTCGCCAAGCTGCTGCAAACCCTTGTGCAACTGCTTCACCTTGATCGGGTTGCGGATGCGCACCGAGCGGAAGAAGTCCGGCGCAAAGTAAGGGATGCCGGTGTACTGCAACATCTCGCCTTCGGAGAAACTGTCGCCGATCTGCATGTTGCCGTGGTTGGGCAGACCGATGATGTCGCCCGCGTAAGCCTCTTCCACCTGCTCGCGGTTGGAGGCCATAAAGGTGACCACGTTGGATACGCGGATCTCGCGATTGATGCGCAGATGCTTGATCTTCATGCCGCGCTCGAAATGGCCGGAACACACGCGCAGAAAAGCGATGCGGTCGCGATGATTGGCGTCCATGTTGGCCTGTATCTTGAATACGAAACCGGAGAACGCCTGCTCGGCGGGATTCACGCTGCGCACCGTGGCACCGCGCTCTATCGGCGGCGGCGCCCAGTCCAGCAGCGCGTTCAAAATCTCGCGCACGCCGAAGTTGTTGATAGCGGAACCGAAGAACACCGGCGTCTGCCTGCCTTCGAGAAAGCGCTGCAAATCGAAGGGATGCGATGCGCCATGCACCAGTTCCACTTCCATCTTGAGCTGCTCGATCTCCAGCGGGAACATCTCGGCCAGGCGCGGGTTGTCTATGCCCTTGATGATCTCGAACTCCTGCGTGTCGCGCTCCTCGCCCGCCTCGAACAACATGATCTCGTCGCGCAGCAGGTGGTACACGCCGCGAAAGGTCTTGCCCATACCTATCGGCCAAGTCACCGGCGCACACTGGATGTTGAGCACCGACTCCACCTCGTCCAGCAATTCCAGCGAATCGCGCACCTCGCGGTCCATCTTGTTCATGAAGGTGACGATGGGCGTGTTGCGCATGCGACACACGTTGAGCAGCTTGATGGTCTGCGCCTCCACACCTTTGGCTGCGTCTATCACCATCAGCGCGGAGTCCACGGCGGTCAACACGCGGTAGGTGTCTTCGGAAAAATCCTGGTGGCCGGGCGTGTCGAGCAGATTCACCACATGGTCGCGGTACTCGAACTGCATCACCGAGCTGGCCACCGAAATGCCGCGCTGCTTTTCGATCTCGAGGAAATCGGAGGTCGCGTGGCGCCCGCTTTTGCGCCCCTTCACTGTGCCCGCCAACTGGATCGCACCCGAGAACAGCAGCAGCTTTTCCGTGAGCGTGGTCTTGCCCGCGTCGGGGTGGGAGATGATGCCGAAGGTGCGACGGCGCGCCACTTCTTTGGCGATAAGCGCGCTGGGGGCGGCGGTGTTTTCTGGTGTTGCTTCGAGATTCATGAGGAGCGACCTGCAAGCCGTATTGCGAAAGGCCGCAAGTCTAAAGAGTTCGGGGGAGGATGTCTAACCGGAATTCCAGACCGCCTGGTACGATCAGCTCACCCCCGCACCGGCTCAAAACTCGCATCCAGATTCAGATCGTCGCAGTAATCGAGGAAATCACTGCGCAAGGTGGGAATGTGCACATCCGCATGGATACCCACCGTCATCATGACCGAGAACATCGGCGTGCCAGTGTGCGGCGCGGGATAGGTGTCGGTCTGGAGCTCTTCGATGTTGATGCCGTTTTTGGAGAAATAGGCGGAGAGGTTACGCACGATGCCGGGGTGATCCATGGCCACGACTTCCACGCTGTAGGGAATTGCCGGGCGCGTGCGTTCGCGCTTCTGCGTGCGCTTGTGGATAATGGTGAGGCCGATCTGATTGCCCAACGGTTCTATCTGCCCTTCCAGCTTGGACAGCGCATTCCACGGGCCGGAGACCAGCATGATGAAAGCGAACTGCCCGCCCAGCACGGCCATGCGGCTTTCCTCGATGTTGCAGCCGCTTTCGGTGATCTTGCTCGACAGCCGGTCAACGAGGCCAACTTTGTCTTCTCCCGATGCGGTGATGACCAGATAATTGTTTTCGGTGTCTATGCCCATGGCTCGCTGAAATATCAAAATTGAACGGGGCGCAGTGTAATGCCCAAAACGATAATGTGCCAGTAACACGCAGAGATGGGTGCAAAGTTGAAATGTCCCTTTTCAATTCTGAGTTGCGCCGCCAAGAGGAGACTGGGGTTGCAGGACATCAGTTGCCGCAATCTCAAAGGAGCATGGTGTTCGCGAACAGACTGGGTAATCGAGACCGCACAAACAACAACCTCAGTTCTTAAACAGTTCATTGACCGCCAACACATCCGCCTCAGTCAAGACTCCTGCTGCCGCCTTGAGCTTGAATCCTTGAAGCAAGGTGTCATATCGCGCTTTGACCAGATCGCGCTGGGCTGTGTAAAGCTGCTGCTCGGCGTTCAATACATCTATGTTCATGCGGATGCCCAGCTCGTAACCAACCTGATTGCCTTTGACCGCGCTCTTGCTGGACTCGACAGCCGATTCCAGCGCCTCAATCTGGGCCAAACCGCTCACCACAGCCGAGTATGCCTGCCTGGCATCAGTAGCAGCTTGACGGCGAGCAGCTTCCAGTTCGGCGGCAGCCCGGTTCTTGTTGGCGATGGCCTCGCTCACGCGCGAATGGGTTGCACCACCCGCGAAGAACGGCACGGTCAATTGAACGCCAGCCTGCCTGGAATTGGTGCGCATCGCAAAATCGCTGGGGGTGGAGAGACTGCCCGACGAGTAGCTATGCCCTACCGATGCCAACATATCCAGCGTCGGCAGGTATTCCGCCCGGTTCTTGCTGACTTCAATTCCTGCCGCATGGAATGCGGCTTGCGGGGCCAGCACATCGGGACTATTTTCGCGGGCCTGTGTTACCCACGCCTTGGGATCGTCGGGCTGCGGCTGGGGAATAATCATGACAGGTTGAAGCTCGGCAAGCGTCTCAGGCAATTGTCCTGTGATCTTTTCCAGCCCGGCGCGCCTAGCTTCCAGCTCGTTGAGTGCCGCAATGCGTTGCGCGCGAGCGAGATCAGCGCGCGATTTCGCTTCATGCGCATCCGTGATGGCGTTCGTGCCAGTCCCGAAGCCGCGTTGCGCCAGCGCCAGTTGTTCCTCCGACGCCCTGAGCTGTGCTTCCGTGACTTCGATGTTTTTCCGGGCGACAAGAACGTCGAGATAGGCTTGCGTCACCCGTAAAATCAGTTCCTGCTCTGACTTGGCATATTTCGCATGCGCTTCTTCGACCAATAAATGCGATTCGCGCCAAGCGTAGACATTTTGTGCGCGGATCAGTGGCTGCGTCAGTTGCAAAGTCCAAGTCCATGCACGCACATCGCGATTCACTTCCTGTGGGCTGGTAAATCTTGAAGTTCCGTGCGTATCGGTATCACTGCCGTTCAAATTCATCACCGGCAACATACCGGCTCGCGCCTGGGGTATTTTTTCCTGGACGGCTTCGAACGCATATTTTGCAGCCTCGAAGGTCGGATCGTTGCGCTGGGCCAGATGATAGATTTCCAGCAAGTCCGCGCCCTGCGCCGACAAGCTAATGCATTCCAACAGAAGCACGTTATAAGCAGCGCATAAAATCAGCCAGGCAAGCCTGCCAACGTAGGTCGAGCTCTGCCCGACATGGTGGGCAAAGCCCACCCTACACATTCGCCATCCTCACCTTTCGTGCCCACTCTCATCAAGCGTCTTGCTCACAGGTTCCAGGAGGTATTTCAGTACCGTGCGATCACCTTGATTGATCTCGGCCACGACCTGCATGCCGGGAACAAGTTTGAACTTCTGGTCTTCTGCTTCGAGAATCTGACTGCCAAGCGAAACGATGGCCTTGTATGTAGATGGCGTTTGCGGCTTATCCTTGGGCTGTGATTGCGACTGGGCACCATCATCGCTGTCCGCCTGGATGCGCGTCACCTCGCCGTCCAGCATGCCGTACTTCTGGAACGGGTAGGGCGCCAGTTTTACTTTGACCTTTTGGTTTACGTATACAAAACCAACATCATCGTTCTTGACCATGATTTCCGCCACCAGCGGTTCATGCTCAGGCACGATGGACAGGAGCACCGTACCGGGCGAGACCACCGTGCCGACCGTGTGAGTGGCAAGATCCTTCACGATGCCAGCCTGCGGGGCTTTCAGTTCGAGCAGCCCGTTCTTGTGCGCCTGCTTGATACTATCCTGCTCCAGCTTCCAGTGCTGCCCATCGGCTTCCACGCGTTCGTTACGCAGGTCACTGCGGTATTTTGAAGTGATCTGATCTATCTGCTTTCTTGACTGGCTCACCGCAGACTCAAGACTTGCGACGGTCGCTTCCTGCGCGCGCAAGTCCTGTGCCTTTTCCAGAAAGTCGCGCTGCTTGTCGCGCACCATCACTTGCGGCGCATAACCATCCTTGCCCATGTCGGTGTAGGAATCGGCTTGCTGTTTGAGGAGAGGCGTGATCTGCTGTAGCTTGACCAGCACCTCTTTAGCCGAATCGTATTCGTGCTGAGACTTCTTTAGTGCCGCCTGCGACTGTTCCAGCGCATCCGTATACGCTTGCCGATGATCGTGGTATTGGGATTCGATCTGGCGAAAGAGATCGTCCGGATCATTGGGCTTTCTGGCCAATGCTTCCCCGGCCAGTTCCGCGTCAATCCGGCGCAACTGCAACGAGCGGATGGCGAGGTCGTTGCCGATAGTCTGCGCATCCGCATTGCCCAGCTTGGTATCCATGCGCATCAGCACCTGTCCTGCCTGTACTGATTCGCCTTCCCTGACCAGTATCTCCTGCACGATCCCGGCATCCGCAGGCTGGACGATCTTGACGTAGGTCTGCGGCACCAGTCGGCCTTCGGCGCTGGCGATGATGTCCAGCCTGCCGAAGATGGCCCACACTAAAAGGATGCCAAACAGCACACCCACCGTGTACATCACCGCACGCGGCAAACGGGCAGGCGGACTTTCCTGTATGGCCAGCAACCCCGGAGCGAAATCCAGCGCCTCCGGAGAAAGTACGGCAGGTTTATCAATCATCGCTTATCCAACCTTTGTAGGGTGGGCACGCTTGTGCCCACCCTGAAATATCTTGCACTAACCGCGTGGGCACAAAAGCGTGCCCACCCTACTTCCTACCCCAACCGCGCCACCCCCGTCTGCAAGCTGGATAGCGGCTGGAGCAGTTGCGGTGATACGCCAAAGTTCGCATTGCTCATTTCCGTCTGCGCTGCGGCCAGGCCTATTCCAGCCAAGCTGCCATTGAGGTTGTACTGATAGGCCAAGTCGCCACCCAGTGCTGCCGTGTCGCTGCCCGATAGGTGCACGAGTATCATAGTAAGCAGCACCAGCGAGTAAGGCGTATTCGATTGTTGTTGCCATGATTTATTCCCCTTAAATTGAAGAGTGGGACTGCACAGTTCTATCTTTTTTGGTTATCAATAAATTTTCTTGCTATCGGATCATTAGGCATAACCCAAGAACCTTTGTAGGGAACCATCTCCATGCACATTTCATTTATTCGCGCCTGTGGCAACGCCTCCCGCAGAATGGTTTTATATTCGGGTTGCCTCAGATTGCTATTAAGCGTCTGAATGCTATCTGCCGAAATAAAGCCGGTTTTAATTGCTTGCTCCGGGTCATTGCTGCCCACAGTTTGTATCAACAGATTTATTTCATTAGCCTCAGCAGGTAACTCGGCTAGCTGAATGCGTTGCCATACCTTGCCGTCGTACTTGAAGATCACATAGGGCGGATTGGGCCGTCCCCATTTGTTGTAGGACAAACACAGATTGGGAGAGGCAACGATGTAGGGCGCGCCTTTCAATACATGCAGCGCAACCAGATTGAAGTTGGTGGTGCTGATGTCTTCACTGTATTCGCTTGTCCAGGTAATGGCCTTGTTCGAGCCTGGCGGCGTGAAGGTGATGGAATGTTCCTTGACTCGTGCCCACCGTTCCAACGCCTGAAAAAAATAACTCTGCGAACGCTCCACAACTATTTTGCTGCCGTCGTGTTGCAGCGTTTCCTCCTTCCAGCTATCGCCGACCAATCCGAGCAACCCCGCCGTTGCACCCATGCTCGCCCCCATCATCAACAGCAAACCGAATTGGGTAATCCGCTTCAACATACCGTGATGGATTCTCATGCTGCGATGCCCCGTCCATTTGGCAATGAAACCTTCAAAGTTTTGCAGGATGCCAAACGCACCTTGGCTAACCAGGGCTATGCGACATATACACACCCCCTGGTTATGTATACTCGCCTCCTAAATATTTATAATCGTCCGGCATCTTACGTGCCAGATCTTTAATGACCCCATACCATGTCAGACTACGAATCAAGAGCTGGACATGGCTAAAGTGAGAGTAAGCTAGGCCTGAACTACAACAGATAATCCGACTTTGTTAGCTGCATTCTGCCAGCTATTTTCTTTTCCACTTTTACAGCGGGCGCAATTCTCCGTTTTTTTACCATCGCTTGTCAAAGCAGAGACGGGTTGACTTGGGAGCCGTTATGAAGAATAGTTACGCGCTCGCGTTTCCGGGTAACGCGACTACAATAATCAGGAGGAACACATGCTTCACATCAAGAACGGCATTGTTGCCGGTTTATCCTTGGCCTTGGCACTCACGGCCACAGTCTCATTCGCAGCAACCAAAGCCGACAAAAAGGAGGCCGCCACACCAGTCGCAGCCGCCAAATCTGACGGTCACGACCCCATGAAGGGACATGCTTTTGAAGACAACAGCGCAGAGAACATCAAGCTGCGCAGCGGTTCCGGCAATGCGGAAGCGGGCAAGGACAAATCAGCTCTGTGCCAGGGCTGCCATGGCGAAGACGGCATCAGCTTCGAACCAGCCATTCCCAAGCTCGCCGGACAATATGCCGGATATATCGCAAAACAGGTGCGCGATTTCCAGACCGGCTTCCGCTCCAACGCGATCATGAACGGCATGGCAGCGACCGTGGCCGATGAAGATCTGGCCGACATCAGCGCCTACTTCGCCAGCAAGAACAAGATGAAGGGCGAAACCACGGACAACGCTACCGGGAAGAACCTGTTCCTGAACGGCGATATGACCCGCATGATGGTCGCTTGCGTGAACTGCCACGGTATCAACGGCAAAGGCAAGACACCGGACAATTCGATGTTCCCCGTACTGGGCGGCCAACAGAAAGAATACCTGCGCATCCAGCTCACCAACTTCAGGCAGGGCACACGCAGCAACAGCCCGGGCGGCGTGATGAATATCGTCACCCAGAAACTGAGCGATGCCGAGATCAGTGCATTGGCTGAATATATTTCCGGTCTGTAACCGGAACCATCAAGAATCCAGGAGTGAAAATGCGCAAATCTAAATTCACCTTATCGCTGCGGCTCGTGCTCGCAGCCGCCGCTCTCCAGTTGGGAACGGCTTATGCAGGCAACGACGTCAGTGTAAACATCGCCAACGGGCAGAAAATATTCAACGAAGGCAAGGGCGATGCTTCCGCCTGCATGGGCTGCCACGGCGAACAAGGCTTGGGCAACGACGGCATGGGCGCACCGCGTCTGGCCAATATCGGCACGGCCTACATCATCAAACAGCTCAACGATCTCGCCAACGACCGGCGCGTCCCGGCTGGCATGGGTGCGGTGATGCCCGGCTTCGCCAAGGCGCTGACCGAGCAGGATCGCCACGATGTTGCGGTGTTCCTGAATACCAAGGACTATGAAGTCGAACTCTCCGACTTGAAGTCGCTCGATGATCCGGCGAATCCGGTCGGCAAACCTGAACTGGGCAAATCCATCGTGCTGCAAGGCGTGAAGGGCAAAGTGCCCGCGTGCCAGGACTGCCACGGATTCAATGGCCGCGCAGACCGTTTCCCGCAGATCAACCAGCAGAAGTATGTGTATCTGGTCAACCAGTTGAACAACTGGCGCGACAACAGCCGGGCGAACGATCCTGAAGTCGAGAAGGTCGGCATCATGCGCGGCATCGCGAAGAAGCTCAGCGATGCCGACATCAAGAACATCGCCGCCTATCTTTCCACGGCTCCGAGAGTTTCGCCTGATGGGGATCCAAAATAAGGACTCCCGAATCAATGGCTGATTCTCATGGTAACGGCGGTGTTGCTGCATCACCGCCGCCCTTCATAGTTTAGGCATACCGCCGCGATTCTTATATCCAGGCGGAGGAGAATGACATGTTCCATATAAAAACCAGTATCGCTGCCGGACTCGCGCTGAGCATGTTGCTCAGTACGGCGGCTGCGTTCGCCCAGAACGACGACACCAATCCGCTCACCGGTCAGGTTGACACCTTCGTCGACAGCGCCGAGGCAGTCAAGCTGCGCAGCAGCTCCGGCGATCCCGCCGCAGGCAAGGAGAAGTCCATACTGTGCCAGGGCTGCCACGGCACGGACGGTATCAGCTTCGAACCGCTGGTGCCCAGCCTCGGCGGGCAATACGCCAGATACATCACCAAACAGATCCGCAACTATCAGGCCGGCACACGCTCGCACCAGATCATGAACGCGATGGTGGGCACGATAGCCAATGAAACGGATCAGGCCGACATCGCCGCTTACTTCGCCAGCCAGACCAAGATGAAGGGCGCAGGTGCGGAAAACGAGACCGGCAAGAACCTGTTCCTGCACGGCGACATATCGAGAACCGTGGTCGGCTGCATCAATTGCCACGGCGTGCGGGGCAAGGGTCTGACTCCGAACACCTCGCTGTTCCCGGTGATCGGTGGCCAGAACAAGGAATATGTGCGCAGGCAGCTCACGCTATTCCGCGACGGCTACCGCACCAACAGCCCGAGCGGCGTGATGAACAAGATCGCGCAAAAGCTGACTGATGCCGAGATCGAAGCCCTGGCGGAATACGCTTCTGCCCAATAGCACGGGGAAACACCATGTCGCACATCAAACACAGCATAGCCTGCGGACTCGCCCTGCTCATCCAGTTCACCGCTGTGACCGCATATGCCGGGAAACCGGCTGCGGCCCCAGCCGGTGATCCGGTCGCAGGCAAAGAGAAATCGTTCCTGTGCCAGGGTTGTCACGGCGATGACGGGATCAGCTTCGAGCCGCTGATCCCCAAGCTCGCGGGGCAATATGGCCATTACATTGAAAAGGAAGTGCGCAATTACCAGAGCGGCGCACGTTCGCATCCGATCATGAACGCCATGGCAGGAACTGTGAACAGCGATGTCGACCTCGCCGATATCGGCGCTTATTTCGAGAAGCAGATAAAAATGAAAGGCAACGGTTCGGCAGGCAACCCGATCGGGGAAGATATCTTCCTGCATGGCGATACGGCCAAGCAGCGCATAGCCTGCGTCGGCTGCCACGGTGTAAAAGGCAAGGGCGTATCTCCCACCACGTCGATGTTCCCGGTGCTCGGCGGGCAGCAGAAGGAATATATACGCGGACAGCTCATCAACTTCAGGAACGGCTCCCGCACCAACAGCCCCGGCGGCATCATGAATCTCATGACCAAGGCGCTGACCGATGCCGAGATCGAAGCGCTGGCGCAATATATTTCCGTACAGTAAATGGCGCGCAGCGCTTTTCATCGAAAACATCGACCACGGAAGGCACGGATAACACGGAAACACCTGCTCTCGTCTTTTGATTTTTCCGTGTTATCCGTGTCTTCCGTGGTTACATGGTTTTTGGTCAGGTTTTTATGTGCTCTGGCGCGCCCGCAGAATTATCGCGGCCCCCAGCTCACATCGCCATCCACGTAATACCACTTCCCGTCCTCGCGCACGAAGCGGCTGACTTCGTGCAAACAATGCGCGCGCCCATGCACCTTATAACGCGCCACGAATTCCACAAGCGCATGATCCGCTTCCTTGTGCTCGTGGCGCTTCACCTCCAGCCCCAGCCATTTGGTCGCCACGTCCTGTTCCAGGCCAAGCTGCGCGGGACGCGTAGAGGCATGCCAGGTCGATCGCAGATAATCCTCGCGTAATCTGGTGTAGGCGGTATAGCGCGAACGCATCAGCGCCTCCGCGCCGGGAGCGGCTTCGCCGCCTTCAATGTAACGTCCGCAACAATCCGCATAGCTTTTGTTGCCTGCGCCACAAGGGCAAATATCGATCCGCTTATTCATGACCCGCTTTCTCCAAATATATGCACGTTCGCCAGGCTCCACCCCGCTGCCGCTTTCACGTAAAATGGCGCCTGCTCAATTTAAGCCCGACCACGCCATGACTCTTTCCGTACTCACCGCCCTCTCTCCTCTCGACGGACGCTACCACGCCAAAGTGGATGCATTGCGCGAGCATTTCAGCGAATACGGCCTGATCCGTTATCGCGTGCTGATCGAGATCGAATGGCTCAAGGCCTTGAGTGCCGAACCATCCATCGCGGAGAGCGCACCGCTCTCCGCTGCCGCCATCGCACAATTGGACCGGCTCGCCGCACAGTTCAGCACAGCGGATGCCGAACAGATCAAAGCCATAGAGCGGCGCACCAACCATGACGTGAAAGCCATCGAATACTGGCTGCGCGAGCAGCTTTCCGCTGATCCGGAAACCACGAACAAACTGGAGTTCATCCATTTCGCCTGCACCTCCGAGGACATCAACAATCTGTCTCACGCGCTGATGTTGAAGGCCGGACGCGATCACGTGATGTTGCCCACACTGGACGTGCTGATCGAGCGCCTGCGCAATCTCGCCCACCAGTTGGCCGATCTGCCCATGCTGTGCCGCACCCACGGCCAGACTGCCACACCCAGCACGCTGGGCAAGGAGATGGCCAATGTGGTGTATCGTTTGCAACGCGCGCGCGCGCGCGTTGCCGACGTGGAAGTGCTGGGCAAGATCAACGGCGCGGTTGGCAATTACAACGCCCATCTGTCGGCTTATCCCGAAGTGGATTGGGAGGATTTCGCGCAACGCTTCGTCACTGCGCACGGCATCACCTTCAACCCTTACACCATCCAGATCGAGCCGCACGATTACATGGCCGAATTGTATGATGCCTACGCGCGCACCAACAACATCCTGATCGACCTCAATCGCGACATCTGGGGCTACATCTCGCTGGGTTATTTCAAGCAGAGGGTCGTGGCGGGCGAAGTAGGCTCATCCACCATGCCGCACAAGGTCAATCCCATCGACTTCGAAAATTCGGAAGGCAACCTCGGCCTGGCGAATGCGCTGCTGAAGCATCTCTCGGAAAAACTTCCCGTCTCGCGCTGGCAGCGCGATCTCACCGACTCCACCGTGCTGCGCAACATGGGCGTAGCATTGGGCTACACGCTGCTGGCTTACGAGTCCTGCCTGAAAGGGCTGGGGAAGCTGGAAGCCAACCCGCAACGCCTGGCGGAAGACTTGAACAATAGCTGGGAAGTGCTGGCCGAACCGATCCAGACCGTGATGCGCCGCTACAACATAGCGAACGCCTACGACAAACTGAAAGACCTCACGCGCGGAAAAGGCGGTATCAACCGTGACAGCCTGCGCGCTTTCATCCAGACGCTGGATATTCCCGTGCAGGAAAAGCAGCGTCTGTGCGAGTTATCACCGGATACCTATATCGGCAAAGCGGCTGAACTAGCGAAACGTATTTAGCGAATCAGGGACTGTGTGCACGCAGGCACAGCGGCTCCGCTGCACAATACATCAGGGCACATACGTCACCGGAGCTGCCTTCGTAAACGCGGCGGCACCCTGCACACTCAGATTGCTGGAGGAATCGTTGATCGAATAGGTCAGCCCCGCGCGCGCCGCATTGGATCCCGCAAAGAAACCGTTTACCGAAGCAGAACAGCCATTGCCGCAATCGCTGTTATCCAGACCGGAATAGGGTACCGGCGAACCACTGAAAGTGGCGCCTGAGCGGGCGCTCAACATGGTGTCCCGGATTACATACGCATGGTATGCGCCGGTGTTCGCGACCGTCATGTCCACGCCAATGTCATACGTCGAAAAATCGGCGCTGATAGTCCCATTCACGGACCAGCCCACAGAGCCATCTGTCGCGCTTGGCGCGGTATAGCCGATCAGGTTGTATGTCGCCGAGCCCGACACCGGCATGTCTGCGGTCGGGATGCCGGCCACGTAATGAAACACGCCTGAGTACAACGGATGTGGGCCGTAATCGTAACCTTGTGGGTTGACCGTGCTGCCATCCCAGCGCCCCCAGCCGATGATGCCATCGGTGGCAGAGAACGTCACGCTGGCCGATCCGAGCGCACCATTTTCCCCTCCGCTGTATTGCAGTAACTGGCTGGCACCGCCGAAATCGGCTGTAACATCCGTAATCACGC
The DNA here is from genome assembly GCA_016199835.1 of Nitrosomonadales bacterium. Taxonomy (GTDB): domain Bacteria; phylum Pseudomonadota; class Gammaproteobacteria; order Burkholderiales; family Gallionellaceae; genus JACQFX01. The sequence continues at coordinate 38,283 of JACQFX010000002.1, read as the reverse complement.
TCGCCCCCGATCCGTAGCAGCCATCGCCGCACTGCATATAGGCATAGGCCAGCGTATAACCTGGTCCGGATATCAGGCTGGGCAGGCCACGGTCATTTCCTGCGACGTAGATACCGGGCGGCAACGGCTGGAAGCCGGCCAGGTCGCCTGCTGCATTGAAATCCAGCCCCGAGTAATCCACGCCCGCATAGTAGGTAGTAGGCAGGGGCTGGAAACTCGCGGGGGAAAGCTGGGGCAACTCGTCACTGGGCACGGGCGCCGTGTTGCCATCCTTGACGAATGCCGCACCACCCGCAGTGACCACCAATAGCCCCGCGTTATTGGCCAAGGAAATCGCACCTTCGCCCACATTCACGAACAAGCCGCTGTCGTTAAGTGCCACGTTATAACCGGTGCCCCGGATGCCTATCGTGGCAACGGGCGTAGTAACCCGGTAAGTATCACGGTTGACGTGGCCTATCGCGCCTGTGACCGCACGCAATGCGCCCTTCAACAGACTGAAGAAGCCTCGCTCTTCGCCGTCAGTCTTGTTCTTGTAGTTGAACTCATCCACGCGGAACAGGGTGTTGGGTTGCAGCGAAATGAAACCGCCATCGCTGAAACGGACTTGTGCCCTGGCCCCGGCCGCCGTGCTGATAGTCTCGCCCGTATTGATCTCGGCGCCTTTTATCAAAGCATGGCGGCTGCCGTCTGAGGCTATCGCTTCCACATTGCCGAACGCAAAATTCATGCGGCCCGCAACCATGCCATACCCCGTCACCGGAAAAACCATAGCGAACAGCCCCAGCAAAGCTACATGGCGGAATAAACGAAAACAATATTGAAGGAACATGGCATTCCCCTCCGGTCTAGTTGAAGTCACGGCGCACACTGACACTGAACACCGTGCGGTCATACTGATTGATGGTGACATTGGAACGCGTATGGGTATAAGCCAGGCTGGGCGTTATCGTCCATCTTTGCGCGGGGATATAGGTCACTCCCAATTTCAGGTCGGACTGTGTGTCGCTACGCCCCACCAGGAACAAAGGATCCTGCCCGCCATAATTGCGCTGCTCCACGCTGGCCGAGCCGGTCAGCGTGGTTTGCGCATTGAGTTTCAACTCGCCCCCTGTCCGCACGCCGTAGAGCTTATCCCCCAGATAAGGCACATTGGGCTGCCGCTCCTTTTCCGTGCCGGCATAAGCGCCAATATAAACGCTGGGACTGAATTTCCCGTCAAGCAGGCGTGCATATGCCCCGCCCAATACATAGCGATCTACATTCCTCACGCTTTGTTCTGGATAGGACAAATAGGTGTACTGAAAATAAATGCTGACCTGGCTGCTGTTGCCTGCATTGCGTTGCCATTGCCCCGTCACGCCCGCCGCGTCGCGGTAACGCTTGCTGCGCAGATCAAAGCTCTGCACCTGCAATGCTGCCGAGTAAATATTGTCACCCCTGGTATGGCTGACACCCAGGGTGGCATCCAGACTACCGGTATCGAAAGAATGCGCAGAACTGTTTGTTCGCTGATTCGCATTCGCCCCACCGATTACTGCCCAGTCCCTGTACAGGGGGCGGCGCACGGAAAATCCGGCGCCAATATTATTGAAAGTGTCGCGACGGGCAATTCCATCTGCATTCAAATTCCAGAGGGAACCACCAAACAGTGGAAGCGCAATCTGACTGCTCGAAGTCGCACTATTAACGTTGCTGTCGTCGCCCAGCGTCGCCTCCACATATCCTCGCACTGTAGTGGCCATTCCTGCACGGGCCGTCTCAATAATATCGAGATATTTCTGTATGGTCGCACTGACTTCCCTGGGAGGATTCTGCTGCTGGACGATTTCAAATTCACGCTTGGATGTTGCCGCTTCACCCGCAGCCAGGTAGGCCTTGGCGATCTCGGCGCGCGCCTGCAAATTGCCGGGCTCGACCGCCAGCACACGTTCCAGTGCGAATATCGCCTCATTCAGCTTGCCGCTATCGAGCGCAGCGATGCCGAGCAAATAATCGTATGCCGGCTCCCCGGCACGCTCGGTCTGATACGGCGCCAACAAGGCATAGGCTGCTGCGGGCTTATGCGCCTTGAGCAGGGCATCCGCCTCGACAAGAAGGCTCTCTGACAGATTCTGGTTGGAGGAAGTCTGCAAGGGAACTGCTTGCGCATGCGCGTCGCGCCCGGCTACCGCACCCACGCAGATCACCGCAGACAGCAAGCATAAAGACCGAATATTATTCATGACCATTCTCCCTGAGCCAAAACTTTTACCTGCTGGCGCAAGCATATGCCCCTGGAGGGAGTAGGTCAAATAACCGTGCCTCATCTCTGTCCCGCTGCAGGACAGACAATCAGGCAGCCTGGGCGGGGATGTGATCGCGCTGGGCGATGATGCGGTTTTGCTCGTCCACGTAGACAAGTTGGGGATGGAATTTTTGCAGCTCCAGCTCGGAATACATCGCATAGGAAGCGATGATGAGGATGTCGCCCGGATCGGCCTTGTGCGCCGCCGCGCCATTCACCGAGATGGTGCCGGAACCGCGTTGCGCGCGGATCGCGTAAGTGGTGAAGCGCTCGCCGTTGCTGACGTTATAAATATCTATCTGCTGGTACTCGCTGATGTCGGCGGCATCCAGCAGGTTATCGTCTATCGCGCACGAACCTTCGTAATGCAACTCCGAGTGCGTCACGCGCACGCGGTGCAATTTGGATTTAAGCATGATGCGTTGCATTAGGTCATTCTCCTGAAAACAAGGCGCGCATTATATACAAACTTCGAGATTATCGATCAGCCGGGTCTGCCCCAACCGTGCCGCCGCCAGAATTACCAGCTTGCGCTCGTCGCTTTGCGGCGGCAGCAAGGTATCCTGGGCGCGCACCGCCACGTAGTCCACCTGCCAGCCACGCGCGCCCAACGTTTTTGTTGCAGTCCGCTCCAGCACAGCATGGTCAGTCGCCCCATCCAGCAAGGCCTGCCGCATGCCGACCAGCATCCGATACAGGAAAGCCGCTTCGGTTCTCTCGGCAACACTCAAATACTGGTTGCGCGAACTCAGCGCCAATCCGTCCTGCGCGCGCACGGTCTCGCCACCCAGGATCTCCACTGGCAGATTCAGTTGCGCCACCACCTGGCGGATCACATAAAGCTGCTGATAATCCTTCTTGCCAAACACCGCGACTTGCGGCTGCACGATATTGAGCAGCTTCAACACCACCGTCGCCACGCCGCGAAAATGGCCCGGGCGGAAAGCGCCGCACAGTTCATTTTCCAGCGGCGGCTGCACCGTCACCTGCTGCGGCTGCGGATACAACTCGCGTTCGGTCGGCGCAAACACCATGTCCGCCACACCTTGCAGCCTGTCGCAGTCCGTCTGCAAGGTGCGCGGATACTTGCCGAAATCCTCGTTCGCGCCGAACTGCAAAGGATTGACGAAGATGCTCACCACCACGAGCGTTGCATGCTCGCGGGCGATGCGCGTCAGATCGAGATGGCCTTCATGCAGGTTGCCCATGGTAGGCACGAAGGCGATACTCGCTTCGCCGCGCAGGCGGGCGCGCAAATCAGCGGTAGAAGAAATAATTTCCATATAAATGTGCTCGCTAAGGCTGGTGTTTTTTTGCCTCTTCGTCCAGCTTTTGCTGTTCCTCAAGCTTTTTCCGCTCTTCCGGCTTCAGCGGTTCCTCGCTCTTCTTTCTTCTGTTTCTGGCGGTACCGGGTTCCTTGCTCTGTTGCTCGCCCTTACCGGCCACATCAGTGGCCATCGCCGGAGCCATTTGAGTTTGCGCACCGGAAGCTGAAGGCTGCATATGCGGCTCAAATCTTCTGCGCTGCGCTGCGGGCGCTTCAACTGCTGGTGCAGGCTGCTCTGCGGGCCTGGCGCGCGGCTCCCATCTCCTGCGCGGCTCTGCGGGTACGGCAACTGGCGCGGGGGGAACAGCTTGCGGCTGCGCATCGGGAACGGATAGCTGATCGCGACGCTCGAATTTTCTGCGTTGCTCCATCGGCACTTCGACTGGTGCAAGTTGCTGTTCTACAGACTTCCCGCGCCGTTCTTTGCCGCGCTGTGCAAAAGGCGCAGCGACCGGCGGCGGAACCGCTTGCGGTTGCGCATCCGGAACCGATGGCTGATCACGCTGTTCAAACTTCTTGCGTCTCTCTGGAAGCGTGCCAATCGGGCGGGCAGGCTGCGTGGGAGCCAGGATATGTATCCTCTTTGAGACCCGCTCTGCCGGCCCCGGTACTCCGGGCGCCGTCTCCTCGATAGCTCTATTCGGGTTGTTGGCAAGCAGATGCTCCTTGCGTGCAAAGCCCGGCGGCGCTCTTTTCGCAAAGACCGACCGCTCCAGTATTGCTTCTGGCGGCTTGCTGTCTGCCGGCTTCCCTGCTCCCATCACGCTTGTATGCACCGGGGCGACTGCGGCGTCCGGCATGGCCGGGGCATTGAAAAATTTCTCCTTCGGTATCCGCACCCTGGCCTTGGACACTGACTGCGATTGGGCAAACGCCGTGGCAGGAACCGCGACAACCGCTCCCGGCACCCGCTGGTTGACATACGTGATGTTGGTCACGTTCGTGTTGTTGTACACGTTCGTGATATGGATTTCATTGATGACTGTGTTGCTGGTATTGATGTTGGTGAAATAATTGCGGCTCACTGCGTACGCAGGCCGATACACCTCGCGCGGCCCTAGCGGGAACCATCCGATGCCGCCAACATTGCCGCTCGATATCGAGAGCTGGAAATCGCGGCCTCCAACAAATACGACTAATGCAGGCGCATAGACTGCCCGCGCACGCGCGGGCCCCGGCACCCAACCCCACGTTCCACCGAGATCGGCCCAGCGGCCATAATGAGACACAGCAAATCCCCATGGTGCGTCATCCACCCAGGTCCAGCCCCACGGCTCTACCCATGCCCAATGGCCATAATGGTAGGGCGCCCAATCCAGGGGCACGCGATTCGGGATCCAGACATAGCCATATCTTGCGTCGGCGCGCCACATGCCATTACCGTCAAGATCCTGATAGCCGATCACATCGGGAGAGACATAGCGTGCGGCGATCGATCTTTCCCACCGGTGATCGCGCTTGGCGCACCACCGGTCGAAATCGTCGTCTGGCAACGGATCGACGAACTCATCGTAGTCGTGCAAACCTGTCCCGAAGAAGCGATATGATTTCGGCGCATCCATGGCGTACGCCGCATCGCCTCCATACACATCGGCGCTGCCGCTACGCGTAACGACGGTCGTCGCATCACCTGCCGAATCGACATCTATCCTGTAGTCACCGGCTTGCAGGACTGAAAATGCAAGATTCGGCGTATCGATCTCGATCACATCGTCTGGCGCGAAACGTCTCACATGCAGATTGACCGTGCCCTGCGTCAATTGCAACTGGATGGTATTGTCGGCCAGGTCGAGCACGGATAGATTGGTGCCGCCGCTCAGGCGCACCACAGCAGAACCCACTTGCAACTCGGCCCGCGCGCCAGCATCGGCCCACAAACGGTCGCCGGTAACGAGTGGCAGATTCATCGTCGCTTGCGCCCAATCGCTCTCGCCCGCCGGGGAGAGACTCACGTCACCGGCGATGTAACCCAAACGCGCCACACGTGTCGGCGGATCGGCGCTTGCCCAGCCCGCGAACGCGAATAAGGCTGCCCCCAAAAGGAACGCAACGATTCGGGCATATCGAGATTGTATTTTCATGATTGATGCGACGCTGACACCCAGTCTGTTTTTCATCGTTAGTCACCTATGCTTTCGATTCAACCTACCCGCCTTCCCCGCAACGCGTGGTACGCGGGGGCAGCGCTTGAGAAATGCTCACCGAGCAGGATATTGCAGAATGTGACCGCATCAAGCGTGATTAGTTTTACCCGACAGTCAGAAACTGTGTTCAGCACCGGGAAACGTGCCCGCCTTTACTTCAACCACATAGTGCGCCAGCGCATCGGCGATGGACTGCGCACCCTGCATATAGTTCTTCACGAAGCGCGCCTTCTTGCCCGGATAGATGCCGAGCATATCGTGCAGCACCAGCACCTGGCCGGAACACTCCGCGCCCGCGCCTATGCCTATGGTGGGGATGGTGAGTTGCGCGGTAATCTCTGCCGCGAGCAGCGCAGGGATGGTTTCCAGCACCAGCATGCCAGCACCGGCTTGCGCCACGGCGGCGGCGTCGTTCAGCAGGCGCTGCGCATCCGCCGCCGTCTTGCCCTGCACGCGATAGCCACCCATCTGGTGCACCGACTGCGGGGTTAGTCCGATGTGAGCGCACACCGGAATGCCGCGCCGGGTGAGGAAAGCAATGGTGTCGACCATCGCGGCACCGCCTTCGAGCTTGACCATCTGCGCACCCGCCGCCATCAATCGCGCGGCATGTTCGAAAGTCTTTTCCGGGCTGACCTGAAAAGTGCCGAACGGCATGTCGGCGACGATGAATGCCTGCTGCGCTCCGCGTGCCACGCAGGCCGTGTGGTACGCCATCTCGTCCAGCGTTACCGGCAAAGTGGTCTCGTGGCCTTGCAGCACCATGCCCAGCGAATCGCCGACCAGCAGCACGTCCACGCCATTGGCTTCGAGCAACGCAGCGAAGCTGGCGTCGTAACAGGTCAGCACGGCGAGCTTTTCACCCTTGTCGCGCTTGGCATGCAGGTCCGTCAAGGTAGTCCGCATCGTCATCCTTTGCTGAAAAATTCCCGCTGTCCGCGCATCTCCTCGATGCGTTGCAACAGCATGGCGAAGTCGTCGTCATTATCCACGAGATTCAGGTGCTCGGTGTTCACGACGAGCACCGGCGCCGCAGCGTAATGATAGAAGAAATCGCTATAGGCCTGCGCCAGACGCAGCAGATAGAAATCGGAGATCGGACGCTCATAAGCCAGCGCACGGCGGCGCACGCGCTCGACCAGCGTCTCCACCGGGGCTTGCAGGTAGATCACCAGATCCGGCGCGGTCACTTGCGGCGCCAGGCTGCGATAGATGTTCTGGTATAGCGCGAATTCTTCGTCGCTGAGATTGATGCGGGCGAACAACGCATCCTTGTCGAACAGGTAGTCCGATACCGTATTCGCGCTGAACATATCCATCTGCGCCAGTTCGCGCACTTCATTGCTGCGCTGGAACAGGAAGAACAGTTGCGTGGGCAAGGCATGGCGAACCGGATCCTGATAGAAGCGCGCCAGAAAAGGATTTTCGCCGGGTCTCTCCAGCAATAGATTCGCGCCGGAATGCGCAGCCAGGCGGCGCGCCAGGCTGGTTTTGCCCACACCTATCGGGCCTTCCACGGCCACATAACGGTATTTATCAAGCAACATCTTCGACTCGTTCCAACTGTTGGCCAGCGCATTGCCGCAAGGCTTCCGCCGCAGAACCGACGCCCGGGATCATGCAATCCGGCGCAATCTCCAGCAGCGGCATCAGCACGAAAGCGCGTCTGTGCATCTGCGGATGAGGCAGGGTCAGCCCGTGTTCGTGATGCCGCATGTCGCCATACAGCAATACATCCAGATCCAGCGTGCGCGGCGCATTGGGAAATTCGCGCGTGCGGCCATGCTCGAGCTCCAATACCAGCAAGGCATCCAGCAATGCACGCGGCGCCAGCCCAGTCTCCAGTTGTGCCACGGCATTGATGAAATCCGGCTGCTCCAGATAACCCACGGGCGCACTGCGATACAGCGCAGAGCGCGCCGTCACCCGGGTGCCTGGCAAGCCTCCGAGCGCCTGCATCGCGCCCAGCACTTGCGCGCGCGGGTCGGACAGGTTGCTGCCCAGCCCGATGTAAACAACGCTGCCCATCACTCTATCGGCAACTCCGCCTGCACCCCAGCACCCACTGGTTTCTTGCGCCGGCGGCGGCGCTTCTTCGCGCCGCCCGTGTCCGGCAACAACATCTCGGCACGGCGCTCATCCGTGGCATGCTGGAACTCTTCCCACCACTGGCCGAGTTCGGCATCCACCTCGCCGCTCTCGCAACGCAGCAGCAGGAAATCGTAAGCGGCGCGGAAGCGCTGCAATTCCAGCAGGCGCAGCGGGCGCAGTCCGCCGCGCTGCTCGAAGCGCGGCTGCATCAGCCAGATCTCTTTCATCACCGCATCGTGGCGGTGCGGGATGGCGAGTTGTTCGCGCTGCCGATCCAGCACCGCACCCATCGCCGTATGCAATGCCGCCACCGGCCGCTCGCCCGCATCCTGCTGCGTCTTCCAGTCCGACAGCACCTCATGCCACAGCAGCGCGGCGAACAGGAAAGCCGGCGACACCGGCTTGTCCTCGCGGATGCGCTGATCGGTGTTTTCCAGTGCCAGCATGACGAACTTCTCGCCCATCGGCTGCTCCAGAATCACGTCCAGCATCGGCAGCATGCCGTGATGCAGATCCATCGCGCGCAGCTTCTTGATGCACTCCACCGCATGACCGGACAGCAACAGCTTGAGCATCTCGTCCAGCAGGCGCGCCTGCGGTACGTTGGCGAGCAATTCCTTCATGCCTGCGATAGGCGCTGCAGTAGCCGCATCCAGCTTCATGCCCAGCTTGGCCGACAGGCGCACCGCGCGCAGCATGCGCACCGGGTCTTCGCGGTAGCGTACTGCCGGTTCGCCGATCATGCGCAGCGTATTGGCGCGGATGTCGGCATAGCCGTTGTGGTAGTCGCAGATCTCCTGCGTGGCGGGATCGTAGAACAGCGCATTGGCGGTAAAATCGCGCCGCGCCGCATCCTGCTCCTGGTCGCCGAATTCGTTGTCGCGCAACAGTCGCCCGTGTTCGTCGGTCTGCGCATCCTCGGCTTCTATCATGCGCCTGAAGGTGGACACTTCCACCGTCTCGTCGCCGAACATCACATGCACCAGGCGGAAGCGCCGCCCGATGATGCGCGAGCGGCGGAACACGCGTTTCACATCCTCCGGCGTGGCATTGGTGGCCACGTCAAAATCCTTGGGATGACGATCCAGCAACAGATCGCGCACCGCGCCGCCCACCACGAACGCCGAGAATCCCGCAGCCTGCAAGCCATCGGTCACGCGGCGCGCGGCGGGGCTGATGCCGTCGCGGCTGACATGGTGCAGATCAAAAGGGATGATGCGGCACTTGCCTTCCGCCCGGACTTTGGCGGGTTTGCCGAACACGCGTTTAAACAGATTTTTTATCATCGAACTTTTCTAATTGCATGCCGCGCAGGGCGCGCGACATTGGAGAAGCGCGGATTATACACCGGGGACAAAACAGCGCTCTCCCTCCACCATCAGCTCGCGCAACGGGCATTGATACAAGGCTTCCAGATGGTCGCGCGTCAACAGCTCGTGCGCCGCGCCGTGCAGCGTCCGCCCGTCGGGGAACAGCAACAGCAAATGGTCGCAGCAGCGTTGCGCCCATAAGGTGTCGTGCAACACCATCAACACTGCCTTGCCCTGTTGCTTGAGTTGTCCGAACACGCGCATCGCCTGCAACTGGTGGCGCAGGTCGAGATGCTGCAAGGGTTCGTCCAGCAAATAACCACGCGTCTGCTGCGCCAGTGCCTGGGCCATCGCCGCGCGCTGGCGTTCGCCGCCAGACAGCGTATTGAGTGGACGCTGCGCCAGTGGCAATAATTCCATCTGCGCCAATGCCTGTTGCGCAATCGCTTCGTCTGCCGCGCTGTAACCGAACAGCGCGGTACGATGCGGAAAGCGCCCGAGCAACACATAGTCCAGCACGCTGCCCCAGAATTCGCCGCTCTCGCTTTGCAACAGCACAGCCAGGCTGCGCGCCACCTCGTGCCGCGATTGCGCTTGCAATGGCTTGCCATCCAGATTCACCGCTCCGGCCTGCGGCGCATGCAAGCCTGCCAGCGTGCGCAACAAAGTCGTCTTGCCCGCGCCGTTCTGTCCGAGCACGCCCCAGCACTCGCCGGGACGCATGGCAAAATCCAGGTCGCGGCAGATGATCTTCCCACCCATGGATACCGTGAGATTGTTGGTTTGTAGTTCCATTTCAAAAACCATTAACCACGGAAAACACGGATGGCACGGAAAAACACGGCGTGTTCGGCATACCCATTCACCCTCCAGGCGGGGGTTGGTTTGTCCGTGTCATCCGTGTTTTCCGTGGTTGAAATGTTTTTCATGATTTTATCGCCTCCGCCCCAGCAACCACAGCAACACCGGCACGCCGAGCAGCGCGGTGAACACGCCTACCGGCAATTGCAACGGCGACCACAGCGTACGCGCCAGCGTGTCGGCGCACACCAGAAAGCTGCCGCCCAACAACACCGACAGGGGAATCAACCAGCGATGCGCGCTGACGCCGAGCAGACGTATCGCGTGCGGCATCATCAGTCCAACGAAACCTATGCTGCCGCCGAGTTGCAGTGCCGCAACCGTGAGCAAGGCCGCCGCGAAATACAGCGCCATCTGCCAGCGCGCCACCGCCACCCCCAGCGCCGCCGCCTTGTCCAGCCCGCCCGCCAGCACATCCAGCCCGCCGGAAAATATCGTGGCGCACAGCCCCACGGCCAGCAGCACCAGCCAGGCCAGCGGCAAGCCCTGCGGCTGCGACAGATCGCCCATCAGCCAGAACAGCATGCCCTTCACCTGCTCGAACTGCGCCAGCGTCAGCAACAGGCTGACCAGTGCGCCACATCCGGCGGACACCACCACGCCGGTGAGCAGCAGCCGGTAGATGTTGCGCTCGCCACTCCTGAAGCCAAGTCCGAACACTGCGACGATCGCCAGCAGCGCGCCGCCCAGGGAAGAAAATTGTGTGGCGGACAGGCCCGCGCCCAGCAGCATGGCCGCCAGCGCACCCACCGCCGCGCCGCCCGAGATACCGAGAATGTAAGGATCGGCCAAAGGGTTGCGCAGCAAGGCCTGCAACAACACGCCAGCCAGACTCAACAGCCCGCCACACGCGAACGCCGCTAGCACGCGCGGCAGGCGCAACTGCCACAACACCTCGGCCGCAGTGCCGCCATCACCGCCCCACAACGCGTGCCACACTTCACCGGGCGGCAACGGCAGCGAACCGCTCATCAGGCCGAAGACCAGACTGAGCAGCGTAACGCACGACAGCAGGAAAAAAAGAATACGCGGAAACATGGGTGCTAATGATACATACAGACGCAGCTATCCACACCGTTCACGCGCGCATCAACCGATGTCCGGCTCATTAATTGAGTGCTCGCGCCGGCGCCAATAAAAAAGGCGCACGATCAATGTGCGCCCCGATTCGGCAAGAATAAACGCTTAACCCTTGAGGCAGGTGCTCATGAATTTCTTGCGTTCGTCGCCTTTCAGCGCTTTCTCTTTGGCGTCCTTGTTGCAGTTCTTCATCTTTTCCTGCTGCGTGGCTTTCTTGTCCGCGGGCGCGGCGGCAGCCGGGGCTTCCGCTTTCTTGCTCAGGCAGTCCTTCATGAACGCCTTGCGCTCGCCGCCTTTCAGCGCTTTATCCGTTGCGTCCTTGTTGCACGTCTTCATCTTTTCCTGCTGCGCCCCGGCAAATGCGGGGGCGGCAGCGGCGAACGCGACGCCAAGGCAAACCAATGCGATCAATTTCTTCATCTCTTATCTCCTCGTTATGAATGCGTTTCCGGCACAGGGCAGAAACGCGGGCATTATAGTGCAGCGCCCAGCTTACGGCAGCATTGCCCGACCTATCTGATCGGAGGGCGGCTCAACATCCATCCCGCCTCAGCGCAAACTCATGATGCGCCAGCCACGCTGTTCGGCATGCGCGCGCAGCGTGGCATCCGGGTCGACCGCCACCGGATTCTTCACTTTCGCCAGCAGCGGCAGATCGTTCAGCGAATCGCTGTAGAACCAGCTATCGGCAAAACTGTTCCAGTTCCAGCCGCGCTGCGCCATCCATTGCTCCAGACGCACGATCTTGCCTTCGCGGAAACTCGGCGTCCCGCTCACGCCACCCGTAAATTCACCATCCTTCTGTTCCGGCTCGGTGGCGATCAAATGTTCCACGCCGAATTCGCGCGCGATAGGCGCGGTGACGAAGCTGTTGGTGGCGGTGATGACGACGCACACATCGCCCGCCGCACGGTGCCGTGCCACCAGTTCCTTCGCCTGCGCTCCCATCATCGGCCTCACCTTGCCGCGCATGAACTCCTCATGCCACGCATCCAGCACCTTGCGCGCATGGCGCGCCAGCGGCTTCAACTGGAAATCGAGGAATTCATGAATATCCAGCGTGCCCGCCTTGTATTGTTCGTAAAAATGCAGGTTCTTTGCTTCGTATAATTCGCGGTCTATCACGCCCTGCTCGATGAGAAATTGCGCCCACTCGAAATCGCTGTCGCCGCTCAGCAGCGTGTTGTCCAGATCAAATAAAACCAGATTCACTCTCTATCCCATCCTCAATTAATCAAAGTCGTGGCACAACTCCATTCGTCGCCGGCATGCGGTCTGTTGTTATGCCATTGGGTATTATGTATCATGTTGGCAAGCCTGTTCCAAAACAGGTATCACACAGACGCGGCATCGAATGCCACGGGGGGACAATAACAGATACGCTGGCTGGCGACGAAACGCAATTTTACGTCAGCCGCGCTTGAGGCGACTCGAAATGTCCACAGAAAAAATCTCGTATCCCAAGATCGCCGCAGCGGTAGAGCGCGCGGGTGCGGCTTTCCCGACAGCCATGGCACAGGATTTCGCGCGCGTTCTGGCGAATATCGAGTTGCACTGGGGTGGGCAGGAAGCTATCCAATATTTCAATTCACTCCTGCTGGATGACCGCGAAGGCCGCAAGGGTTTCCCGCAGGATATTCTGCGCGAGATCGCCTTACTCAAACAGGTTCATGATTTTCTCTTTCCCTCGCTGGAAATCACGCCTTACGATCCGTTCAGCAGCATCGGGATGCTCCCTCCGCATATGGAATCTGCGCCCCATATTCCCGCCGCAAATCTGCTTGAATACGCTTTCCCCGAGGCGAGTGCGCCTGCCGCGAATGCAGCATCCGCGTCTGCCACCCGTGCCGACGCAGCAGACCCGGCGATGGCGCGCACGCACGGCAGTTGGCCCAGGATACACACGCAATACGAGTTGATGCAGGCCGTGGAACTGCAACACGCAGGCAAAAGTTTCTACGTCATGAAAGGCAAAACCATCGGCGAGATCCTCATGCATCACGGCTTCACCGATGAGCGCACGATGCGTATCGTGCATGGCATACAGGAAAGAAACGGGCATCACGATATGCCCATAGGCAAGCTGCTGGTCAATATCGGCATCCTCAGTGAGGAAGACCTGGTCTGCGCGCTATGTGTCCAATCCGGAACCCTCATGGTGGATATGCTCGGCATCCCCATTCCGTTCGAAACCACCAAGCTCATCCCCATCGAGAAAGCTCGGGAAAAACAGGTCGTGCCGGTAGGCGTACATCGCGATACGCTCCTCCTGGCCGTCGCCGACCCGCTCACCTTCAACGACGCATCCTTTTATACGATGCTGACCGGACTCAAGGTGGAGCCCGTTTACGCGCCTCGCAACGAAATCGTGAACCGCCTCAACATGCACGGCCTCGCCAAGAACCCGTACGAGGCCAGGGAAGAATTTCACAGCATGGCGCAAAAAGCATACAACGCCATGCCCGACAAACCTGTCGTTGCGCCGGCACCCCCCGAGACAGATATTTCCGAAAACGACGCCACCATCATCAACCTGGTCAACAAGATGATACTGAACGCCATAGGCGAAGGCGCATCGGATATCCATATCGAGTTATTTCAGGGCAACGAAGAATCCGATATCCGCTTCCGCCGCGACGGACGCATGGAAAAATTTTCAGACTTCCCCCGCAATTACCACGGAGCCGTGGTGTCGCGCATCAAGATCATGTCCGGGCTGGACATCTCCGAACGGCGGCGACCACAGGACGGAAAAATCTCTTTCAGCTTGCCGAACGGGGGCAGCATAGACCTGCGCGTGTCCACCATCCCCACCATGCGCGGCGCGGAATTCGTCACCATCCGTATCCTGACTGCCGGCGATCCGCTGCCGCTCTCCGATCTCGGCATGGCAAAGCGCGAAATGGAAGCTTTCCGCGAAGCGGCCCATCACTCCTACGGACTGATCCTGGTATGCGGCCCGACCGGCAGCGGCAAGACCACCACGCTGCACTCGGTAATAAGGGAATTGAACACCAGCGACCGCAAAATATGGACGGTGGAAGACCCGGTGGAAATCGTGCAACCGCGCCTGTGCCAGGTGCAGGTCAACAATAAGATTGGCGTCACTTTCGCCAGCACGCTGCGCGTCCTGCTGCGCGCCGACCCCGACATCATCATGATAGGCGAGATGCGTGACCAGGAAACCGCCAGGATAGCACTGGAAGCCTCGATGACAGGACATCTGGTGCTCTCCACCCTGCACACCAATTCCGCATCGGAAACGGTGGCTCGGCTGCTGGATCTCGGCATAGATCCTTACAACCTTTCCGATGCACTGCTATCCATCCTGGCCCAGCGACTCGCGCGCAAGCTATGCGTCAGTTGCGCGAAACAGGAAGAGATTCCCGCACACGAACTGGATGAGCTCGCCAATGAGTATCACCAATCCGCCAACGGCAAACCTCCCGGACGCGCAGAGCGCGAAAACCTCATCCGCAACTGGCGCGAAGCTTACGGCGTAGATGGGCAACTGTACTGCAAGCGCGCGGTCGGGTGCCGGGAATGCAGCGAAGGTTACTCGGGCCGTATCGGCCTGTACGAGTTGCTGCAAGCCACACCGGCGGTGCGTCATCTGGTTCGCCAGCAGTCCTCTGCGGCCGAATACCAGACGACGGGAATTGCCGAGGGTATGAGGACGCTGAAACAGGACGGCATCGAGAAAGTCCTGCGCGGTATCACCGACATCGCGCAAGTGCGTAGCGCCTGCACATGACCTCGGTTCTCGACATGCAATATACGCTCGCAGACGCTATACTCTCCAGCACCGGCAAGAAAACACAAGCGGCTGTGTACAGCCAGAAATGATGGCATACACCAACGTGGATACAGCCAAACTTATACGTTTCACCCACCTGTTTGCGGCAGGCATACTGGCCGCCATCCTGCTAACGCCATACCCTGCACGCGCACTGGGCATAGGGGAGATCGTGCCGCACAGCAAGCTCGGCGAGCCGCTGCTTGCACAAGTGGAGTTGCGGGCAAGCGCCAACGAGAACGTGGAAACATCCTGCCTGTCGCTGCTCGCCCCTGATTCGAATGATGAGGAAGCCCGCAGTTATCTGCTCAAGGCCTCACTGGAATTAAAAACAGAAGGGGGCCGACGCTATATAGTCATCCGCGCGCGCGCCTTCCTCAACGAACTGTTCGTCAAGTTACGTCTTCAGGTCAAATGCCCCGGCACGGGCAGCGTCATCAAGACACTGACTATCCTGCCCGACCTGGAGTCGATACCTACCAGCGCAGTTACTCCTCCTGTCTCGGAAAACCAGGAAAAGGCTGCGCCGCCAGCCCCCGAGGGGGATGTTCATCCCGCCATTATCGAAAATCAACCGCACAGGGCGCCTGCGCGCAAACATCACGTGCCGCCTTACCATGCCCGGGCAAACACCAGCGCGGTCGTGAAGCAGGGGCGCCAGGCCACATTCCGGCTCAAGCTTTCCGGTGAGCCGATAGACGAATCGCGCATCGGCAAGATCAGCCCTGAAGAGCGTGAAGCCCTGCTGGCACGGCAGAAATTGCTGGATGCGGATGATCAGATGGCCAGCTTCCTTGCCCTGCAACATCAAGTCAAGCAGCTCCAGGATGAACTGGGCGATATCAAATTAAAACTGGCGCATCTGGACAACACAGCGCCCGCCAGCCGCCCGGCACCGCCGGCCAATGCCGCACCCGCCGCCGCTCTCCCACCCACAGAGACGGCGCAACCCGATGACCTCACGCTGCGCTACATCCTGGCTGCGACCGGGCTGGCCATACTCGCTTCTTTGCTGTTCTTGCTGCGTCGCCGCAAGGCCGGCCATCCACATGCACCCGCACGCCGCATCCTGAAACCAGTGACGGAAAAAGCGGAAGAATCCCCTGCCCCCACGGTCACAGCACCGCAATCCAGCATGCCAGCCTCCGTCCGGGCAACGACACAAACTGCCGCAACTTCCAAAGCGAATGGCATGTCTCGGGAAACAGTTCCGACGCACGACGTACCGGAACAAATCTCCGATGATGACGCCATGCTGGAAGAGGCCGGTCTATATGCCGTCCATGGCCACCCGAACCGCTCCATCCAGATACTGCACGAGATCATCGAAAATAACCCCGCGCATACAGAAGCCCGGATGCTGCTGATCTCCATCCTCTCCTCGCTGGGCAGGGCAGAAGAGTTTGAGCGCGCTGCACGCGAATTCCACAAGCACAACGAGAACCACGAATCGTGGGAAATGGTGCAGTCACTGGGGCGCACGATGGATGCGCACAATCCGCTATATACGGGCGACGACGACCTGGGCGGCGCCGCGCTCTTTCTGCCACAGATCGCGCTGAACAAGCGCCGTCCGGTGGGTGACATACTGGTAGAAATGGGCGCGCTGTCAATGCAGGACTTGAAAAATTGCCTTCATGATTTCGACCCCAAAGCCCATGGACGCTTTGGCGGTTATCTCGTCTCGCGCAAAGCCATCACGCTCACCGAACTCAACGAAGCCCTGCTACAGCAACAACGGGAAAATGCCACCGAAAAAAGGGCCGGCGTCTTGCCGACCTTGCAGGACATGGAAGATTTCATGGCCGATTACGATCCGAAGCGCGACGGCAGCATCGGCGAATTTCTGGTGGCGCGCAAAGCAATCACGCCCGACCAGCTCAACAAGGTGCTGCAGAAAGCTCCCGAAAAAACCCCCGTCGCCCCGCACGCGCCCTCTGATGAAAAATATCAGCCGCTGGAATTCGATTTTTCACTGGAACCCGTCAAGGAAACACCGGCAAGCAGGGCTGCCGCGCCGTTCAGTGCTCCATTCCCGGAAATAGACCTGAATCCGGAAGAGCACAAGGGGAAAAAATAACACGGCAACGAAATCAGTCGGCACGCCGCAGCATCACCTCTTTCAACAACGGCACGGACGCTACGCGCTTCAAACGCAGACAATGCGCATCCAGCGCATCCAGAGTGACAAGCAGCGCGGGCAGGTCGCGCCGCCCGTGGCGTAACAGGTATTGCGTCACTTCCGGCGGCAACGCAAGGCCGCGCGCCAGAGCATGTCGTTCCAGGGCTTGTGCCTTTTCTGCATCATCGAGACCATGCACCTGATACACCAATCCCCAGCCCAGCCGGGTGCGCAGGTCGCCGCGCAAATTCAGGCCGGACGGCGCAACCTTCCCCGCCACCAGCAGCAAGCCACCGTTCTCGCGCACCCGGTTGTAGAGTTCGAACAGCGTAATCTGCATCGCAGCATCCAGTGCTTCCACATCGTCCACGGCGATGAGCAGCCCCTTATCCGGCACGCTCCCGCTGGCGTAACTTGCGGGCTGCCCCGCTGTTCGCGCCTGCCCCATCACCGCTTGCAACAAGTGGCTCTTACCACAACCCGTTTCGCCCCACAGATAGAAACAGCGCTCGCCCGCCGTTCCTGCGAGCGCATGGCGCAAAGCCGAAAGCAACTCAACGTTGCGTCCGGTGACGAAGTTATCCAGCGCGGGGATCCAGTCTGGCGCGATGTCGAGCAGTAGTTGCGTCATAAGTTGCGCCCCCCATCGTCATAACGTTGCGTGGGCATTTAGGGTAAAATTGGGAAAATAAAACATCCTGCACTTTATCCCGAAGAAAGCGAGAACTCAACTTGGGTCAGAACAATCCTCTTTCCTACCGCGACGCCGGTGTGGACATTGACGCCGGCGATCGGCTGGTGGAGAACATCAAACCGTTTGCCAAACGCACCATGCGCCCGGAAGTATTGAGCGGCATCGGCGGTTTCGGCGGGCTGGTGGAAATCTCGAAAAAATACCGCGAGCCGGTCCTGGTCTCAGGTACCGATGGCGTGGGCACCAAACTTAAACTCGCGTTCGAACTTGATCGCCACGACACGGTCGGCATCGACCTGGTCGGCATGAGCGTGAACGACATCCTGGTGCAGGGCGCGGAGCCGCTGTTCTTCCTCGATTACTTCGCCTGCGGCAAACTGAATGTGGAAGCCGCCACCGAAGTCATCAAGGGCATCGCGCTGGGCTGCGAACAATCCGGCTGCGCGCTCATCGGCGGCGAGACTGCCGAAATGCCTGGCATGTACCCGGTGGGCGAATACGACCTCGCAGGCTTCGCGGTGGGCGTGGTGGAAAAATCGCAGATCATCACCGGCGACAACATCAAGCCAGGCGACACGGTGCTGGGACTGGCTTCCAACGGCGCGCATTCCAACGGCTATTCGCTGGTGCGCAAGATCATCGAACGCAGCCACCCTGATCTCAACGCTTTGTTCGACGGCGAACGCACGCTGGCCGATTGCATCATGGCGCCCACGCGCATCTACGTAAAACCGCTGCTGGCACTGATGCAGACGCTGACCGTAAAAGGCATGGCGCACATCACCGGCGGCGGCTTGCTGGAGAACATCCCGCGCGTGCTGCCGCAGAACGTCGTCGCCGTGCTGGACGGCAAGTCCTGGCATACGCCAAAGCTGTTCGACTGGCTGCGCGAGCAGGGCAACGTGGCGCAACAGGAAATGTACCGTACCTTCAATTGCGGCATCGGCATGATCGTAGTCGTGGACAAGAACGATGCCGATACCGCACTCAACCAGCTCAAGGCCGCCGGGGAAACCGCGTGGGCCATAGGCACCATACAGGCACGCGCAGGCGATGAGGTACAAACACGAGTTCAATGATGCGGCGCGTAAATCCGTCGTCATCCTGATCTCCGGGCGCGGCAGCAACATGCAGGCGCTGCTGGAGGCCAAGCTGCCATGCAGCCGCATCGCGGCGGTCATCAGCAACAAGGCCGACGCACAAGGACTGGAGATCGCCAGCCGGCACGGCATCGCCACTCAGGTGCTGTCGCACCGCGACTACGCCGATCGCGAATCTTTCGACACCGCGCTGGCCACCGCCATAGACAGCTATCAGCCCGATCTCGTGGTGCTCGCCGGCTTCATGCGCATACTCACGCAGAATTTCGTGGCGCACTACGAGGGGCGGCTGATCAACATCCATCCTTCGTTGCTGCCCGCATACGGCGGACTCAACACGCATGAGCGCGCGCTCGCGGACGGCGTGAAGATACACGGCTGCACCGTGCATTTCGTCACCGCAAATCTGGATCACGGCCCCATCATCGTCCAGGCCGCCGTGCCGGTGCTGATGGACGACACGCCGGAGACCCTGGCGGCGCGCGTGTTGCATGAAGAACACCGCATCTATCCGCAAGCCGTGCGCTGGTTCTGCCGCGACCATCTGAAGCTGACTCCAGACGGCAAGGTTTTGCTTGACCGCATCGAACAACCCAGCGCCGCGCTCATCGTGCCCGAGCTGGAATAGTGGCCATGGATCGCCATTCAGTGAAATGAATCTCTTTCGCACCATGGCCATCGGCCTGCTGCTATGTGGCGCAGCACTGGCCAGCGCTGCCGACATCCCCGCACGTATTGAGGTCAGTTATGACGTGCTCAAGGGCGACATCAAAGTGGCTGCCATCAGCGAGACCTTTACCCGCAGGCAGGATCGCTACCGCATTGAGAGCATCAGCAAGGCGGTGGGGCTGCTTGCCTTGTTCAAACCGGAAACCATACGCGTGATCAGCGAAGGCAAGCTGAATGCGCAAGGCCTGCGCCCAACAACATACACCAGCCAGCGCCAGCTTGATTCCGAGCGCAACGCCAGCGCCGATTTCGACTGGGCGATGAACCGCATCACGCTGACCGACCGCAACGGCAAGCGCACACTGCCCCTGCCTGTCGGCACGCAAGACCGGCTGAGCGCGATGTACCAGTTCATGTTCATGCCGATGAAGAATATCTTGACGTACGATTTTCACATGACCAACGGCGGCAAGCTGGACATCTACAATTACCTCATTACGCCCGGGCAGGACGTGACGGTTCCGCTTGGCACATTCAAGGCAATCCATGTCGCCAGCTCACCGAAAGCCGGCGAGAGTCGCACGGAAATCTGGCTAGCGGCAGAACACGCCAATTTCCCGTGCAAAATGACCATCACCGATCCGGATGGCGGCAAGCTTACGCAAGTGCTGACCCGCTTTGACCCCACGCCTTAACCTGTACTCAAACCATGCTACTCACCGAATACCGTCTCGACCTTGTAGTCCAGGCATTGCGCAAGATCCTGCCGCTGGAACATCCCGCCGACACCTCGCTGCGCTATTTTTTCCTGCAGGAGCGCCTGGGCTCCAACGAACGCGCGCTGGTGGCAGAAACCGTGTTCGGCGTGCTGCGCCACCGCATGTTCCTGGAATATGCCTGCCAGCTCACGCCCTCTGCGCGTGCCACACCGCGCCGCATGGCGCTGGCTTACTGGATGCGCTTCGGCGGCTACAACCTGCGCGAACTCGAGCCCAATCTGAAGAAGGATGAAAGCAAATGGCTGGGCGATGTCAAAGCCATCAAGCTGGATGAATTGCCGCTGGCGCTGCGCGCGGAATTGCCGGAATGGCTAATAGAAAAAATGCGCGGCACGATGAGCGACGAGGAGATACTCACCACCGGCCACGCCATGCAACAGCCCGCAGCACTGGATTTGCGCGTCAACACCCTGCTCGCCGCACGCGATGAAGTGCTGCAAGTCTTGCATGTGGACGGCCTGGATGCACAGCCCACGCCGTGGTCGCCCATCGGCATCCGCTTGCGCGGCAAGCCTGCGTTGAACCGGCACCCGCTGTTCGTCACCGGCAAGGTCGAAGTGCAGGACGAGGGCAGCCAGTTGCTCGGCTTCCTGCTCGCGCCCAGGCGCAACGATATGGTGGTGGATTTCTGCGCAGGGGCGGGCGGCAAAACGCTGATGCTGGGCGCGATGATGAATTCGCAAGGACGGCTGTATGCCTTCGACATCTCGGAGAAGCGCCTCGCCAATCTCAAGCCGCGCCTGAAGCGCTCGGGCCTGAGCAACGTTCATCCGCAGCTCATCGCACACGAGAACGACCAGAAGATTAAACGTCTCGCAGGCAAGATAGACCGCGTGCTGGTGGATGCGCCATGCAGCGGCCTGGGCACCTTGCGCCGCAATCCCGACCTCAAGTTCCGCCAGTCGCCGCAGAGCGTAGCCGAACTCACGCAGAAGCAGTCCGCAATCCTTGCCGCTGCCAGCAAGCTGCTCAAACCCGGCGGACGTCTGGTCTATGCCACCTGCAGCCTGCTGCACGAAGAGAACCGCGCCATTGTGGACGCCTTCCTCGCCGCGCATCCGGATTTCGTCTTGCGCCCCGCAGCAGAGATACTGGCCAAACAACTCATCGCGCTGGACACGGGAGTATGCCTGCAACTGTCGCCGCAACTGCACGGCACGGATGGATTCTTTGCTGCTGTGATGGAACGGACGCAGACCGTGCCCGCGATCTGATCAAAGCCCGCTCAACACCTTGAGATGCGCCTGCACGCTGCGGCCCAGCGCGTGCAGTTCATAGCCACCTTCGAGCATCGACACGATGCGCCCCTGCGCATAACGCTCGGCCACCTCTTTTATCTGCTGTGTCACCCAGGAATAATCCGCTTCCAGCAAATTGAGTTGCGCCATGTCGTCGTCGCGGTGCGCATCGAAACCGGCGGAGATGAACAGCATCTCGGGCTGGAAGCGCTCCAGCGCGGGCAGCCAGTATTCGCCCACTGCCGCACGGAATTCCGCACCGCTGGTACCCGCCGCCAGCGGCACGTTGATGATGTGCTCGTTGCCGCTGTCTGCGCCGCGATAGGGATAATAGGGATGCTGAAAAGTGGAACACAGCATCACGCGCGAATCGTCGTGGAAAATTTGCTCGGTGCCGTTACCGTGATGCACATCGAAATCGGCGATGGCGATGCGCCGCAAACCGTACTTCGCCAGCGCGTGCGCCACGCCGACCGCGACGTTATTGAAGAAACAGAAACCCATGGCGCGCGCCGACTCGGCATGATGCCCGGGCGGGCGGATGGCGCAGAAGGCGTTCTCCACCTTGCGTTCCAGCACCAGCTCAACGGCCAGCACCGCCGCGCCCGCCGCCCGCAACGCCGCATTCAGCGTGTGTGGATTCATCGCGGTGTCGGGGTCGAGGTAGGTCAGGCCGTGCGGCGGCGCGGCGGCCTGGATGCTTTCGAGGTAGCGCGGATCATGCACGCGCACCAACTGCTCGAACGTCGCCAGCGGCGCCTCGTGCTGTTGCAGATAAGGCAGCAACCCGGAAGCGATTAACTGATCTTCAATCGCGTTGAGCCGCGCCGGACATTCCGGATGGCCCGCGCCCATGTCGTGCTTGAAGCAGTCAGGATGAGTGATGTAGGCGGTTTGCATGGTCGCCCCTGAAACAGGTAGTGGTCTATGTCCGGTGTTGAATGCCTATCAGGGAATACGCTGTGGCTTCTGTAGAACGGGTCAAGTAAGCGCTACAAACCGCATCGGAGGCTGGCAGCAAACGCAATCGTCCCATTTGAAGAGAAGCCACACGGGCTCTTGCATGGAACGCGATCGCCCCATTTCTTCCGAATCACTTTACGCCAAGCTTGTTGAGGGATTGGGCAAGCCTCTTATCTGTTTTCATGATGTGATTAGTAAGCCAGTCACGCAGAAAATTCATGATTTCGACCGAAACCACGGCGGTGCCAGAATCGAATTTCTTCTTGAAGTCACCTGCGGTCTGAACGAACTTGGCATGCTCCGCCTTGTGCGCTGGCGTATCCTCATACTTGTATTGCGCCATCAATTTCTCTTCATAGCCGAAGTGATACACAGTGTAGTTCACCAGCTCGGACAGCACTTTACCGAGCACATCCGCCCCTTTGCCGGCCTGCATGGCATCGTTGAGCTGATTAATAAGATCGATGAGTTTCTTGTGCTGGATATCCTGTTCGCCGATTCCGGTTGAAAGCATGTTGGACCACGTAATAAGTGCCATTCCCATCTCCTTTGATATGAACAACGACGAGGCTACGATGCCGGATCTACGCTCCCAGGCAAAGCAGTGGATTCCGGCTCATGGGTCTGATGCAGAAGCCGCGTGGCCGTGTGGGAAAGCGTGATTGATGTCTGCAATATCCGTTCCGCAGTGCTATCGGTATTTGCGGTCATATCCAGAATTTGCGTCACGCTATCTACGACATTGCTCGCCAGTTGCGACTGCTCGTCGACCTGTGTTGCCAGTTGCGATATTTTCTCCAGTGTATTTTGCGACTCTTCGCGAATGCCCTTGAGCACAGCCGAAGCGAGATTCGCCTTATCGACGCCTTGATCCATCAACGGCATAGCCTGATTGATGCCCTTTACCGCATCCCGTGTCTGTTCCTGCATGACATGGATGGTCGCATCGATTTCGTGCGTGGATTGCGAAGTTCTTTCCGCCAGTTTGCGCACTTCATCCGCTACAACGGCAAACCCCCGCCCCTGTTCGCCGGCACGGGCAGCCTCGATCGCAGCATTGAGTGCAAGCAGGTTCGTTTGTTCGGCAATCTCCCGGATGACCGTGGCCACTTTACCGATGTCGTGGGCATGGCTGGTCAATGCATGTATCTGCTGCGAGGCAAGCGCCATGGAGTTCGCTATCAATTTCATCACCTGCACTGCATCCTGAACCACCATCTCGCCGTTGGCAGACATGCTGGTCGCCTTATGCGAAATGGCCTCGGTATCCCGTGTCAGTTCGGTCACCGCCCGTATGCGCTGTGACATTTCACCCATCACCTGTTTGGTATCGTTGATAGAGGAAGCCTGCATCTGCGAAGTGAACAATATCTCGTTCGCCCCCGCAGAAAGCTGTTCGACCTCGGAGTTGATTTGTTTGACATTCGCCGAGATCCCCCGGGAAATAGCTTCAACCTGGGCAGCCAGCTTTTCCACTGAAGCGACGATAGACCCCACACCATGGGTTTCAGTCATCGTGGGATTTTCGCGAGTACCGTCAGCAACCGACTTGGCAAAATCGACCGTGCGATCAACGCTGGAGCCAAGAACACGGAATAGCACCTTGTGCCCGACGATATAGCTCGTTATCGGGATCAGGATAAGCGCCAGACAGAAAATGAGCAGATCTGCATTCGAGCCTGAAGGCAATATATCCCGCGCGCTCATATACAAGCCCCCCAACACCACAACCGAAATTATCGGCGGCAATACCAGTGTCCTCGCTTCGGCAGATATTTTAAGTTTGGATTGCATCAGCGCTCCCTTGCACCACTATACATTTCGCTAATGGTTTTGTCTAAAATGTCTTTCGCCACCACACCCAGACTGCGCCTGAACGTCGTCAGTTCAGCCACAATGCCAGAACGCACCAGACATCACGACAAACTGCCCGCCCCTGACGTTTACTGACAACCGTATAGTGCTATATTCAGCATAACCAACAACGGGAGCAAGATCATGGGCCAACATTACCTCAGCACGCTTTTCTCCCCCGGATCCGTCGCCGTGATCGGCGCCAGCGACCGCGTCGAAGCCGTGGGCGGCATCGTGTTCAAGAACATGCTGGAGAGCGGCTTCAAGGGCGCGCTGTACGCGGTCAACCCGGCGCGCAAGGAAGTGCAGGGCCGGCGCGCCTATGCCTCGATAGACGAAATTGCCGGGCCGGTGGAACTGGCGGTAATCTGCACCCGGGCCGACACCATCCCCGACCTGATCGAGGCCTGCGGCAAGCGCGGCGTGCATGCGGCGGTGATCCTGTCCGCCGGGTTCAGCGAGGTGGGCAGCCAGGGCGCGATCATAGAACGCGCCGTGATAGCCAACGCAAAAACTTACGGCGTGCGCATCATCGGCCCAAATTGCCTCGGCATCATGCGCCCCGCCATCGGATTGAACGCCACTTTCTTCAAGGGCAACGTCAAACCCGGCAACCTCGCGCTGGTATCACAGTCGGGGGCGCTATGCACTGCCATTCTCGACTGGGCGCCGCCCAACGACATCGGCTTCTCCAGCGTAGTGTCCATGGGCACCGCCGCCGACATAGATTTCGGCGAGATACTCGATTACCTCGCCACCGACACGCAAACCAAGAGCATCCTGATTTACATCGAGGGCATACGCAAGGCACGCGGCTTCATGAGCGCACTGCGCGCAGCAGCGCGCAGCAAGCCCATCTTCGTCATCAAGGTGGGACGCCATCAGGCAGGATCGCGAGCGGTACAGTCGCACACCGGCGCACTGGTCGGCTCCGATAACGTATTCGATGCCGCCCTGCGCCGCGCCGGGGTGGTGCGCGTGATGTCCATAGGCGGGTTGTTCTCCGCCGCGCAATCGCTGGCCTCGCGCCATCATTACAGCGGCAACCGTCTGGCCATCGTCACCAACGGCGGCGGACCCGGCGTGATGGCGATAGATCGTGCCGTTGACCTTGGCGTGACCGTCGCCAACCTGTCCGAGCAAACCATTTCCCGGTTAAATGAAGTGCTGCCTGCCACCTGGTCGCACAACAATCCGGTGGACATCATCGGCGACGCCACGCCCGAGCGCTACCGCGAGGCGGCGAGCATCTGTATGCAGGACGAAGGCGTAGATGGTGTGCTGGTGATACTCACGCCGCAGGCGATGACCGCGCCGCTGGAAGTGGCGCAGATGCTGCTTGATACCTCGTCCCATTTCCGAAAGCCGCTGCTCACCTGCTGGATGGGCGACACACAGATACGCGAGGGGCGCGCGCTATTCGCGCGCTCCCATGTGCCCGCGTTTCGCACGCCGGAAGCTGCGGTGGAAGCCTTCTCCTACATCACCGATTTCTACCGCAACCAGCGCCTGCTGGCGCAGACACCAGGCCCGCTGTCGCACCGCGACGAGCCCGACATTGAGGGGGCGCGCATGCTGATCGAAACCGTGCTGGCGGAGCGGCGCAAAGTATTGTCGGAGATGGAATCCAAAGCGCTGCTGGCCGCCTTCCACATTCCGGTCGCCAGCACCGTGGTCGCCCGCTCACCGAGCGAGGCGCTGATGCTGGCGCAGGAACTGGGGCTGCCGGTAGCGATGAAGATCAATTCGCCCGACATCACGCACAAGTCGGATGCGGGCGGCGTCAAGCTCAATCTGATGAACGCCGCCGCCGTGCGCGCCGCCTACAACGACATCATGATCGAGGTAAAAAAGAACCGCCCCGACGCGCGGCTGGACGGCATCGCCATCCAGCCCATGGTGATCAAACCCAACGGGCGCGAGCTGATGCTGGGCGTCACCACCGACCCGGTGTTCGGCCCGGTGATAACTTTCGGTGCGGGCGGCACCACGGTGGAAGTGATGGGTGATCGCGCGATCGCGCTGCCGCCGCTCAATACTTTCCTCGCGCGCGAACTCATCGCGGGCACGCGCGTGTCCAAACTGCTGGGCACCTTCCGCCACATGCCGCCGATTCAGATGGAAGCGCTGGAAAGCCTGCTGCTGCGCGTATCCGAGATGGTGTGCGAGCTACCCTGGCTGAAAGAGATGGACATCAACCCATTGATCGTGGACGAGCACGGCGCGCTGGCGGCGGATGCGCGCGTGGTGGTGGACTACGCGCCAGTGTCGGGCGACCGCTACGCGCACATGGCGATCTATCCCTACCCCGCCCACCTCGTCACGCAATGGCAACTGCCCGACGGCACCGACATCACCATACGCCCGATACGCCCGGAGGATGCGGAACTGGAACAGGAATTCGTGCGCGGCCTGTCGGAGGAGACCAAGTATTTCCGCTTCATGAACACCGTGCACGAACTTTCAGAAGCCATGCTGGTACGCTTCACCCAGTTGGATTACGACCGCGAGATAGCGCTGCTCGCGGTAACCGAAAAAAACGGCAAGGAAATCGAGATCGGCGTATGTCGCTATGCTATCAACCCGGATGGTGCATCGTGCGAATTCGCGCTGGTGGTGAGCGACCAGTGGCAACACAAGGCGGTCGGCCACAAACTCATGGGCAGCCTGATGGATGCGGCACGCAGCAAGGGTTTGAAGACCATGGAAGGCGAAGTTCTGGCGAGCAACCACAACATGCTCAAACTCGTCGCGACGCTGGGCTTCAGCATCGCCGCCAGCGAGGAGGATGCGGCGATCAGGAAAATATGCCGGACGTTGTGATCGCAACCCGGATCATGAACAATAGCCCGGTATTGATCCGCAAACATTGGCAGGCAGATGCCCTGCCACACAGGGCCAGGCATCGAGGTCATTCATGCATATAGCCATCATTGGTTCCGGGCCCGCCGGATTTTACGCCGCAGAGGCGCTGCTCAAACGCACCGATACCGAAGTGCATGTCGATATGTTCGAGCGTCTCCCCACCCCATTCGGGCTGGTGCGGGGCGGGGTGGCACCCGACCATCAGAATATCAAAGCTGTCACCCGCGTTTACGACAAGACCGCCGCACGCCCCACGTTCAGGTTCCTGGGAAATGTGCGCCTCGGGCGCGATGTGACGGTGGAAGACTTGCGCCAGCATTATCACCAGATCGTCTATGCAGTCGGCAACGAGGACGACCGGCGCCTGGGCATTCCGGGAGAAGGCATCGCGCGTTGCACGCCGGCGACAGTGTTCATCGGCTGGTACAACGGGCATCCGGATTACCGTCACGCCAGAATTGATCTGTCGGTGTCGCGCGTCGCGGTGGTCGGCAACGGCAACGTTGCCATTGATGCCGCCCGCATCCTGTTGCGCGCGCCCGCCGAACTCGAAAAGACGGACATCGCCGCACATGCACTGGAGGCGTTGCGCAACAGCAAGGTGCGAGAAGTGTTCATACTCGGGCGGCGCGGACCGGAGCAGGCCTCGTTCACACCGGTCGAGCTTAAAGAACTCGGCGAGATGGAAGATGTCGACCCGATCCTTGCTCCTGATGAGCTTGCAGGCTGCACCATCCCCGCAGCCGAGGGCAGCTCGCAACAGGAGAAGAACCTGAAAATTCTCCAGTCTTTCACTGTGCGGCAGCCCGCTGCAAACAGGAAAAAATTGCACTTGCGCTTCCGCGTCTCGCCGACCGAAGTAATCGCCGATTCCAACGGCAATGTGTGCGGCCTTGCACTCGAAAAAAACCGGCTGGAAACACTGCCGGATGGCACGGTCAGAGCGCACGGCACCGGCGAAATGGAAATACTCGAAGTCGGCATGGTGTTGCCCGCAGTCGGCTTTGCCGCCGAGCGCATAGCAGGCGTCCCCTACGACGAGAAAGCACGCACTATTGCCAATGAAGATGGACGGGTCGTTGATCCCATCAATCGTGCCGCGATCCCCGGAGAATACGTCGTCGGCTGGGCGCGCACCGGACCGCGCGGGCTTATAGGCTCCCACAAGCCGGCATCCGTCCATGTCGTCGAGCACATGATGACCGATGGCGCAGGACTCGAAGCGCGAGCGCTTCCTGACAGCTCGGCCATCCTCTCCCTGCTGCATCAGCGCGGTGTGCAAGTAGTATCCTTCGACGACTGGAAACGGCTCGATGACATAGAGGTGGTGCGTGGGGAGCTGCGCGGTGCCGCGCGCGACAAAATCGTCGATATCGAAGCGATGCTGTCAATACTTAACCGGCGCTGAATCGTGGCAGAAAAAATTCCGGCACTTCGCTTTCCCGCCGTTCTCTACCGTGGAATGCTGAACGTAAAAGCTTGACGGTGGATCGGAACAGCACCGGCGACAATGGGCTCAGTCTAAAACTATCTCGCGGTACGCAACTTCCACCACCTCCAGCTCCTCCACTCCGCCGGGAACCAGCAACACGACGGCATCTCCCTCGCGTGCTTTCAGCAGTGCACGCGCCAGCGGTGACACCCAACTGACCAAGCCGCGCCCCGCGTCGGCCTCATCTACGCCGACGATGCTATAAGTACGTTCCACGCCGCCCTGCCCGCACACCGTCACCGTGGCGCCAAAGAAAACCTGATCGCACTCCTTGCGTTGTGTCGGATCGACCACCAGCGCATGATCCAGCCTCCTGGAAAGAAAACGCATGCGCCGGTCTATCTCGCGCAGCCGCTTCTTGCCGTAAATATAATCGCCGTTCTCGGAACGATCGCCGTTGGACGCGGCCCAGGTAATGGTCTGCACCAGCGCCGGTCGTTCCACTTTCCACAGGCGATCAAGCTCGCCCATGAGGCGCCGATATCCGGCGGGAGTAATATAGTTTTTCTGTCCGGCAGGAAGCTGCGGCGGGGATTCCAGTTCATCCTCGTCGTCGTTTTCCCTGGTGAATGCTTTGCTCATAAATATATTTCCCGGATCGCACAAGAGAGCCTCACCCGGCACTTTGCTACTCGGACGCGACCACGCGATTCTTCCCTGTCTGCTTGGCGTGATACATGGCTTTGTCGGCACGGCCTATTACCAGATCGGCTCCCTCATCTGCATTGCGCAACGCCACACCGGCGCTGAAGGTTATCAGCAGTCGTTCGTTGTTGTGCAAGAAGAATTTCTTGGTCAGTTCGCGCTGCAAGCGGGAGATCGTCGCCATCGCGTCTTCCAACCCGGTGTCTGGCATGATGATAAGGAATTCCTCGCCGCCATAGCGCGCCACCGCATCGGTCGGGCGCAAGGTTTCCTTGATGACGGAAGTCAAATGCACCAGCGCGTGATCGCCTGCCTGGTGTCCCAAGGTATCGTTCAGGCGCTTGAAATTATCTATGTCGAGCAAGGCCAGACTGACCGGGGATTGCTGGCGGTCGGCACGATTGATTTCGCGTTCCAGTGTTTCATCCATTCCGCGCCGGTTGAGCGCACCGGTGAGCTGATCTTCGTGCATCTTTTCGCTTGCTTCCGCCAGCTCCCGCTCCAGTTGCCTGACCCGCTCCTCGGCCTCTTGCGCCTGCTTGCGGGTAACAAGCAGTTCCTCATGCGAGCGTTGCGCGCTGTCCTGGATGACGCGCGTGTCATGCATGATATCGTCGAGCAGATGACTCAATTCGGCAAGGTTGTCGGCGCCGCCAATCTTCTGGCTATAGTCCGCGATCTTGGCGTGGTAGTCGCCGGTGCTTTCGGTCAATTCACCCAGACGATCTATGAAAGTAGCCATCAGGTTCTTGAGCGTCGATTTCGCATCGGTCAAGCTTTCTCTCAGCAAATGCTGCTTGATAATGGCATCGCGCAGATTGCGCTCCGCGTCGGCTATGGTGCGTTTATCCATGGGGCGCGAAATTATTTCCTGCAAGGTGGCGATCTGCCCGTGCAGCCATTTGTCCTCCGTCGTCAATTCGCCGACATTCTCCACCAGCAACCGCAGCAAGCGCACCAGCCCTTCCTGTATCTTGGCCTTGTCGCCGCCGCGTAATTCCAGCTTGATCCAGAACTGGCGCGATAACTTGGACAGCTTGGTGGCCTGCGCCAGGTCGTTGACCTCGCGCGCCTGCCGGATCATTTCCTGCATCTCGGTCACCATCGCTGCTTCCAGCTCCGGCTGTGCGCCGAGGGCGCCTTCCAGAGTTTGCGCCAGCAGCTCACGCAGTTGCGCGACCATTTCAGAATCGGCTACCGGATTTGCCGGAGCCGCATTCACGGCAGCCAGCGCAGCGCCGACCGCTGTCTGCATTTCCTGCGACACCAATTCACCGAGGTTGGCCGCAGTCGGCGCTGTGGCCCAGGAGCGCATCAATCCGCGCAATTTCTCGAACAGTTCTTCCGGATTGCCGGAGAACTTTTTCAGCACGATATCCACCCCCTCTTTCTTGCGGGTGACCGTGATGCCTTTATGTGGCGTTTCCAACTGCTTGAGCAGATCGCGTATCAGGTCGGGCCAAGCGACGGCCGGTTTCGGCCCGCCATCCGGCACTCCCGTGGCAGGCTGCCCGCTGATTTCCTGATAGACGCGCGCATAGTTGTCCGGCGTCGGAACCAACTTGCGCATGGCCAAAGCCTTCAGGGTTTCTCGCGCGATGTCGGATGGACTTGTAAAGGTAGTCATGGATGTCCTGGTACTCTCGAAAACTGTTGCAGAAAGATGCCTATTATCGGCATCGCGTCAGGCAGGTCAAGGCGTGAATGATGTTTTGCGCGGGGTCAATCTATCAGATGATTATTGACCGCATAGCGTATGGCGTCCGCATTGTTCCTGAAGCCCATTTTCTCCAGCATGCGCGCACGGTACACACTGACCGTTTTGGCGCTGAGTGACATGACATCCGCCATTTCGCTCAGGCTCTTGCCAGAGGCCATCAGGCATAGCGTCTGGTATTCGCGGTTGGACAGAATCTGGTGCGACACGTCCTGCTTACCGGGTTCGGACAATTCATTGACCAACTGTTCCGCGAGTACACCACTGATATACTTTTTCCCGCCAGCGACCTGGCGGATGGCGGTGACCAGTTGTGATGGTGCGCTTTGCTTGTTCATGTAACCCGACGCGCCAGCCTTGATGGAGCGCATGGCGTATTGTTCGTCCGGGTGCATACTGAGTATCAGCACCGGCATGTCGGGGCGCTGCAACCGCAACTGCCTGAGCACGTCTATGCCATATTTGTCCGGCAAGGTGATGTCGAGCAGCGCGATGTCATACTTATGTTCGCGCGCCATCCTGATTGCCTCCTGGCCGGTCTCGGCCTCGCCAGTCACCCGGATATCGCTGGTGTCATCCAGTATCTGCTTCAAACCCTTGCGGATCAGGGAGTGATCATCCACCACCAACACGTTTATCGTCTTCGTCATTACCGCTTATCCATGAATATCTCAGAACAATTTTTGCTGCGACAGTGCATCGTCCTCATCAGGTTGCACCGCCGCGTGAGGGACATGCACCTTAATCGTGGTACCTTTTCCGGGCTTGCTGCGAATCTGCACTTCGCCGTTAAAATGGGCAACGCGCTCCTGAATACCACGCAAGCCAAAGGAGCGGGGCTTCTGCCGATCGACTTCCCTGAGCCCGACACCATTATCGCTGATGACCAGATCCACGCCGCTCTTGCGGTTGGCTATATCCACTGTCACCTCGCTGGCCTTGGCGTGCTTCATGATGTTGGTCAGCGCCTCCTGCAGAATGCGGAACAGCGCAATGGAAGCCTCCGGATTGATCTCCATTCCTTCATCCACCTGGCTGATCGGACATGAAATGCCGGTGCGCTTCTCGAATTCCTCGACCTCCATTTCGATGGCCGCGATGACACCGAAGGAATCCAGCACGCTGGGGCGCAAACTGCGCAGGATATTGTTGGCCGACTTGATGCAGCGATCCACCAGCGCTTCGACCCCCCGGGATTTGGCCAGCAGTTCGGGTTGTTCGCCAAGGTGCGCGCTCAGCCATGCAACGTCGATCTTGATGGCGGTCAGTGTGCCGCCCATGTCGTCATGGATATCGCGCGCAATATGCAGGCGCTCCTGCTCGCGCGCGTCTTGGATGTGCGAAGACAATTCGCGCAACTGCTCCTGCGATTGTTTCAGGCCAATGTCCGCAAACTTGCTCTGGCTGATGTTGGTCATGATGCCTTCCCACAGCACATTGCCGTTATCCAGCTTGCATGGCGTGCAGCGCATATTGACCCATTTGATATTGCCGTTCTGCGGCATCACGATACGCCCCTCCCAATTCAACAGGGTGAGGTCGCCCGCCGAAGTGCGCATGGCCTGCTGCAGGGAGGCGCGATCGTTCGGATACAATATGTTCAAAAACAGGTTGGCATTCTTCGTCAGATCCAGCGCCTCGATCCCGAGCAGGGAACGGCTGCCGTCGCTGACATAAGGGAAAGACAGGGCATCATTGTTGTCGAGCAACAACTGATAAGCCATGCCCGGCAAATTGGAGAGGAAGGAATGCAAGCGTGCCTGGTATTTCTGTAAAGCGAGTTGCGCTTCATTGTGCTCGCGACGAATGCGGGCTTCGCGCAGGGCATGCTCTATGGCAGGAACGAGAAAATCCAGGTTGTCCCTGGAGATGTAACTGTGCGCGCCCGCCTGTATGGCCCGAATGAGTGTAGCTTCGCTCTGATCATGCGAGAGGAACAGGAATGGCAGATCAACCTTTTCCGCCTGCATCAGCTTGAGCGCATCCAGGCCGCAGAAACCGGCTGCATCGTAGCTGCATAGCACGACATCCCATTTGTTTTTCGACAAGGCTGCTCGCATGGCTGCCGCGTCGCTCACTCGCAAATGTTCGACCGCATAGCCACCTTGTTCCAGTCTGGCAAGCGTATGCCCGGCATCGCCGGTAGACGCCTCGATCAGCAGAACCCGGAGTTTTTTTGCGGACATGCTCTCCTCTTGGTGTTTCGTCATCGTTATGTTTTGCGGGTCAGCGCGAATGCGATGCAAACAGCCCGGCGACAGTATATAGCTTCCTGCCGTCGGATAAAAATTTCGCGTTAACCGGAATCCCTACAAAGTGATCGCAGACCCGGTTGCACCATCCACACCAAGCGATCGCAACATCAACAACTCAGCATCGCTCTGCACGCCGACGGCTATAACGATGACGCCAACCGCATGGGCGATCCCGCAGAAACGCTGCAAAAATTCCTGATTGCCGGCATTCTCCTCTATGCCGCGCACCAGCCCCGGATGGATCTTGACGTAGTCGAGCCCGAGCTCGGTAAGCTTCTGGCTCTCCGACAGGCGTTGACCGAAGTGTTCCACGCCGATGTGACAGCCGGAATTTTTGAGTATCAGGCAAATATCCATGAAGGCGTCAAAATGCTTGAAGGCGCCATATTCGGAGACCTCAAACCACAAACGCGAGCAAAGCCCGGTGTGGCTGCGCAAGAGCCTGGAAAGATCGGCATGAAACGCCCAGTTGCTAATCGTTTCCGCTGAAAGATTTACCGCCACATCATCCACTATAGTGGACAAATGCTCCAGCGCCAGACGGATTACCTCCAGATCAATTTGTGCCGTCAAATTGAGGCGCGCCGCAACCGGCATGAAATCGCCGGCCATCATCAATTGCTTGCCGGGCTCAGGCTGCAAGCGAACCATGCCCTCCCGGTGCAGTAACGTTCCATCCTGCTTGATAACTGGATAAAAGATCAGCTTCACGTTACCGGCGGTCACGGCCTGTGTTAACAGTGCGCGCCACTGCTCGCCCGGGATGATGCTTACCTGCACATCGCTTTCGATAGCGTAGCTGGTATTCGCTCCCTGCCCCTGGGCCAGCGCCAGCGCATGGTCAACTCTGGAAAGGATGTCGCCAACATTGGCGCCGTGTTCGAAATGAACCACGCCAAGATGATAGATGTCGCTCAGTTCAACCCTGTTCATCACCAACTGCTCAGCCAGCAACTGCTCCATGCGTTGTGCCACGCTGCGGGAGTCGCCCTCTCCCGGCAACACCAGGGCGATTTCGCCCGCCTTGACCCGCCCCGCCAGCGCGCCTTCCTGCTGTCTGGAGAAATCTGTAAATATCTGCCCGATTTCCTTGAGCAAATTATCCGTTCCCGCGCGCCCCATGGCATCATTGATCTGATTCAGATCGTCCAGGCGCATCACTGCCAGAACGCCGCTATGCGCAACCTCATCCGCCGTAAGCTGCTCCTTGAAGTGTGTCATGAAATAATCGCGGTTCGGCAACCCGGTCAATTGATCGTAATTCACGCGGTGCAGCAGTTCATCGAGACGTGCCGCCACCTCGTTGAACATCTGGCGCACCCTATCCACCATGCCATTCATGGCGCGGGCAAGGGCGCGCAGTTCCGGCGTCCGAGGTTCGGCGATCGTAATGAAGCGCCGCTCACCAATGGCGCCCGCCTGATTGACCACATCGTTGAGTGAGCGTCCGATGGTGCGCAACACGAGCGTACCGAGAAAACCGACACCGACACCGCCCGCACAAAACCAGAACAACAACTTGCCCGCCTGCTCCCACAATGCCTGATAAGCAAACTGGGTATGGCTTATCACCGTCACCATACCGTACTGTTTCCAGCCATCGCTGATTTGCGCGAGCCCCGGCTTGGATTTAATCGGGAACGACTTGATGAACCAGGATGGCACATTCGCTTCCGATTTATCCTGAATGCGCTGGGCTATCACTTTGCCAAACGGGTCAGTTACCGAAATCGTCTGGTAATAGCCCGTATCAAACAATGCCGTCACTTGCAGTTCTATCGTTACCGGATCTTTTTCCTGCTGTGTCATGGATAGCCCCAGCGAGTTGGCGACATCATCATTCTTGCGCTCGAGTTGCTGCGTTAAATAGCCTTGGGCCGACCAGATACTCAATACCAAACTTCCTGCAAAAGCCATGACCGTAGAAACAATCACGGCCAGCCATAACTGACGCATTAATGACATAGCAACCTCACTTTACTCAAAACCTTCACTTTTCATCTTTTCAACCAGATCCGTCCATTTCGATAGACGGCTGCCGCCACCCGATTGCGGCGCACTGCCTCCTGCGGCCCACACACCTTCCGAGTTGAAGCTGAAAATCGGAACCAGATCAGAACGCCGTGATGCGGAACGGATCTCGCCAATCAGATTGTCCAGCACCAGCGGCTCCGCATCCGGCGTGGCATAGTAGGTCAACACCATGTGAGCTTGGGTAACATTGCTGTCTGCGCCCCCGATCCGCGCTTTAACATAGGTTATCCGCAATTTTGAAACAGGGACGCCGGAAAACTTCAGCGAGAAATATTTGGCGATGGCGTAATCCTCACAATCGCCGGCGCCTCTCATCAGCGCCTCTATGGGCGTCGCCCAATAATCCTCTTGCCCCCAGACTTTCAAATCGGTTTCGAAATGCACCTTGTGATTGATGTATTCGTTTACATCCTTCAGCTTTTTCTGCTCGGCCTCTCCCTGAAATACGCTCAGCGCACCTTCCCAGTCTTTCGCTATGGCCGCCGCATTGCCGCCATAGCGTTGCTGAACGGCCTGCATGACACGCTCCAGGCGAAAAGCATCGACCGCACCAGCCAGCAGCGCTATGCCACACAAGCCGAAGCAAGCCAACAGCAATGCGCAACGATGTTGTATTTTTATCAACAGGAACTATCCGCAAAATGCATGCATTCGATATGCCGGGCAGTTTACTATAAAAATTGCGCGGCACTCGACCCGCAAAGGCTTCTCAACCCCGTATTCCGAATCAGAATTTTTGCAATAATTGTTCTAGTTCGGGTAGACTGCACGAGCCAATAAAAACAATGATGATGGCTCGTTTGTGCTGAACACCATTGCTACGTACAAAACGTATCATCAAAACATGGCTGGGGAATGGCTACTGTATCCAAAATCAACAATAAATGATTCAGGGGAGTCATCATGCAGCACGTATTCCGTAAGTCCGCTATTTCCCTGGCCTTGGGCTTGGCGATTGCAGGCGCTCAGGCCGCGCCTGTTACACTCAACGAAGTTGCCAGCAAAGCAGTCCTGACCAATCCGGAAGTCACCGCCAAATGGAACGAGTTCAAAGCCAGCCTTTATGAACGTGACATCACATGGGGCCGCTATCTGCCTGCGCTGGATGTCCTGTACGGCACTGCCTACCAGAAACGCGAATCCCCGCTATACACCCCTCCGGCTAGCGAACACAGTTTCAATTTCCAGACCAGCAAGATAACCCTGAGCCAGAATCTATTCGAAGGTTTTGCAACGCAAAATGATACCAAGCGGCTTGAGCATGCCAGCATGGTGCGTTTTTACGAAATGCTTGATGCTTCTGAAAGTGCTGCGCTTGATGCTGCCACTGCTTATATCGATGTCTGGCGCCATCGCCAGTTGGTCGAATTCGCCCAGGAAAGCTATGTCACTCACCGCCTGGCCTACACAAAAGTCAAGGAGCGCGCCCAGTCCGGCGTGGGACGTCAGGTTGATTTTGAAACAGCCACTGGCCGTCTGGCACTAGCCGAAGCTAATCTACTGACAGAAACAGCCAATCTGCACGATGTCAGCGCACGCTATCAGCGTATTGTCGGCGAATTGCCAAAGATCGAAATGGAGGGGCCTTCCGCAGCCATCCTTGCCCAAGATTTGCCCAAGGGCCGGGTTGAAAGCATCAATCTGGGGTTTGAAAAGTCACCTCTGCTCAAGGCCGCTTTCGAAAACATTCTCTCCGCCAAACGCAATGTTGAAGTTCAGAAATCAGGTTTCTACCCACGCATCGACGCCTATCTCGAAGGCGTCCATGACAAGACGGCCGATGCACTCTACCCCGGCTCTACAGTTCAGAAAACTGCGGGCCTGACCGTATCGTGGAACCTCTTCCGTGGCAACCAGGACAAGTCCAAAAAACTCAAGGCTGCAGAAGAAGTCAATATCGCCAAGGATCTGCGCGAGAAGGTCTGCCGCGAGGTACGTCAAAATCTCGCCATGTCTTTCAACGACCACCTGCGTTTGATCGAGCAATTGCAATATCAGGATCAG
Source organism: Nitrosomonadales bacterium (assembly GCA_016199835.1). Classification (GTDB taxonomy): domain Bacteria; phylum Pseudomonadota; class Gammaproteobacteria; order Burkholderiales; family Gallionellaceae; genus JACQFX01. The sequence goes on along the minus strand of JACQFX010000002.1, from coordinate 956 downwards.
CATCAGTTGAGCACAGACAAAGTGCGCGAAGCCTTCCGCAACCAATACGATATTGGCCAACGCACCTTGCTTGATGTGCTCGACATCGAAAACGAGTATTACACGGCGCGCCGCGACTATCTGAATTCGGAAATGGATCTGATGATCGCCGATGCAAAATATCAGGCCGCATCCGGTAACCTGCTCAATGTCCTCAAGCTCAAAAATCTCGACATGACGCCGCCGAAACCGGTAACCACACCAGACGACGACATGTTCACCACCTGCCCGGCCGAAGCTATTGACGTCGTGCAAACTGATAAAGATGGCATATTCAACAGCGCCCTGGAAAAGGATCGCCTGTCCCGTGTGAGCGCCACCCCTCCTGCTCCGCCTCCACCACCTGCCGTGATAACTCCCGTAACCGTAAAACAGGTTATCAAGACCGCCAAGCCTGTAATTATCACCGGTGCCAATTTCTTCTTTGATTCAGCCCAGTTGAAATCCAGCGCGGGTGCCAAACTGAGGCTTGTGATCGAGTTCGCCAACAAGCACCCCGGGGCTGGCATAGAAGTCATCGGCTATACAGATGACCTTGCCAGCGACGCCTACAATCAGAGCCTATCGGAAAGGCGGGCAGAATCAGTGAAGGACTGGCTGGTCACGAATGGTGTCGATGCCAAGCGCATCACCACGAGGGGAATGGGCAAGTCGCAGCCGATAGCCAGCAACGAAACCAAAGAAGGCCGCGCACAGAATCGTCGTGCCGAAGTTCATTACACGGTACTCGAAGAACAATAAAATCGATAACAGCAAATAAAAAAGCGGAGCCTGAGACAATACTGTTCGGTTAGGAAAATTTAGGTTATGCTTTGACCATCATCCAAACGGGGGCGGAGATGGCACGAACCAAAGCAATCTTGGGAGCCGGAGCACGGTTGAGCGATTATCTGAGCGCCAGTCTTCTGGCTCGGGTT